>DASPXX010000133.1:0-12514 GCA_035637095.1 Thermoanaerobaculia bacterium
GCAACGCCTCCAGGGGGGAAAGGCCCGCCTGAACGAGCAGCCCCAGCTCGTCGTGCAGGCTGAAGCCGGGGAAGCAGTAGGGATTGATCACGTCCGTTCCCGCCAGGAATTCCACGCCCGCCCGGCGCATCAGCCCCACCAGCTCGAGTTGCTTCCGGAAAGCCGTTCTCGCCCGCTCGTAATCCTCCGGAGTCCTGTCCTTCAGACGGAAATCCGTCGCCGGATTCCACGAGGTCCTGACGTCGGACGGCATGTAGGCGAGCCGCGGATCGTCGTGCAGCTTCGGATCGTCGAGAGAGGCCATGTTGCGCAGCACCGTCAAGGTGGGGCACTGCCAGGTGTGGTTGCGCGCGAGACGGGCGAAGAGAGCGCTCGCCTTTTCGGCGCTGAAAGTCTCCAGGATCGTGCGGTTCAGGGGGCGCAGGAGGGCGCGGCTGGGGATCCTCTGCCCTTGAGGGAGGTGCGACCACACCTCCTCTCTCGTCCTCCGCACCTCCTCTTCGCGGGTGGAGCACGCTTCGAGGATGCCCGTCAGGTGCTCGATGCTCTTCTGTCCCGCATCCGACGCTTCCGTCGCGGACACGGCATCCGGAACGTGCCCGGCGAAAGGAATCCCCAGCTTCTTCGCCTCGTCCGCGATGGCGAAGTACGCCTCGCGCGGAATCCGATTGTAGACTTTGATGAAATCGGCGCCTTCCTGCTTCACGCGGCTCACCAGCTGCCGGCCCTCGGCGGCATCGCCGACCATGATCGAGCCGGGCCAGATGGGGACCGGGCCGTCCACGATCGGGCTGCCGATGAGCATGCGCGGCCCGAGCAGCTCGCCCCGCTCGATCTCCTGGCGCCACTGGTGATGCAGCGATCCGCCCCACATCACGCGGACTCCGGTCACCCCGTTGGCAATGAAGAGAGGCAGGAAGTCGGGGTTGTACCAGTGGACGTGCATGTCCCAGAGGCCGGGAATCAGGAACTTGCCCTTGGCATCGACCACCTGCGCACCCTCGGGCGTCCGGACCTCTCCGGTCCTGCCGAGCGCGGTGATCCGGCCCCCGGTGATCACGACCGTGCTGTCCGGCCGCGCCGGAGCGCCGGTCGCGTCGATCACCGTGACATGGGTGAGGACGAGCGCCCGCGGCTGAGGATTCGGTTGCGGAGCGGCCGACGGCCGGGCGGGCAGGGCGAGGAGCAGGAGGAGGGCGAGGAGCTTTTTCATCGCACCTCCGATTCTGGCACACCGAAGACCTTGATTGTCGGGTCAGCAGCCCTTGCCGCCGGGGCCTCCGAAGTAGAAGTAGGTTCCCCAGCTGCCTCCGCTGGACGAGGGCGTGAGCTTCAAGGTGTAGCACTTCGCTGAGTCCTGCACCCCTTGAAGATTTTGTTGGGCGGCCCCCCGGGTCCACGGCGGGCTTCCTGCGTTACCATTCCCTCTCCAGGAGGTCCTTTCAGACCAGGAGGCGGCCGTGCGGATGCGGACGAGGAAGGAGGCGGTTCGGAGCTCTCGCGAGGGTGGAGGCCGGTCCATCACGGCGCCGGAGACGCGCGGCCGAAGTGGTCCGGCGGCTGAGCGGACGCAGCCTGGAGGCCCGCGCGAAACCCGGGATGGCGCGCCGCACCGGCTGCCCCCGGTCTTCGCACCGCGGCGGACGGTCGTCGAGGAGATCGGCGAAGCGCTCGGCGAGGACGTTTCCACGGTCCGGATCGAGACCCGCTCGCGCGAGGCCGTGGCACTCGGAGCCGACGCCTTCGCCCGCCGCGAAGAGGTGTGCTTCGCGCCGGGCCAGTACCGGCCCGACACTACGATGGGCCGCCGCCTCATCGCTCATGAGCTGGCCCATGTCGCCCAGCAGCGCCGGAGCCAGGTCCCCGCGACCGGCGCGATCGGCGGTCAGAAGGTCAACGAGGACCCGCGCCTCGAACAGCAGGCGGATCAGGCCGGCGCCCGGGCCGCGGCGGGAATCACCGGAGCGCCGGCTCCCCTGCCGCCACCTCCCTTCGCCCGCAACGGCATGACCTCCTCTCCAGCCCAGATGGGCAAAGTCAACAAGGCGGCCCGGGCCGCGCAGCAACAGAGAGTCCAGGCGCACTTCGACCGGGAGCGGCAGCGCCGTGAGGATGAAATCGCACGCCTCGCCCGCAAATCGAGCGACGAGCTGAGAGCTCAGTGGACCGGCATCCGGCACCGCACGAACCGGACGCTCGCCAAGATCCGCGAGATCGACCTGATCAGCCAGGCACACCCAAGGCCCCGGCGGCTCCAGGGGCAGGACCGCGCCATCTCTGATCAGCTGGACCAGCTCGACCGTCAGGCGAGAATCCTGATCGACAACTTCGATGCCGCGGGCTTGCGGGGCGGACGGGTGCTCGAAGCGGACAAGAAGCTCCTGGCCACACTCATCGTCAAAGGCAAGGCGCTCGAGCTGGAGCTGGGACAGGTCAGCAGCGAGGCCGAGGCCAGGCTGGGGCCCCGCGAGGTCTTCGCCGGCGATCTCAACTCTTACGTTTACCACACGGGCGCGAACAACGATCCCATTCCCATCGTCTGGTACAAGAACCCTGCAACCGACTACCGGGACATCGTCATCCCTGCCGGAAACGCAGCCGGAGTCGCTCCCGGGAACTATACCTATCCCAATGGCCCGACGACGGCCAACGGTTTTCCGGTCAACCTGACCGTCGCCGCGGCGAATCGGCCGGTGCTCAACAATCTGGCCGCGTTCACACTTCAGAAGCAGCCGATCGGCAGCCGCCCCGATCAGACACCCAATCAGGTTGCGGCCAACGCGGCTCTCGCCAACGCGGGTTACAATCTGCGCAACCAGCACCCGCAGATGGACGGCGACCACGTGCGCGACCTGGGTTTCGGGGGGGCCGACGCCGTCAACAACTACTGGCCTCTGGACGAGGACATCAACCGCCGGGCCTTCCGAGGGTACAACTCCAACTACCTGATCAATTTCATCAATCACACCAAGGACCCCGGCCAGGTCAATCCCAACCACAACCCGAACGGCCGGCCGACCACGCAGCCGATCGGCGGCATGGCCGGCCGCTACTTCGTGATCAAAGATTTCATGGACGCCGCCGACGACAACATCCCTGACGAGTCGGAGGAAGAGACCGCGGGAACGGCGTAGGCGGCCTCAGACGATCCGGCGCCCCGCCGACATGCCACCGCGTGTCAGTTGAGCGTCTCGGTGATGAAGCCGATGACTGTGCCGCCGTCGAACGAGCCGTCGGCGTTGACCGTGATGGTGTGTTCCTCGTTCTCGCCTTTGCCATCACCCTGGTTGGGATCGTCCACGTAGGTGATGGTATAGGTGCCGTCGCCGTTGTCGGTGATCGAGGTCACCATCGCCGCATGGCCGCCTCCCTCATCCCAACCGATCAGGATCTCGACGTCGCCGCCTTTGTCCAGCGTGTCCATCGCGTCGCCGATGCTGTCGATCCCGTCCGAGTTGAGATCGGTCGTGATGTCGAGGCCGTTGGCTTCGGCATACGCGGCCTTTCCTTTCACGATGTTGTCGATCTGCGTGCCGTCCTCTTCGGTCGTCCCCATGTCGTCGTAGAGATCGTCGTAGATGTCCTGGGCGTCCTCGTCACCGGTCATGTAGGCGATCGAGCGCGCCACCGAGCCGGGCGCGCAGCCGTTGGTGCCCTCGTCCACTGGCGGAATGCCATCGGCGGGTACGTCCGTCGTCGCGGTTGGGCCACGCGGAATGACGGCGGGGCCGATCCACGGCCCGATGGTCAACGGACGGAGCGACAGGCCCGAGCCACCGCCGTTGAAGCCGCCGGTGTGGTAGTTCTCCAGCGCCACCGGAGCGAAAGCGAGCGGGCTGCTCGGCGCCGCATTGAGCGGCGAAGCGGTGACGCTCAGGGAATAGGACAGGGAAGAAACCCGCAGCCCGTTGGGAGTCGTCAGGCTGAACTGGACGCTGGGATGCGAGCCCTCCATGTGGGCGGCCGAGGGGTACCGCACGAAGAGGTTGCGCACCGCCCAGGAGCGCGTTCCCCCGGGGACCTGGGTGACGACATTGATGAATGCGCCGTTGCCGGCCACCAGCGGCCCAGCCTCCGGGCCAAAGGAGAATTCAGCGGTGCCGACCCGCGACTGCGGAAACCCCGCCTTACCGCCCTCTCCCAACCAGTTGAGCTGGGCAAACTCCACCCGTACTCCGGAAGGCAAAGCCGTCGCCACGGGCTGCACGGACGCGAGCTGCTGCTGCGGCGCCGCCGCGGCCAGGGCCAACATCGCGAGCAGTGCCAGCGGGACGATTGCAGCCAGGCGGGACACAGATTCCTTGATCGCTCGTCGCATAGCAATCCACCTTTCTGAGCGCTTGTCTCAAGCCAGTGAGCCCGCGGCCGCGGAACGAGGGCGCTCACGGGAGGCCCTCACGAAATGACAGTGCTTGCGGCGAACAAATCGTGACCTTGATGATCAAGTTGTCACGCGAAGCGGATCGCCGGCACCTCTCTTGGTGAGGCCGTTTACCCACGCGGAGGAGCTATGACCCGTCAACGCTGCATTCTGTCTGCCTTCGTCCTCGCCCTCGTCCTTCCTTCACTTGCCGGCGCCCAGGTGCTCGACGACTTCGCGAGCGACACGCTCGGCGCCTATGAGGAGAGCGTCTTGATCGGCACCGACCGGGTGGCGGTCAGCTACGATTCGGATGGCGAGAGCCTGCGAGTGGGCTTCGACGATTCCCTCAACCGCAATGTCTTCCTCGGCATCGCGGTGCTCGACGACACGCTGCGCAACGGCACGATCTCGGGCGCACGGTATCGCCAGGACGCGAGCGGCGTCCTGCACCTGGACTGGGAGGCGTACGACCTGGTCGACGGCACGCTCAAGCCGCTCCATGAGCAACTCGACATCGACCGCGTGGTGCCGCTGCACAACGGCGGCTGCGACATCGGCCCCAAGGTCGTCTCGTACCACAAGTGTACCTGCCAGTGGGTGACCGTCTCGACTGGGCGGGCGCTCCCCTCGCCGGGCAGGATCGCTTTCGTCGCCGGCGGCAACGACCTGGAGTCGCTCGTCGCGCTGGTCTACACCGGCGCCGTCTATCTCGACTACGAGAAGCTCCTCGGGAATCATTTCTTCGTCTCCGGCCGGCTGGGCAGAGACTTCGTCGGCGGGCTCGATACCTTGCGGCTGACCACCGACCCGGTACCGGGGGAGCCGGCGCCGGCGAGCGTAGAGACGCACTGAGAGGGTGTTTCGAAAGCCAGGCTTCCCTCGCGTGGAGTGCCGGCCGCCAACTACTTCCTCGGCAGCCGGCGTTCCGGGGCTTCCTGCGCTACCATATCTCCTCCCGGATGCCCGAACTACTGCACCAGAGGCTCGACCAGGCGCGTCAGGATCTCCTCGACCTCAGCCTGCGCAACACCCTCCTCAACTACCAGTCGCTGCGGACCCGCGGCGCCGAGATGACCGGCGCCGTTCCGGCGGAGATCTTCCGGCTGCTGGTGACCGAAGGCCGCTCGCTCGCTCCGCGGCCGGCGCCCCCTCCCCCCCCTCCCCCGGCCCCTCCCCCGCAAATCGGGAGAGGGGAGACGGTTCCGGACAGCCCCGTGGGCACAGCAAGCCCGGAAGAAGAAGAGGAAACTTCCGAACGGGAGGGGGCGCCCTCTCCCGCTCCGCGAGGGAGGGACGGGGAGGGGGCCACCCCCTACTCCCCCACCCAGCTCCAGGCCCGTCTGCTCAACACGTACTACACGGCCCGGACGTTCCTGGAGGAGCAGGGCGTCAATATCCTCTACGTCGCTCTCGGCCTTCTCGAATGGTCGGAGACCGAGCCGGCCGAGACGGTCCGCAGGGCGCCGCTGATCCTGGTGCCGGTCGAGATCTCCCGGTCGGACGTCCGCTCGCAGTTCCGCCTGCGCTATACCGGCGAGGAGATCGGCGAGAACCTGTCGCTCCGCATGAAGCTCGAGCAGGACTTCGGGATCGAGCTCCCCGAGATCCCCGAGCTTGCCGACGAGGAGGTCGCGGTCGAGGCCTACTTCCGCGCGGTGGGCGCGGCCGTGGCCGGACGGACGGGTTGGCGGGTGGACGGTTCCGCCGTGGTGCTCGGGTTCTTCTCGTTCAGCAAGCTGCTGATGTACCGCGACCTCGATCCGCGCTCCTGGCCCGAGGAGGCGCAGCCGGCGAGCCATCCGATCCTCCAGGCGCTGCTCGCCGACAGCTTCCACGAGGCGCCTGCCGTGATCGGCGAGGAGGACAACCTGGACCGGCGCGTGGATCCGGGCGCGCTCCATCCGGTGGTGGACGCCGACAGCTCGCAGACGCTGGCGATCCTCGACGTGCTCCACGGTCGCAATCTGGTCGTCCAGGGCCCGCCCGGCACCGGCAAGTCACAGACGATCACCAATCTGATCGCCGAGGCGGTGGCCGCGGACCGGACGGTGCTCTTCGTGGCCGAGAAGATGGCCGCCCTGGAGGTGGTCAAGCGCAACCTGGACAAGATCGGTCTCGGCTTCTTCGCCCTGGAGCTGCACAGCCACAAGACGAACAAGCGCGAGGTCCTGGAGGAGCTGCGGCACACGCTCGCCCTCGGCAGCCCGGTCCTCCCCCAGGCCGACGCGGATCTCGCCGCCTGGCAGTCGATCCGCGACCGGCTCAACGCCTATTGCGACGCGGTCAACGACGAGGTCGGGACGAGCGGCGTCCGCCCGCACGACGCCTTCGGGCACCGCCTCCGTCTCGACGCGCGGCTCGACCCTCTGGCGCCGCCTCCGCTGCGCATCGAGGGGATGGCGGAGTGGAGCGCGGCCGACTTCCGGCGGCGCGAGGCGCTGGCCTCGGAGCTCCAGGGGCTGATCGCCACGATCGGACCGCTGCGCGAGCATCCGTTCTTCGGCAGCCGCGTCCTGGCCTTCCGGTCGGACGTGGCCCCGCTCTCCCGTGCCGCGTCCGGCGCCCTCGCCGGTGCACGGGCGGCGGCGTCCCGCCTGGCCGGCCTGCTGGGTCTCACCGAGCCACCCGATCTCGCCGCGGCCCGCCGCGTCGAACGGGCCGGACAGGCGGTGATCGAGGCTCCGGACCTGCGGGGGCTGGATCTGGCGGACACCGGTTGGTCGCGCGCCGATCTCCCCGACCTCCTCGCCTCCGGCGCCGCCCTGGCCCGCCTTCACGCCGAATACGAGCCGCTCCTTCTGGAGAGCGCCTGGACGGACGACGGCCTGGAGGCACGCAAGGCGCTCGCGCACTACGGCCCGAAGTGGTGGCGCTTCCTCTCCGGCGCATACCGCCGCGCCCGGCGGCAGGTCGCGGGCCTCTATCGCGGCGCCGCTCCCAAGGAGTGGGAGCGCTTGCTGCGCACCGCCGACGTCCTCCTGGAGGCCCAAGGGCTGGCGCGGAAGCTCCACGATGGCGAAGCGCTTCTGGCCCGCCTGTTTCGCGACCGGTGGGCGGGGCTCCGCTCCAACTGGGACGACCTCACCCGGGTGGCCGGCTTTCTGGCCCGCGCCCATGCGGAGATCGCCGGGAACCAGCTGCCGGCCGGGATCCTCGCGGTGCTGGAGCGGCCGGCGGATGCTGCGGTTCCAGGCGCGACGCGGGAGCTGGGGGCGGCTCTCGAGCGTTCGGGTCAGGCCACGGCGGCCGTGCTCACGGCGATCGATCTCGACGAGCCGAAGCGTTGCGGCCCCCCGCCCGACCTCACCCCCGACCCCTCTCCCATCGCCCCCCCACCGACCGGGAGAGGGGCGCCCCCTCCCATCCCCAAAAACGCGCATGCTGCATTTGTAAGTCTCCCCCCTCTCCCGGCGGACGGGGGGGCGATGGGAGAGGGGGGCCGGGGGGGTGAGGTCGGGCGGGGGAAGGCCCCGACCACGATGACCTCGACGGAGCCCCCGACCTTCGCCGCCCTCCCCTTCTCCGAGCAGGAGACGGCCTTCCACGCCTGGGCCGAGCACGCGCCGCGCCTCCAGGACATGGTGGCGGTCAATCACCTGGCCCGGAATCTGGGCGAGGCCGGTCTGGCGCCGGTCCTGGCCGCGGCCGAGGCGTGGCCCGCGGCTGGCCAGGCGCTTGCGGACCTGCTGCGCCGTTCCTGGCTCACGGCGCTCCTCGAACGGGCGGAGCGGGAACGGCCCGAGCTGGCGCGCTTCCATGGCAGCCAGCAGACGCACGCCGTGGCGTCTTTCCGCAGCCTGGACGCCCAGACTCTGCTGGCCAACCGCGCCCGGGTGGCGCGCCATCACTGGGAGCGCCTGCCGCGCGAGGGAGCGGCCGGCCAGATCGGAACGCTGCGCCGCGAATTCGAGAAGAAGCGGCGCCACCTGCCGATCCGCCAGCTGATGAGCCAGGCCGGCCATGCGGTGCAGACGATGAAGCCCGTCCTTTTGATGAGCCCGCTCTCGGTGGCCGCGTATCTGCCGCCAGGGAGCGTCCGGTTCGACCTGGTGATCTTCGACGAGGCGAGCCAGGTGCGGCCGGTCGACGCCCTCGGCGCCCTGCTGCGCGGCGCCCAGGCTGTCGTGGTGGGCGACAGCCAGCAGCTCCCGCCGACGACCTTCTTCGACAAGCTCACCGATCCGGGGAGCGACGACGAGGAGGACGACGACGCGCCCGCGGACCTGGAGAGCGTCCTCGGCCTGTTCCGCGCCCGCGGGGCTCCGGAACAGACGCTCCGCTGGCACTACCGCAGCCGCCACGAGTCGCTGATTGCGGTGTCGAACCGGCTGTTCTACGAGGACCGTCTGGTCGTCTTCCCCAGCCCGGACCTGGGACGGGAAACGCGCGGACTGGTCTTCCATCACCTGCCGGACACGTTCTACGAGCCAGGGACGAGCAAGCGGCGCAACCGCGGCGAGGCGCAGGCCGTGGCCCGCGCGGTCCTGGAGCACGCGCGCACGCGGCCGGAGCTCTCGCTCGGCGTGGCCGCGTTCAATCTGGCGCAGGCGCAGGCGATCCTCGACGAGGTCGAGCTGCTGCGCCGCCAGGACCCCGCCTGCGAGCCGTTCTTCGCGGCCCACCCGGAAGAGCCGTTCTTCGTCAAGAACCTGGAGAACGTCCAGGGGGACGAGCGGGACGTCATCTTGATCAGCGTCGGCTATGGCCGGACAGAGGACGGCACCCTGTCGCACAACTTCGGACCGCTCAACCAGGAGGGCGGGCAGCGGCGGCTCAACGTGCTGATCAGCCGCGCGAAGCACCGCTGCGAGGTCTTTGCGAACTTCACGAGCGAAGACCTCGATCTCGCGCGCTCGCCGGCGGCCGGGGTCGCGGCCTTGAAGACCTACCTGGAAGCCGCGGCGCGGCGGGGGACCGCGGCAGGGATGGATACGGCCATGCGGGTCGAGATGCCCTTCGCGGACCGGGTCGCCGAGGCCCTGCGCGGCCAGGGCTTCGAGGTCCGCGAGCGGATCGGCGTGGCCGGCTATTTCCTCGATCTGGCGGTGGTGGACCCGGAGCGGCCCGGGCGCTATCTCCTGGGGATCGAATGCGACGGGCCGAGCTACCGGAGCGCCCGCTCGGCGCGCGACCGCGAGCGGCTCCGTCCCGAGGTGCTGGCGCGGCTCGGCTGGCGCCTGCACCGGATCTGGAGCCCCGACTGGTTCCGCGATCCTGGGGGGGAGCTGCGGCGGGTGACGGAAACCTTGGAGCAGGCCAAAGCGGCAGCGCGAGAAGAGCCGGCTTCGCCGGAACCCTCACCCCCCGTCCTTGCGCGGGAAGAGGCCAACGCTTCCGACGGCGAGCTGCCGGCGCGAGAGCGCCACGGGTTGCCGGCCAACCAGCGGAAGATCGAGCGAATCTCGCGGGAGGCGATCCGTGCGGCGGTGCGGCAGGTCGTCCAGACCTCGGCGGGTATCGCCGCCGGGGACCTTCCCGCGGAAGTCAGCCGCCTCCTCGGCTGGGCCCGCACCACCAAAACGCGGCGCGCGCCGATCGAGGCGGTGATCCGGGAGATGGTGGAAACGGGCGACCTGCGGGCGCAGGGGGAGTTCCTGCTGCCGGGGGACGGATAAGAGCACGGCTCCCTCTTGACACGGCTGACAAACGCGAACAGGTTCCTGACAAAGCGGATCTCGGCACCAAAGCGCGCCGCGAGGCGGATTTACGCCGTCCCGGGCCTGGCACGGACCTTGTAATGATCGTTTGTCGTACGACGATTCAACCACTTGGCAGTACCAAACCAGGAGGGAACGACAATGATCTTCCGATTCGTATCCGACTACTCCCAACGCTCCGCTTTACGTCGAGAGTTCGCAGACGATCCAAACAGCGTCCTGGACCGCTACGACATTGCCCAGGCCGAGCGGCAGCATCTGCTTGCAGGAGACCGCGAACAGGTTGCGCGGCAGTTGCACGCCGAAATCGATGAGATGTTTTCCGGATGTTATTATGCGTTTCTGTGGCCGATGTATTATCCCAACGTCGTTGGCCAATCCACGCAGCAGGCCGGCCGGAAAGGCGAGGCGGTCGAGATCGCGATTCCGGCGCTGAACCTCGCGCCGCAAGTGAAAGTTCGATTTTATCGTGGCGCCCTCAAGCTCGACGCAACGATCCTCGAGATCGATCACTCGCCCCAGAGCCGCGTCGATACCATCCACTGCCAGGCCGTCTTCCCCGAGGATGGGTCCTGGGACGTCGAGATCATCAATCTCGTCGAAGGCGAAGAGCGCAGCGACGTCCGCAAAAACTATTTGACAATTTCAGGAGATCAGTCCAATGGCCTTCTCGATGCAATCTCTGATACCCGCATTGACACCGCATGCTGCGAAGCTCGTTGGACCGGCGGCTCTGGAGAGGCTCGACCGGTTTGCGAAAGGATTTCCCGCGGTCGGCACCAGCGGAGCGTTCGAGCTGCATCTTGGAGCGGAAGCGGACCGGGCGGATCTGCTCGTCTTCTCGGATGGCCAGGGCGGCAGGCGCAAGCTCTCGCTGGCTCTCGCGCAGGGAGCGCCCCGTCTTTCCGCACCGGCGTTGCGGCCGCTGCTTGAGGAATGGACGATCCCTGGAGCTCTCCTCTCCGCCAGGACCTCTCTCCTCTGGTTGGAGTACGACTTGCCGGGCGGAGGGGAGAGCCGGCCTCCCATGGTCTACTTCGGTCTGTTGGGACTCTCGGCGGCCGAGCTCGGAGACCTGGTGCAGCGGACCCGACGGATCCTGACCGGCCGCACCGCCGGGGACGCTCAGATCAGGACCCTCGAGCACTGCATGCAAAGCTTGCCGGACGATGGGCAGATCACGTTCATCGCCGATCCGTGCGTGTCCCGCAACGTCGAGCACGTTCGCCTCATCGCCCAGATCCCCCGGGCGCACGCCTGGTCCTGGCTGGAGCGCGTCGGCTGGCCGGGCAGCCGTGACCAGTGGGAGGAAGCCTCCTCTGTCTTTGCGAACGGTCCGACGCACGTCTCCCTGTATCTCGACGTGGCGGATTCGATTGGACCGATCCTCGGCGTCGAATCGACGTTTCCTGCGCCAGCCACCGCTCGCGAGCTTTGGGAGGACCTGGCGGAGCGGCTCACCGACATCGGAGCCACGACGGCCGAGGAAGCCGCCGCGGTCCTCGCCTGGGCGGGAGCCGAGACGGTCGATCTGCCCGGTATCGAATCGCTGGTCCGCCTCGAAAGAATGCCGGACTTCAAGCTGGTCCTGGATGCGCGAGGCGGGATTTCGGCCAAGGCCTATCTGGGCTTCCGCGCCAAGGAGACGCTCTTTTAGGCCACCCGGGCCATCTCCTCCTCGACCCGGTCCCTGGCCGTCTTCACAAGGCGAGGGACCTCCTCGCGGAGACTCTGAGCCCGCTGGACCTCCCGGATCCGGTCTCCCGGGAAACGCGAGAGACCGCGGATCACCCGGTCCAGGTAGGCGACCTGCCAGCGCTCGCAGGCGAGGTCGAACGCGCGGGACAGTGAGGCTTCCGCCTCGGATGGGTCCGCCCGGCTCGCGAGCTCGTCCAGGATCTCTCCCTGCAGGCAATACAGCTCCACCTCGGCGAGCAGGCCTCCGTTCCGTGAGGCGGAGAGCCCCTTGTCGATCAGACCGAGGGCATCCTCCAACTTTCCCGTCCGCCGGCAGACCTCGGCTCCAATGGCGTAGAAGGTGGCCATGGAGGTCTGGCCACCGGCTCGGGAGTACTCCTCCAGCCGCGCCAGGACCTCGTCGACGACCTCTCCCGCCTGTCCGAGCTCTGCCAGAGCCCAACCGCGATAGATCTTCGCGGCGGTCTCGTATTCGGGGAATCCACCGCTCGTTTTCGCGACCTGGATCATGCGCTCCGCACAGGCCAGCGTGGCTTCTGCGTCACCGCGTTGGCGATGGAACCACATGGAGGTGCTCGCGGCGGCCACCAGATTGAACGGATGGACGAGCCGCACCGCGAGGCTCGAGATGGTCTCGTGCCGTACCAGCGCCTCCTCCTCCAAGCCCATCTGCCAGAGCACTTCGCCGGAGACGGACGCCGCGATGATTCGCGGATCCTGTCCATACTCGATGAGAAAGACCCCCTCGTCCAACCCTTCTGCGAGCGCCGCGGCGATCTCCGCATGGACGAGGCAC
>DASPXX010000134.1:0-15996 GCA_035637095.1 Thermoanaerobaculia bacterium
CGGCACGGTCGAAGAAGCGGCGGTAGGCCTCGATCCCCTCCTCGGGAGAAGAGAAGGGGACCGTCGGGTCCGGGTGGTCACCAAGTGTGACCGCCACCCGCTCGAGCCCGCGGCGCCGCTCGCGCACCATCCGGACCAGCCGCCGGAGCGCCTGGGGCACGGGCGGCGTCCAGCCCCGCGCCACCTGATCGAGCCATGCCTCGACCTCCTCGACATATCCGAAAGCCAGGACCAGCCGGGGGAGGGTGACCTCGGCGGAAGCCCGGCCGGCCAGATAGTCGATGAGCGTCCACCGCGCCTCCTCGGGTTCCAGATCGGCGAGGCGGGCTTCGAGGTCGGGGCGGGGGAGGGAGGCGCGGGTGGTCACAGCCAGGTTGCGATTTCGGGGTGGTCTCGGAGAACCGCGAGGCACTCCGGCGTGATGAGGTGGCGGCGGGAGCTTCTGCTCTTTGCGATACGGAGGAAGGCGGCGAAAACACCTGAAAAGGGATAGCGACGGAGCGCCTGCTCCACATCCTTGGCCTGCTCCCTTCGGCCGGCTGCTCTGTGTTGGGCATAGCGGATCAGAAGCTCGGGGATCGCGATCCAGGCGTCTCGCCTCCCCTCGGCGAGGGTCGTTCGGTTGAGGTCGAAGACCTGAATGCTGGTCTTTCCCTTCCGAGACCTGTGCTTGTAGTGGCCCGTTTCCGCAAACAGCAGGTGGTCCAAGGGTTCGTCCTGGGTCGGATCGAGGAGCAGAGGCTGGCCTGAGGCATCGAGAGGGAACTGATGTCTCTTGACATTACTGTTGCAGTGGGAGCAAGCGAAGAGGAGATTCTCCCAGGTAAAAGCGCGCTCAGGATACGCCGCCCTGGGCCAGAAGTGCTCGAGATCGCTCCCCGCGCTGTCCTCGCAGTACATACAGCGCATGCGGCCGGTGGCCATCCGATCGAGGGTCCTCCGGATATCTGCGAACGCCTGGTTCTTGCGCCGTCGCCACAGACGGCTTGCCTCTCGCTTCGGGTCAGCCGAGGTGACCACGGTAAGGGTACGCCTCCGCAGGAACTCCAGCGTCCTGGGGCTGAGGTGGAGCCGCTGGATGCGCCTCATACGTTGGACATGAGGCGGCGAAGGACCTGCTCAACGGCTGTGGTCGCGGCCTGAGGCAGGCGCGCCTGGAGCTGTTCAAGCTCCTGTTCTTCAGCCTCGGTGGCTTTGCCCCTCTGAAGGCGCGCCTCCAATTCGGCGACACGTTCTCGAAGTTGTTCGGCCTGAGCCGAGTAGGGCGTCTCCAAGCCGAAGAGGTCGGTCAGGACAACCTCGTCGACTCTTCCATTGACCACAGTGTTGTAGAGATCTTCGGAAACGTGCTCCACCGGGCGGTCTTCGCCTGGAGCTGGCAGGCGGATGAGGCCTTTAGGGTCGGCAGCCTGGCAGACGAAGGGACTGTGGCTGGCGACGATGAATTGAATCTTGGGGAAGTGGCGCTTCAGCCAGAATCCGATCCTCTGCTGCCAGCGAAGGTGGAGGTGAAGGTCAACCTCGTCGATCAGGACGACGCCCTCGTGAAGGACGCGCAGGTAGCTGCCCTCCTCGTCTTTGGCCTTCTCAACGCGCAGCTCGCCGAAGCACTGATAGAGATTACGGATCATGTCCATCACGAGGGCGGCGGTCGTTCTGAAGCCGTCGCTGAGCTCATTGAGCGGAAGCCGTACTCCCTGCTGGCTCACCCAGAGCCCCTCGGAATCAATCTTCTCGACACAAGCGCCATCGGGTAGGAGCCCGTCGTTCAGGAGGGCGAGCACCGAGTGTTCAAGCTTCAGCCATGGCTGACCTTTTTCGAGCCGCCGCAGATAGATCTCTCGTAGCCAGTTCACGCTTTCAAAGAGAGCGGCATCCTCTCGAAACAGGGTGACGACCCGTGCGATGGCGTCGGATCCTGCCATCAGGCTCTGCGCCCCTTCAGCGGATCCCATCAGACGACGGTAGGGGCCGTAACCAGCAAGAAAATCATCACTCTCGCTCGACAGATTGGGTCCGTTCGGAGATTCGTCGAATTCGACAGCCCCCTGGTGGAGATCGAGCCATCTTAGCTTTGCGGAGCTATCTCGCAAGCACTCGATCTCTGCACGGCCGTGCTTGGAACCTTTCCTCAGCCATTCACGTATATCTGTGAGCCTGAAGAGGGTTTGCGGCGGCTGAATGGCGGAGTACGCCAGGATTTTCAGCAGGCTGGACTTCCCCGACCCGTTTCGCCCCGCGAGCACTGTCCACCCGGCAAAGCTCCCATCCGGCCGGGTGAAGTCGAGATCGACCTCCTTGAAGCCACGGACGTTGCGGATCTTCACCTTTCGTATGTACACAGGTAACTCCTTCAGGCTTCCAGTGACTTGATCTCCGGCGTCAGATCGATCCGGTTCGGAAGCTCCGCCGACCAGATCGTCAGAAGCAGCTCGGCGTCGTCAATGAGGCGGTACTCGGGATCGCGACCCGAGATCTTCCGGCTCTCTCTCAGGATGATCGGCACGCCAGTCCCAAACCCTTCCACGAAACGTCGTCCGGCCCCTGGCGGGTGCTCGACCCCAAGGCGGGAGAGCAGGAACATGATGATTTCATTTCGGGGCGCCCGCTGAAATCGCAAGTCGTTCACGGTCAGCGAGTCGGGTGGGGCGCCAGGGCTGTAGATCTCCAGTCGGTCCGCGAAGTGGAAGAGGCGGATTGGTGGAGCGTAGACAGAGTAGTCTCGATGCACGACGGCGTTGGCCACGGCCTCGAAGACTGCCCGAGGGCTGAGCTCTGGAAGCTCCTTCCGGTTTCTCAGCACGAAGGAGACGGCTTGGCGGATCTGCTCATCCAGGGACCCGGTGATCCGGGCGGCGGCCACTTGGTGGTACGAGTCGCGCTGGACGCTGCGATAGCGGACAGCCTCGATATAGGCGCTCGGCAACCAGATCTCGGGATGGTGCGAGCAGAGGAGAGCTCCGGCCACGGAGGCACGCTCGACGCCGAGGTCGTCCTCGGTCAAGAGCTTTATCTTCCGGAGACTCAGCTGCGGATCCTCTGTCTCAGGAGGAATAAAGCGGCGATAGAGGTTCGCCTCCAGGTCGGAGAAGGATGTCCAAGGGACGGCTTGCTTCTCGAAGAGAACGAAGTCCCCTCCGTAACGGATCTTGCGTAGCAGCTCATCCACTGTGTCGAGCATCGTTCTCCGGAATCTCCATCCTTTATCCAGCGTTATCCTACCGCCATGGACCCCCGCGCAACCGCCGAGATGTTGAAGAGCTGGGCACTGGAGGCGGGGTTCGACCGTGCGGGAGTGGCCGGGCTGGAGCCTTCGGCGCATGGCGAGGCGTTTTTGCGCTGGCTCGAACGGGGGGACCAGGCGGGGATGCACTGGTTCACCAAGCGCATCGAGGCCCGTCTCGACCCTGCCAAGGTCTGGCCGGGGACCCGGAGCGCCCTCTGCGTCGCTCTGCAATATGCTCCCCTAACTAATAAGGTAGGGGAGGAGATCCCGGAGCCCGGCGGTGACCTCTGGCCTCGCGTCGCCCGGTATGCCCGCGGGCTCGACTACCACGACGTCATGCAGGATCGCCTGACCGCCCTGGAGGAGCGGATCGCCGCGGCGTTCCCGGGGTTGGTCAGCCGGCGGTATGTGGACACCGGGCCGGTCCTGGAGCGGGAGCTGGGGGCGCGGGCGGGGCTCGGGGCGGTGGGGAAGAACACGATGCTGCTTCATCCGGAAGCCGGCTCGTGGTTCCTGCTCGGCGAGTTGTTCCTCTCCCTTGATCTGGCTCCCGACGTCCCCCTGGCCGATCTCTGCGGGAGTTGCACCCGCTGCCTCGACGCCTGCCCGACCGGCGCTCTCGCCGAGCCGTACAGACTCGACAGCAACCGCTGCATCAGCTACTGGACGATCGAGCACCGCGGGGATTTTCCTCCCGAGGTCGCGGGGAGCTTGTCCGGGTGGGTCTTCGGGTGCGACATCTGCCAGGAGGTCTGCCCCTGGAACGCGGCCCCCGCGGGAGCATCCCATCCCGAGATGGAGGTCCCGCCGCAGCGGGCCGGGCTCGACTTGGCCGGCCTCCTGCGCCTCGGCCGCGCCGAGTACGTCGAGCGCTTCCGCGGCAGCCCGATGAAGCGGGCGAAGCTCGCGGGGCTTCAGCGCAACGCCGCCGCCGTCCTCTCCCACGGATCGAGCTGATACCCCATCCCCTCCAGCCGCCCGCGCATCCGTTCGATCCAGCCTTCGAGATCCCGCTCGTCGCGGACCTCGCTCTCCGGCATCTCTTCGATGTGAATGGCCTCGCTCCCGTCGAGGACGCGGATCTGGTAGTGCCCGTCCGCCTCCAGGCTCGCGTGGGTCTCCAGGGGAAGGAACGCCGCCTCGGCGAGGGCCGTCAGTCGCTCTTGGGCCGTTGTCGTCTCCATGGAAGTCATCCCTCCTCGCCCGGACAAGGGATGCAGATTGCGCGCCCGAGACCCCTCGCTGCCCCCGCCAATCCGACGTTGACACCGGCCCCCCTCCCCCCTATACTTGAAGACCCGAGTTCTCAAAGAGTTACCAAACTCAGGACAGAGCTCGAATCCCCGCGGCCGCGGGGAGCACAGGCCACCGAGCCTGAATCCATGCCAAGGAGGAACGCGTTTTTATGCCGGCGACTGAAGAACAGGACCTGCCGACGCTGACGGCCGAGTCCGACGACGAGGAGAATCAGGGCGCCGAGGAGTATCGGCGGCTCCTCGAGCTCTACGACGAGAGCATGCGCAATCTCACCGAGGGTGAGATCGTGCCGGGACGGATCATCGGGATCACGGCCAACTCGATCATCGTCGACGTGGGCTACAAGTCCGAGGGGCTCATTGCTCGCGACGAGTTCACGGACCGCGATGGCAACGTGCAGGTCAAGGTGGGGGACGAGATCGACGTCCTCCTCGAGAAGACCGAGGACCAGGAGGGCCACGTCCTCCTGTCCTACACCAAGGCCCAGCGCATGCGCCGCTGGACCGAGGTGGAGAAGGCCTACAAGGAAGGCCGGATCATCAAGGGCCGCGTCACCGACCGCATCAAGGGCGGTCTGACCGTCGACGTCGGCCTGCGCGCATTCCTCCCGGGATCGCTGGTCGACATCAAGCCGGTCAAGAACCTGGAATCGCTGCGCGGTCAGGAGCTGGAGTTCAAGGTCATCAGCCTCGACCGGCGGCGCAACAACATCGTCCTGTCGAGGAAGGCCGTGCTCGAGACCGAGCTGGTCAAGAAGAAGGCCGAGACCCTGAAGCGGCTCGAAGAGGGCGCTCAGCTCAAGGGCGTGGTCAAGAACATCACCGACTACGGCGTGTTCATCGATCTCGGCGGCATCGACGGTCTCCTGCACATCACCGACATCTCCTGGGGCCGGGTCAACCACCCCTCGGAGCACTTCACGGTGGGGGACGAGGTCGAGGTCGTGGTCTTGAAATTCGACCCCGAGACCGAGCGCGTCTCGCTCGGCTACAAGCAGAAGTCCGACGATCCGTGGACCCTGGTCGACAAGAAGTACCCGATCGGCTCGCGCGTGCACGGCCGTGTCGTCTCGCTGGTCGACTACGGCGCCTTCGTCGAGATCGAGGAGGGTGTCGAAGGGCTCATCCACGTCTCCGAGATGTCCTGGACCAAGAAGGTGGTCAATCCGGCCAAGGTCCTGGAGGTCGGCGACGAGGTCGAGGCGATCGTCTCCGAGCTCGACATGGACCAGCGGCGCATCAGCCTGTCGCTGCGCCAGACGGAGCGCAACCCCTGGGAGGAGCTGCAGGACACCCATCCGGTCGGCTCCGTCATCGAGGGCAAGGTGCGCAACCTGACCGAGTTCGGCGCCTTCGTCGAGATCACCGAAGGGATCGACGGCCTGATCCACGTCTCCGACATGAGCTGGACGAAGCGGGTCAAGCACCCGAGCGAGGTCCTGAAGAAGGGCGACGTGGTGCGGGCGCGGATCACCAACATCGACGTCGAGAACCAGCGCGTCTCGCTGTCGATCAAGGAGTTCATGCCCAACGAGTGGGAGGACTTCGCCGATCAGCACCGCCCGGGCGACACTCTGGACGGCAAGGTGGTGAACGTCACCGACTTCGGCCTGTTCATCGACATCTACAACGGGCTCGAAGGTCTGGCCCACATCAGCGAGATCGAGCTGTCTCCCGGCACTCGTCTCGAGGAGCACTTCCAGGTCGGTGAGTGGGTCCGCTGCCGCATCCTGCGCATCGAGGAGGACGAGAAGAAGGTCGGCCTCTCGATGCGGGGTGTGGCCCAGCCCACCGAGGAAGAGATCGCGGAGCTCGACGCCGCGGCCAACGCCAGGAAGTCCGGCCAGTAGCCCTTGACCCGGACGGGCCCCGGCTCCCCGCATGGGGGGGCATGGGGCCCGCCACCACGAAAGGGGTGGGAGATGACGGTGTCTTTCAAGGATGGCATGACCAAGGCCGAGCTCGTGGAGGAAGTCGCCAGGACCACGCAGCTCACCAAGAAGCATGCGGAGATCATCGTCAACACGGTCTTCGACAGCATCGTCAGCTCGCTCAAGGAGGGCGAGAAGATCGAGCTGCGGGGATTCGGCAGCTTCCGGATCCGCCACCGGGGCGCTCGGACCGGGCGCAATCCGAAGACCGGCGACAAGGTGAAGGTCCCGCCGAAGCGGATCCCCTATTTCAAGCCGGGCAAGGAGCTGCGCGAGCTCCTCAACGGGGAATAGCGGGCTTGCCAGGATCCGGCGCCGCAGCGGATGGAAATCCTCTTCACGCCCTGGAGGTACTCGTATATCGTTGGGAGCTCGCAAGAACCCGAGTGCTTCTTCTGTGCCGCCGCCCGCGAGCCGGACGATGCCGACCGGCTGGTGGTGCACATGGGGCGCCATCATCTGGTGATGCTCAACCTGCATCCGTATTCGAGCGGCCATCTCATGGTGGCGCCGCTCGAGCATCTGGGCTCTCCGTACGAGAGCTCGGAGGAGGCCTGTGCGGAGTTCTGGCCGCTCGTCTTGAAGGCGCAGCGGGTCCTCGCCAAGGCCTATACCCCCGACGGGTTCAACCTCGGGATGAACGTCGGCCGCTCGGCGGGCGCGGGGGTGCCCGGGCACTTCCACTTCCATGTGGTCCCGCGCTGGGCCGGTGATACCAATTTCATGACCGTTCTGGCGGAGGTCCGTCTGGTGCCCGAGGATCTGCGCCTTTCCCGCGAGCGCCTGCGCGCGCTCTTCGCCGAAGAGGAGGGCTGAGTGGCGGATCCCGCCGACTCCAATCCCGCAGCGACATCGCCCCCGCCGGCGGCCCATCCGCCGGTGGGGAATCCCTATCTCGCCGGAGCCCTCGCCTGGTTGATCCCGGGGCTCGGGCACATCTACGTCAAGCGCTGGCGGCGGGGAGTGGCGTTCTTCGTGCTGATCATCGCCGCCATCTGGATCGGCTGCGCTCTCCAGGGAAACCTGTACCGGCCGATGCCGAACCAGCCGCTCTCGGTCCTCGCCACGTTCGGCGCCATGGGCATGGGAGCCCCCTACTTCATTCTCCGCTCCGCCCTCGGCTACGCGGGAGTCAACGATGCGCCCGGCTATGAATACGGCACCGCGTTCCTGCTCACCGGCGGTTTGATGAACCTGCTGCTCGTGCTCGACGCGTGGGACATCTCGCGCGGCAAAAAGGATTGAGCCGTGAGCCACTTCTTCCTCATGGTGGTCTACGCCCTCCTCGTCAGCCTCTTCTTCATGCTGCTCTGGCGGCGCGAGCGCAAGGAGCAGATCAAGCTCTTCCTGCAGCTCTTCCTCGGCATGGTCGTCGGCGGCCTCTTGGTGGCGTATCTGATGTATCCGTTCCCTCCGGGGCCGCCGGCGCCGATTCCATGACCGAGAGCCGTACGGAGCTCCTCATCGTCGCCGGCGAGGCGTCAGGGGACCTCCACGGAGCGCGGCTGGTCTCCGAGCTGCGCCGCCTGGTGCCGGACCTCGCGGTCTTCGGCCTGGGCGGCGACGAGCTGCGCGCCGTGGGGCTCGAGCCCGTGGCCCACAGCGCCGAGATCTCGGTCGTCGGCTTGACCGAGGTGCTGCGCATCCTGAAGCGCGCCCGCGAGATCTTCGCCCTCCTGCTCGCCGCCGTGGAGCGCCGCAAGCCGGCGGCCGCGGTCCTCGTCGACTTCCCGGAGTTCAACCTCCGCCTGGCGCGCGAGCTCAAGAAGCGCGGCGTGCCGGTCATCTATTACATCAGCCCCCAGATCTGGGCCTGGCGCCGCCGGCGGGTCAAGACGATCGCGCAGCTGGTGGACCGCATGCTGGTGCTCTTCCCCTTCGAGGTGGACTTCTACCGGCGCTTCGGCGTCAAGGTGGTCCACGTGGGCCATCCGCTGGTGGACGAGGTGCCGCACCTCGCGGGTGTCTGGGACAGCGCCGATGCCGAGTCCGGCCCCTTCCGCCTGGCCCTCCTGCCGGGCTCGCGGGTGAGCGAGGTGGAGGCCCTGCTGCCGGTGATGCTCGAAGGGGTCCGGCGCCTCGCCGAGGACTTCCCCGTCGAGGCCCGGCTCATTCAGGCGCCGAACATCCCCCGCGATCTGCTGGAGGAGGAGATCGACCTCGCCGGACTGCCGGTGCGCATCGTCTCCGAGGACCGTTTCGGCTCGATCGCCGACTCGCATCTCGCCCTCTGCGCGTCCGGCACCGCGACCCTGGAGGTCGGGCTCCTCGGCACTCCCATGGTCATGCTCTACCGCCTGGGCCGCTGGACCTGGCTCTTCGCCCGCCTGATGGTGCGCCTGCCCTATGTCAGCCTGGTCAACCTGGTCCTCGGACGCAAGCTGATCCCGGAGCTGCTCCAGCGCAACGCGCGCCCGGAGCAGATCGCCGCCGAGGCCGAGCAGATCCTGACCGACGACGGCGAGCGGGAGCGCATCCGGAAAGGTCTCGCGGAGCTGCGGGACCGTCTGGGAGAGGGAGGGGCCAGCCGGCGCGCCGCTCACGAGGTGGCGGCCTTTCTCCGGGAGATCGCGCCGGCATGAAGCTCCGCAACTTCTTCCTGCACTACCTGCGGCGCTACACCGGCTGGGCTCTCCTCGCGTCGGCGGGCATCATCGTCTTCGCCGCGGCGACCGCCGGCGTCGTCGCCCTCATCAAGCCCGTTTTCGGCGAGGTCCTGCTGGCCGGTGAGAAGGTTCCGGGGGCGCTCGGCGGTCTCGTCAACACGCCGGCCGAGCCGCCGCACGACCGGCCGGAGAAGGTGGCCAGCCCGCTCGACGCCCTCAAGCGGCGGCTCAATCTGGCGCGCCAGATCGACCGCAGCTATCAGTCGCTCAAGCGCCGCCTCGGCATCGATCAAAACAACGTCGTCTATTTCGTCCCGCTGCTGATGGTGATCACCATCCTGCTGCGCAACCTCGCCGATTTCGCGTCGGGCTATGCCTTCCAGCACATCGGCCTGGGCGTGACGACGGACATCCGGAACGACCTGTACCAGTACATCCTCGGCCAGTCGAGCCGCTTCCATGCCGAGCACCCGTCAGGCGAGCTGGTGGCGCGGGTGATCAATGACGTGGCGCTCATGCAGAGCGCCGTGTCCAACCGGCTGCTCGACCTGTTCCAGCAGTCGATCACCCTGGTCTTCCTGCTCGCGCTGCTGCTCTCGACCTATTTCCGGCTGGCCGTGTTCGCGCTGATCGTGGCGCCCCTCCTGCTCTATCCCATCGTCCGTTTCGGCAAGGGGATGCGCCGCACCAGCCACCGCAGCCAGGAGCGCATGGCGGACCTGGCGAGCCTGATGACCGAAGGGGTGCGCGGCCACCGGGTGGTCAAGGCCTTCGGCATGGAGGAGTTCGAGCTCGCGCGCTTCCGCGAAGCCACGCGCCGCCACCTGCGCGTCAACCTCTGGGCGCAGATGCTGGCCAACGCCGCGGGACCGGTCATCGAGTCGCTGGCGGTGCTCGGCTCGGCCGGCCTGCTGATCTACGCCGGCCGCGCGATCCGTGCCGGCGAGCTCTCGGCCCCGGAGCTGATCCAGTTCTTGACCACGCTGCTGATGATGTACGAGCCGATCCGCAAGCTGAACAAGGTCAATCTCGTCCTGCAGGAGGCGATGGCCGCCGGGCAGCGCGTGTCGCGCCTCCTGGAGACCCCGAACGACATCCGGGAGTCGGCCGGAGCGCGCCAGATCACCACGGTGCGCGAGGGCGTCCGCTACGAGGCGGTCTCCTTCTCCTATGGCGAGGACCGGCCGGTGTTGCGCGACGTGGATCTGACGCTCCGCGCCGGCGAGATCGTCGCTCTGGTCGGCCCGTCGGGCGCCGGCAAGTCGACGCTGGTCAATCTCCTGCCACGCTTCTTCGACCCTGCCGCCGGCCGGGTGGCCATCGATGGAATCGACATCCGCGACCTGACGCTCAAGAGCCTGCGGTCGCTGATCGGTGTGGTCACCCAGGACACGCTGCTGTTCAACGACACGATCCGGGCGAACATCGCCTACGGCCGCTCGGACCTGCCGCTGGAGCGGGTCCGCGAGGCTGCGGCCGCGGCCTACGCCGACGAGTTCATCATGCAGCTCCCCAAGGGGTACGACACGGTGATCGGCGAGTCGGGCCTGCGCCTCTCCGGCGGCCAGCGGCAGCGGCTGGCCATCGCCCGCGCCCTGCTCAAGAACGCGCCCATCCTGATCCTCGACGAAGCCACCTCGCATCTCGACACGCAGTCCGAGGCCCTGGTCCAGAAGGCCCTGTACAACCTGATCCAGGGACGGACCACGCTGGTCATCGCGCACCGCCTCTCGACGGTCACCAAGGCCCACCGGATCGTGGTCGTGGAGGCGGGGCAGATCGTCGAGGAGGGGACCCACGAGCAGCTGCTCGAGCGCGGCGGGGCGTACAAGAGGCTCTTCGAGCTGCAGTTCCGGGTGTAGGGTGGCGGAGTCGTCGGACCCGGACCGGGGCGACTGGCGCCTGGGGCTGCTCTCGGGGGTCGCCGCCGGGTTCATCCGTGCTCTGCGCGCGACGGTCCGGCTGCGCCACCACGGCGACGCCGCGCTGCGCGAGCAGGAGCGGCACGGCGAGCACTTCATCCTCGCCTTCTGGCACCGTCATCTCCTCCTGATGCCATACTCTTACCGCGGCCGCCGCATCTCGGTCTTGGTGAGCCAGAGCCGGGACGGCGAGCTGATCGCCCGCACGGTGGCGCGCCTGGGGATCGATGCGAGCCGCGGCTCGAGCAGCCGCGGCGGGGCGGTCGGCCTGCGGTCGCTCCTGCGCAAGGCGGAAGCGGGATACGACATCGCCTTCACGCCGGACGGTCCCCGCGGGCCGGTCGGGGTGGTGCAGCCGGGAGTGATCCTGGCTGCCGCGGCGACCGGCTGGCCGGTCTGGCCGGTGGCCCTGGCGGCCACGTGCTGCCGCCGGCTGAGGTCCTGGGACCGCTTCGTCGTCCCCCTTCCGCTCTCGACAGTGCACTTCGTGTATGGCGAGCCGCTCCAGGTCGACCGCCGGGGCGATCCCACGGCAGCCGCAAACGAGCTGAAACGCCGGCTCGACGCGGCGGAGGCGGAGGCGAAGAGGCTGGCGGGGCGAGGAACGGTCAATTCCTGACGGCCGGGATGGCTGCTAGGATTCTGGGGACAGCAGCAGAGGAGGCGGTATGCAAGTCTTTCTTGAAGTACCTGACGACATCGTCCGCAAGCTGGAGGCCGGCTGGTCCGACCTCCCACGTCACGCCTTGGAGGCCCTGGCCGTTCAGGCCTACCGTTCTGGTCTGCTGACCGCATCCGAGGTGCAGCAGATGCTTGGTCTGGCCTCCCGCTGGGAGACGGATGAGCTCCTGAAGAGCGCCGGTGCCTATCTCGACTATTCCGAGGACGACCTCCGGCAGGATCTCGAGACGATGCGAAGGCTCATGCCCTCGTGAGAGTCGTCTCCGACACCTCGCCGATCTGTTACCTTCTTCTGGTCGGCCATGTCGAGATTCTGGCGGCGCTGTTCGGGCGCGTCGTCGTCCCTCGGGCGGTCCGTGAGGAGCTCGCGCATCCCGGGGCAGCTTCCGAGGTGCGCCATTGGATCGCCAATCCCCCTGGATGGCTGTCGATCCAGGAGGCGCCTTTGGTGCCTGCGCCTGATCTCACTCGGCTGCATCTAGGGGAGCGCGAGGCGATCCTGCTCGCTACAAGCCTTTCGGCGGATCTGCTCCTCCTCGACGAAAGGAGAGCCCGCCAGGCAGCAGGGCAGCGTGGACTCGCGGTGATGGGGCTGTTGGGAGTTTTGGATCTGGCGGCAAAGCGAGGCCTCCTTGTGCTTCCCCAGGCGGCGGAGAGTCTGCGCAGGACGAGCTTTCGCATTGACCCGAGGCTGCTCAGGCTTCTTCTCGATCGAAGGCTCCGCGAATGACAAACATCTTCGGCGGCTGGCGCCGCGGGCAAGGGAGAGGGAGAGGGAGACAACGATGCGCAGCATGACGGGGTATGGAGAGGCGGCGGGGGAGAATGCCCGCCATGCGGTGTCGGTGAGCCTGAAGGCGGTCAACCACCGGTTTCTCGATCTCCAGCTGCGGGTGGGCGACGAGCTGCGGGCGAGCGAGGGGGCGGTGCGCGATCTGATCTCGCGCGAGGTCTCCCGCGGGCGGGTCGAGGCGCGGATCGACGTCCAGACCCTCGGCGAGCGGCGGGCCGACGTCCATGTTCACCTCGGGATCGTGCGAGCGGCGCACGCGGCCACCCACCAACTGGTGGAGGACGGCCTCGTGATGACCGGCCTGGCCGCGGGCGACCTCCTGCGCATCCCCGAGGCGTTCCGCGTCGAGTTTGCCGCGGAGCAGTGGGACGCGGAGGATCACGACCTCCTCGTCCGCGTCACCCGCGAGGCCGTCTCCCAGCTCGTGGCCAGCCGCGAGACCGAAGGGGCCAGCCTGGCCGCGGTCCTCGCGGAGAAGGTCCGCGCCCTCGACGAGGTGGTGGCCCGGCTCGACGCCCTGCGCGGGCCGGTGCGCGACGAGCTCGCGGTCGCCCTGCGCCGGCGCCTCGGCGAGCTCCTGAAAGGCCAGGCCATGGACGAGTCGCGCGTCGCCCAGGAGGCGGCTCTGCTGGTGGACAGGAGCGATGTCAGCGAGGAGATCGACCGGCTGCGCTCCCACCTCGAGCACTTCCGCGCCGTGGCCCGCGACCCCGGTCCCAGCGGCAAGCGCCTCGACTTCCTCACCCAGGAGATCTTCCGCGAGCTCAACACCCTGGGCGCCAAATGCCGCAACGCCGAGATGACCCGCGCCGTCCTCGACGCCAAGGTCCTCTGCGAGCAGATCCGCGAGCAGGTGCAGAACGTGGAATAATGCCTGCATGCACCGCGGCGAGCTCTTCATCCTTTCCGCGCCTTCGGGCGCGGGCAAGACGACCCTCATCCAGAGCCTCCTCAACGGAGGCTTTGCCCGCTTCGGTGGCATCGAGTTCTCGGTCAGCCACACCACCCGCCCGCCGCGCCAGGGCGAGACCGACGGCACGGACTACCACTTCATCGACCATGCGACGTTCCTCGACATGATCGCGGCCGACCGCTTCCTGGAGTGGGCCCAGGTCCACGACAACTTCTATGGGACCTCTCGCGACGAGGTGCTGCCCCGGCTGGAGCGGGGGATCGACGTTCTCCTGGACATCGACGTCCAGGGAGCCGAGCAGGTGCTGGCGCGCATACCGGAGGCGCACAGCATCTTCGTCATGCCGCCGAGCTTCGCCTCCTTGCGGCAGCGGCTCTACAACCGCGGGCTGGACGACGAAGAGCGCATCGCCCGGCGCCTGGCCGTATCTCTCTCTGAGGTCGAGCGTTATGAGCGGTACGGGTATGTTATCATCAATGACGACGCCTCTCGGGCGAGCGAAGCCCTGGCCGCCATCATCCTGGAGAAGCGCCACCGGCGGGAGCGAATGCTCGACCGGATTCAAGAGATCCTCAAAGACTTCAAGGATCGGGGAGACCAGTCCCTGGCCTAGAGACCACGTCCACGCGGCGGTAACGGATGTCTGCCGCCAAGGAGAATGTTCGAAGATGGATGGAAAGCAGCCCCCTACGATCGACAGCAAGTTCCGTCTGGTCCTGCTCGCCGCGCACCGCGCGGAGCAGATCATGCGCGGCGCCCGCCCCAAGGTGGAAGCCGGCAAGAAGAAGGCCGTACGGATTTCCATGGACGAGATCGACCACAAGCTCGTGGATTGGGGCTACGGGCCGCCCCCGCCCGAGGAGCAGCCGGCCGAGGAGGCCAAGAACGAAGAGGAGCCGGTCGCCTCGGGCGTCCACTGAGGCGTTCCCTACCGGAATCGAGCCGCCGGCAGCCTGAGTCATGAGCCGCAGCCTGCGTGTCCTGCTCGGGGTGACCGGCGGCATCGCCGCCTACAAATCGGCCGAGATCGTGCGGCGCCTGCGCGGGCGCGGCCATGAGGTGCGCTGCGCCCTGACCCGCGGCGCCGTCTCCTTCGTCTCGCCGTTGACCCTGGAGGTGCTCACCGGCCAGGCGGTCTGGCAGGAGGAGTACCTCACCGCGTCCGGCTCCGGGGAAGAGGCCCACATCACGGCCGCCGCCTGGGCCGACGTCCTCTGCGTCGCCCCGGCCACCGCGCACGTCCTCGCCCGTCTGGCCCTCGGCCTCGCAGACGACTTCCTCACCACCACGGCTCTGGCCTTCGCCGGACCGCTGGTGGTCGCCCCTGCCATGCACTCGATCATGTGGGACCAGCCGGCCGTCCGGGACAACGTCGAGATCCTGCGCCGGCGCGGTGTACGGATCGTCGGCCCCGTGGCAGGGCCGCTCGCCTCCGGAGAGGTGGGGATGGGGCGGATGGCGGAGCCGGACGCGATTGCGGATGCGGTGGAGGAGACGGCGCTTCCGGGTCCCCTGGCCGGCCGCACGGTGGTGGTCTCCGCCGGTCCCACTTTCGAGCCGGTCGATCCGGTCCGCTTCCTCGGCAACCGTTCGAGCGGCAAGATGGGGTTCGCCCTGGCCGGCGAGGCGGCGCGGCGCGGTGCCCGGGTCGTGCTCGTGGCGGGTCCGGTCCATCTGCCGACTCCGCCCGGTGTGGAGCGCCTCGACGTCACCACGGCGCGGGAGATGGAGGCGGCCATCCACCAGGTGGCCCCGGCGGCCGACCTGGTGATCATGGCGGCGGCCGTGGCCGACTTCCGGCCGAGCCGCCCTGCGCCCGAGAAGATCAAGCGGGAACACGGCCTCTCCTCGCTCGAGCTGGAGCCCAATCCCGACATTCTGGCGGGATTGCGTCCGGTGGCGCCGCGCGCCCTCCTGGTGGGCTTCGCCGCCGAGACCGCCGACCTGGAGGGGAACGCCCGTTCCAAGCTGGAGCGCAAAGGGGTCGATCTCCTCGTGGCCAACGACGTGTCGCGCCGGGACATCGCCTTCGACAGCGACGCCAACGAGGTGACCGTCTTCCGCCGCGACGGGAAGCCCGTCTTCTTCGCACGGCAGGCGAAGTCGGCGCTCGCGGCGGCCCTCCTCGACCTGTTCAGGGGTATGCTCCGTCCGTGAGATCCGTACCGACGCCTCTGTCCGAGATCCTCGCCTACCTGAGCGACATCGGGTACGGTGACCTCTACCTGCGCTCCCCCTCGCGTTCTCCCTTGGGGGCGGCGGCGCAGGCCCCGGCACCGGCGCGGGCTCCCGAGCTGACCGTTCCGCCGTCACCGCCGCCTCGGGAGCTGTCTCCAGGGGCCGCGTCGCGGGCCGCCGAGCTGGAGAGCCTCGCCGCGACCGTCGCCGGCTGCACGCGGTGCCGTCTCGCCGAGGGGCGCAAGAGCGTGGTCTTCGGATCCGGAAATCCGGCGGCCGACCTGATGCTCATCGGCGAAGGCCCGGGGGCCGAAGAGGACCGCCAGGGGCTGCCGTTCGTCGGTCGTGCCGGGGCGCTGCTGACCGAGCTGCTCGAGGAGATTGGCATGACCCGCGGGCAGGTGTGGATAACGAACGTACTGAGGTGCAGGCCCCCCGGCAACCGCGATCCGCAGCCGATCGAGATCGAATCGTGCCAGCCGTACACGCA
>DASPXX010000135.1:0-5902 GCA_035637095.1 Thermoanaerobaculia bacterium
GCAGGCTTCTCCTGCTTGGCCAGGCTGGGCAGCGCGTCCACCCGCCATCCTTCAGGCCAGTGCAGGCGCAGCTCCACCTCGTCCCGGTCGGGATAGGCGAAGAGGACCTGCGACCGCCGCTTGTCGCCCGCCTGGACGAGCGGCTGGGTCACCGGCCCGAGGGGCCGGCTCGGCACCAGGGTGGCTTCGTCGCCGAGGACGTCTTCCTCGCGCTGCGCGAGCTTCCAGGTGAGCTTGACCGTCCGGTCGTCCGGCCGCTCCTCGTACCTCACGTCGCTCACTGCGAATCCCTGATACCGCTCGTCGAGCCACTTCTTCCAGGCCTCGAGAGTCTTGGCATCTCCGTCCTGCCAGTGGATGCGCTCCCAGGCGTGATGCCCGGTGAGCACGAGCTCGCCCGTCCCCGCGAGAGCACCCGCCTCGTCGAGCGTCAGGTCGACCACGGCCCGCCGGGCGTTCTGATCGAAAGGCGTCTCGGGCAGCACGATCGTCTCCGGCTTCTTGCGGTCGAAGATCACGGCCGGCGTCCCCTCGTAGCCGTACTCGATCTGACCGAAGCCGAGCGACCGGTCGGAAGGGTCCAAAAAGACGCGCTGGCCATCGATCTCGGCGAGCACCAGGACGCGGTCGAACCAGGCCGGATTGGCGAGCTGCGGATCGATCTGTCCACGCCAGCGGTCCGCGGCCCAGACCAGCCGGGAGCTGACCTGTGCCGCATCGAGCATCCTCTGGAGCAGCAGGGCCTTCTCGGCATAGTCGCCCCGTTTGTCGTCGAGGGTCTTGCCCACCGAAGAGCCCTCGGCCAGCCCGACTCCCTCCTGATCCTCGGTCGCGATCTCGTCGCGCACGAAGCGGTAGATCGCTTCCGCCCGCTGCCGCGCGCCGTTGGCTCGACCGGCGATCTCGCGCGCTTTCTTGACCGTGTCGCCGTCCTTGCGCTGCGCTTTCTGGTACACCTCGTCGAACAGCTTGCAGACGCTCTCCCAGCTCTCCATCAGGCGCACGACCTGAAAGCCGTCGTTGTAGGCGGTCGGCAGCAGCAGCATCTGCGTGGCCAGGTCGGAAAAGGGCAGACCGTACGGCTCATCGGGAACCGACGGCAGGTTCTCCGCCCAGACCCGTACCTCGGTGCCGATCGACGTCTTGCGCGATTCGCTGTGGAGGCCGACCTTGAACGGATCGCTGCTCCAGACCTTCGCCTGCACCACGACAGGGATCTTGAAGTTGACCTCCGAATAGAGGACCGGCAGCTCATCGGAGAAGTACCACGGCTCCAGGTAGTACATGCTGTCGAAGCGCAGCTCGTACTGGTAGTCGAGGATCGCGCCCACCTCGACGCCGGGGAAGGCGACCGAGGTGACGGAGCGCTTCTGCCGGGCCGAGACCTTGCGCTGAAACTTGGCGTCGTCGGGCAGGGGCAGGACCCGGCCGTCGGGCAGGACCGTCCGCCCCTGGAAGCCCTGGAGGCGGACGAAGTTGCTGTGCGCGACGGACACCTCACCGCGGCTCTTGCCTTCCTCGGTGAGGATCTTCCTGCGGACCCTGACCAGAAGGCTCGAGGAGATCGCCCCCCGGGTGCCGTACCCCATCATCAGGAACTCGGATTTCCTGAACAGCACGACCGCCGGCGCATTGGGCTCGCCGGGCACGGCGGTCAAGGCGCGCTCCTGGTCGGTGATCGGCGGGAAGTCGGCCGCCAGCAGGGGACCAGCGAGGAGGAGGCCCACCAGGGCCGTGAGGAGGAGAAGGGAAACGCGGGGCATGATATTTACCTCCAAAGGTTCACCCACGAGTGACCAGATGGAGGAAACGTTTCGTCCCCGGGTGCTGCATCCAGTCGTCCTTCCGATCGGCGAGAAGTCAGGGCGGTCTTGTGACGCAAGCATAGCGTTTGTCGTAGAATTTCTCCAGCCGTCGACAACAGGGGGTGACCATGACGAGGCGACTTCATTCTGGTCTGGCGGTGCTCGGAGGCCTTGCGCTGTCCCTGGCCTCGCCTTCGCTCCAGGCACCGGCCGCGACGGCGGAAGAGCGTCCGCCGGCGTACGCACAGAAGCTCGCAGAGGGGAAGGACCTCCTCGACGACAAGAAGTACTACGAGGCCGTCAAGGCGCTGCGCGAGGCCGACAAGCTCGCAAACGGCTCGTGCCTGGAATGCCATCTCGCGCTCGCTCGGGCCTACAACAAGCTGGGCGCCTGGCGCGACGGGCTGAAGCAGGCCGAGGCCGCCCTGGGGATGACGAGCGACCGGAGTCGTCTCGCCGAGGCATACAACGAGCGGGGAATCGCTCTCCTGGCCATGGCGGGCGATGACATGAAGCAGCTGGCGGAGGCTGAAAAGGGCTTCCGCCAGGTTCTCGAATTGACCGGTGGAGAGGGGGCCAATGCCGCGCGCTTCAACCTGGGGTACACGTTGTTGCGGATGTCCCGCGACGACGAGGGGGTCGCTGCCCTCAAGGCCTACCTGGAGCAGGAGCCGCAGGGGCCTTTTTCCGAGGATGCGAGGGACCTCATCGAGACCCCGCTGCGGGCCAGGAAGCGCCTGATCCCCGATTTCGAGCTGGTGACCCTGGACGGCAGCTTCATGACCTCGGACGACCTGCGCGGCAAGGTCGTGCTCCTCGACTTCTGGGGCACCTGGTGCCCGCCGTGCGTTGCGGCGGTCCCCACCCTCCGCACCTGGAGCCAGCGCCGGGAGAAGGACCCGTTCGTTCTGGTGAGCGTCAGCACGGACACCGACGAGGCCGCGCTGCGCGCGTTCGTCGCCAAGAACAAGATGCAGTGGCCGCAGGTCTGGGACGGGAATCACCTATTCACCAGCAAGTGCAAGGTCGACCGCTTCCCCACCTACCTGCTGGTGAGCCACGAAGGGGAGATCGTCTACAAGACGAGCGGCTGGGGACCCGGCATCGAGGAGGAGCTGCGCGGCAAGATCTTCTTCGCCATCCGGGCGGCCAAGGAGAGCGCCAAGAGCAAATAGGCTCAGCGCGACCGCACCCGCTGCAGGTCCCACACCGCCACCCAGCGGTCGGACTCATCCGGCGGTCCCCAGGCGCGGCGGAGAGCGCGGATCATGCCGGGACCGGCGCGCTCGAAGAGGCGGCGGAAGAGCGGCAGGACCTGCGGCTGCGGGTAGGCTCCCGGCTCGGGCCAGCGCGCCTCTTCCGCGGCGAGATCGCGGTGGATCACCACCCAGCGCGCCCGGCTGGCCAGGATGCCCGCGGGTGTGGCCGGCGCCTGGTTGCGGAAACGGAGGCGGGGATCGGCGAGCATCGGCCGCGGCGAGGCGACGACCAGCTCGCGGCCGTGGACCTCCTGATAGAGATAGAAGCTCCGGTTGATCCGCCAGACCGGCATCCACGGGTACTCCAGGACCGCCCCCTGCGCACCGCTCCGCGCCAGCCGCCGGTAGAACGGCGGGATCTGCCGCGGCCGGGGCTGCGGCCGGGGCGCGCAAAAGCCGACGTAGTCGTTGTGGTGCGCGAACGAGCTCCGCCGGATCTCCCGTCCGGCCAGGGGTCCGGAGGCCGCCAGCAGAACGAGCGCGAGGGTCGCGAGGACCGGCTGCGCCTTCGGCCACGCCGGCCACGGATGCCCCAGGCCGAACGCCGTCCAGAGCAGGACCCAGGGGAGCGCCACCAGGAGATAGCGGTGGAAGATGAGCGCGATCTGATACCCCTCCGGCGCCAGGAGGAGCAGCCCGGCCAGGTGCCCCAGGACCACGGTCGCCGTATAGAGGGCCAGACGGCGATCGTGACGGAACAGGCGCAGGAAGCCGAGCACCGCCGCGAGCCAGAAGAGGGCCGCCACCACCGGCCGCGCGCTTCCCGCCTGGAGGCGCAGCAGATCGAGGACCTCCGCGGGGTGGAGCCCCGCGTCCGCATGCTTGGCGAGGATCAGGGCGAGAAGGGAATCGAGCGCCGGCACCAGGAAGGCCAGGAACGCGAGGCCGGTCGCCAGCCCGAGACCGAGCAGCGGACGCAGGTGCCTCCAGTCCCGGCGGATCAGGACGTCTCCGCAAGCGAACAGGAACGGCGCGACGACGCACGTCGCCGCTCCCAGGTGGAACCAGGTCGCCCCGGCCGCCAGCACGACATAAAGAGAGCCCTTCCGCCACGACGGCCGCCGCCACCAGGCCTCGAACGCCGCCACCGCGCCGAAGCCGAGGAGGACGATCGGCGCGTAGGAACGGGCGATCCGGCTGTAGAAGACGAGCCCCGGGGAGATCGCCAGGAGCGCGGCCAAAGCGAGGGCCGTCCCCCGGCCGGTCCGCCGCGCCGCCCACCATGGAGCGACGGCGAGCAGGAGCGCTCCAGAGAGGAGGGCCGGCAGGCGGAGAACCATCTCGCTCGGGCGCACGCCGGCGTCGAGCGCGGCCCGCCACAAGGCCGTGAGCGGGATGCAGTTGTCCACCAGCTGGTAGGTCGTGAGGATCTCGGGCACCCGCATGCCCAGCGCGGCCCGGACGGTGTGCATCTCGTCGTCGGAGAGGACCTGGGCCGGCAGGTTCCAGAGGCGCGGCACGAGGCCGAGGGCGCAGAGGAGGCCCAGAGCGGCGAGGAAGGGGACGCGGCGCATGTGCGTGCATGGTACGCGTGGCGGGTACAATCCGCCCATGCGCACCATCCTCGAGACGCCGCGGCTCACTCTCCGCGAGATGTCGCTGGACGACTTGGACTTCATTGCGGAGATGCTCGCGGATCCGCTCATCATGCGCTTCTATCCCAAGACCTACTCCCGGGAGGAGGCGGCGGCGTGGATCGAGCGGCAGATGGACCGCTATGCGCGACAGGGGAGCGGGCTGTGGCTGGCGCTCGACCGCGCCACGGGGGAGCCGGTGGGGCAGGTCGGGCTCGTCCGCCAGACGTTGGACGGCGTCGAGGAGCCGGAGGTGGGCTATCTGCTCCACCACCGCTCCTGGAGCCGGGGGCTGGCGACCGAGGCCGCGGCCGCGGTGCGCGACTGGGCTTTCCAGGTCCGCGGCGAGCCGCACGTCATCTCGCTGATCCGGCCGGAGAACGTGCCCTCGCAGGCCGTGGCCTTGCGCATCGGGATGAAGCCCGAGCGCGAAACGATCTTCCATGATTTGCGGCATCTGGTTTTCGTCGTGCGGAGTTAGGATTGTCAGCCGCGGGACCGCGCGGGGCGGTTCCGCTTCCTCTGGGAGGGTTCCCACCGTGATGATCACGCCATCCGCCGAGATCTCCGACGAGCTCAACCCGTTCGCCCTCTTCACCGGCTTCCCCTCCGGCGCCTTCCGTCTCGGCGACGCCGAGGACGAGGAGTGGGAAGACGATGAAGAGGACGACGATCTGGACGAGGACGACGAGGATTGGGAGGATGACGACGAGGACGAGGAGTAGTCCCCTGCCGGGAGGAGCCCCGGGTTCTCAGCCCGGGGTGCGAGGCTCCAGCACCAGCTTGTCTTGCGACTGCTTTTCCACCTTCTCGCGGCTGTAGAGGAGCGGGAAGTACCTGCCTTCCGCCCAGAGCGGCAGCAGATCGCCGTAGTGCGGGCTGGCCCGACTGCCCCGGCACGCTCGTGGCCACCGAGCGGTCCCAGTCGGCCACGTCGAGAGCTTCGGCTGGAAGACCGCGGCCGGCAGCTAGGCAAAGCCAGAGCTCGTACACGGCCGCCTCGGCGCTCGTCCGCCACTACCTGGCGCTCCGGGCGGCCAATGATGTGGAACCGTTCCGCTACCGGCTGCGCGGGTACAGAGACGGCGGCACAAAGTCGTGAAAGCTTCGCGCAACGTAGCCGCCAAGGTCCAAAGGCTCTCCCGTAGAGATACCTGGCCGGCTCATCCCGATACCTGACCGGGCGACAACGCCTGGAGGCTGGCCGAGAACGTCCCGAGACCGGCTCATTCAGTCAGCTGACCGAGCGAGAAAGTCGGGCGAC
>DASPXX010000136.1:0-12290 GCA_035637095.1 Thermoanaerobaculia bacterium
CGGCCACCCCTACGCCGAGCACACCGGACAGGACTGGGTCTCCTCCACGCACATCGATTGCGTCGGACGCGACTTCGACATCTGGATCGACGGCGAGGCCGTGATGAGCGGCGGCCGATTTCTGATTTAGATCTGATTTGAACCACCGATGGAACTGAAATACCGGCAGATCTACAACGCCGAGTTCACGGCGGAGCAATACGCCGAGCTGCTGCGCTACCTGGAGAGCCGGCTCGGCCACGCGGTCGACTTCCGCATCAGCGAGACGCCGCTCTTCCTCGGCGAGGAGCTGACGCGCGAGGTGGAGAAGGCGGCCTGGGAGATCGCGCGGATCGTCACCTCGCCGGAGTACCTGGCCGGGGCGGACCGCGCGATCCCGCCCGGTCTCGCCGTCCCCAACGAGGACGCGCACACGACCTTCCTCCAGGTCGACTTCGCCCTGGTCCGCGAGGGGGACGGCCGGCTCGTGCCGCGCCTCATCGAGCTCCAGGGTTTCCCCACGCTCTACGCCTTCCAGTGGCTGCTCGAGACCGCCTTCCGCGAGACCTGCGGAATTCCGGAAGGTCTGGCGCCGTACTTCGACGGCCTGGACGAGGAGAGCTACCTGGACGTGCTGCGCGAGGTGATCGTCGACGGCTGCGATCCGGAGACCGTGGTCCTCCTGGAGATCGAGCCGGAGAAGCAGAAGACGCGGGCCGACTTCACCTGCACCGAGCGCCTGCTCGGCGTGCCGTCCATCGACCTGCGGGAGGTGATCGAGAGGGGCGGCAAGCTCTTCTACCGGAGAGAGGGGAGAGAGCTGCCGATCCACCGCATCTACAACCGGGTGATCTTCGACGAGCTGCAGCGCAAGGGCTTGCCGGACGACCTCTTCCGCCGCGAGCTGGACGTGACCTGGGTCGGCCACCCGAACTGGTACTTCAAGATCAGCAAGTGGTCGCTCCCCTTCCTCGACTCCCCCTACGCGCCGCCGGCGCGCTTCCTGAGCGACGTGTCCGAGCTGCCGGACGACCTGGACCACTACGTCCTGAAGCCTCTCTACTCCTTCGCCGGCCTGGGCGTCGAGGTGAGCCCTGCGCCCGAGCGCCTGCGCGCGATCCGGGACCCCCAGGACTTCATCCTGCAGCGCAAGGTCGACTACGCCCCCTTCGTCGAAACGCCGGACATCCCCGCCAAGGCCGAGATCCGCATGATGTTCGTCTGGAAGGACCGTCTGCGCCTGATCAACAACCTGGTCCGCATGAGCAAGGGCGCGATGATGGGAGTCGACTTCAACAAGGACAAGACCTGGATCGGCGCGAGCCTGGGGTATCACCCGCCGGTGTAGGGGCTGGGCGGAATCATGAGCCCTCGCCATCCCTGAGCTTGGTGAGGTGGTCGAAATGGTTGTCGTGATGAACGAGGCGGAGCCGGTGGTGCTCGGCACAAGCGGCGATGACGAGGTCGGCTGCGGGCACGGTGATTCCTTTGCTGCGAGCCGACCGAGCCATCTCGCGGGCGCGGTCCCAGACATCGGCCGTCGTGGGGACGGTTTCGATCTGTTCTTCCAACTCTCGGAGAAGCCGGTTGTCTTTGGTGCTGCGGGCGCCATTCCACAGCTCGATACGCACCATGTCGCAGAGCACGGCGCGATCGTTCGCCACGATTTCGCTGACTCGGGCCTTGATGACCGGATCACCGTTCGTCCGGAGCGTCTCGACCCAGGCTGATGTATCGATGAGGAACCGGTCTTCTGCGCTCAGGACTCCTCCCGCATGCGCCGGAGATCCTCTTGCGACATGAAGTCATCCAGAGTTCCGAACCTCTCGACCAGTTTCTGGAGACGGCGTCTCCGGTTGAGCTCGGACAGGGCGATCACCACGGCCTCGCGCTTCGTCTTCGCGCCGGTGTGCCGGAGTGCTTCCTCCAACTCCTTCTCTGGAATATCTACCGTGGTCTTCATGCCATCAAGTCTAAGCCACCGGGGATTCCAGATCAAGGATTGGCCTCCATCTCGCGACTACCCATGAAGGACAAGACCTGGATCGGCGCGAGCCTGTGGTAGATACAGCGCAGATCCTCTTCATCCTGCGGCGTGAGACCGAAGGCAAACTCGGAGATGGCAGCGTGCGAGGCGCCGTCGCCGGTGAGCTCGAGGTCCACCCGGTGGCGGCTCTCCCACCGAAGTGGAATTGGGGGTTGCGGAGGGCCTCAAGCAGACTTCTTGCGTCAATCTCTGCAATCTCTTCACGGTCCACCAGAAGGATCTGAGGAGCTTCGTCGGTACCGTGGGTCGCGAAAAAATGCTGGAAGTCTGCCGGGCTTTGGCGATTGCGTGTGACCGCTTCGTCTTCCGCTTCCCGATCGCCGGGCGGGTCGCGTTCGCCGGCCGGCTGCGGACGCCGCTCACGATCGACATCCGCGATCCGGAGAACTTCATCCTCCAGCAGAATAGCTCCCCTCTACCGTACCGGTTTCTGGTACACTTCCTCCATGCGAGAGATCTCCGTCCACGATTTTCGAAGCCACCTTCGAGACGCGGTCGAGAAGGTGGTGGAGGATCATGTTCCTCTCCGTGTCAGACGGCGTGGGGGGCAGGATTTCGTCGTCGTCAGCGCCGAGGATTGGGAACGAGAGCAGGAGACGCTGTACGTCCTGCAAAACAAGTCGCTCATGGAGCAGATCGAGCGATCGCTGAAGACCCATCGGGAAGGAACGGGCTATCACCCCTCCCCGGAAGAGCTGGATGCGCTCGATCGTCTTTGAAGGCGATACCTGGGAGCGCTATGAAGATCTGCGTCGGCGTGACGCCGCATTGCACCGGGTTCTCTGCCGTCAGCTCCGAGAGATGCAGCGGGGAGACCCTGCGACCGGGACCGGCAAACCCGAGCCTCTCAAACACGCCTTGAGAGGACTCTGGTCCCGCCGCCTCTCTCATGCGGACCGGCTCATCTACCGCTTCGACGACGACAACCTCTATGTGATCGCGATCGGTGGGCACTACGAAAGCTAGGACAGTATGAGGTGCCGGTACACCGCCCTCCTCCTCGCCCTCCTCCTGGCCTCCTGCGCTCCGCAGCCTCCGGTCGTCATCGATCCTCCGGCCCCGCCTCCCGAGCCCCGGGAGCTGCCGGACGATATCGGGCGGGCTTCTTTCTTTCTGCCGGTTGAGATCCCCCTGGCGACGGTTCGCGGCCTGGTGGAGGCTTCGGTGCCGCGGCAGCTCGACGAGGAGCAGCAGGAGGACTACTCGCCGGTTCTCACAGAGGAATCCTGGCGGCTCCTCGCCACGCGCGGCGGGATCGACGTGGGCTTCGCGGCGGACCGCTTCATCTTCCGCTTTCCGGTCGCCGGCCGGATCGCCTTCGCCGGCCGGCTGCGGCCGGTGCCGGTGGGGCGCGGCGTGCCGGTCCACGAGACGGTGGACTTCTCGGGTGTGGTGACCGGATCGGTGAGACCGTCTCTCGCGCCGGACTGGCAGCTCCGGCTCGAATCGCACGCGCAGCTCGATCTGAGCCGTGCGGACGTGGTGATCTTCCGGATCGTGAGAGTCAGCCTGAAGAGCCTTCTGCAGGACGAAATGGATCCGATCCTCGGGCGCGAGCTCCGGCGGGCCGCCGAGCAAGCCGTGGCCGGCTGGAAGCTTCGCGAGCAGGCTGCGGAGGCCTGGAAGTCGCTGCACTTCTCGCAGGAAGTCCTGGACGGCGAGGGGCTGTGGCTGCGTTTCCGGCCCGAGGAGGTGCGGGTCGCCGCCTTCCGCGCCGAAGGGGACCGGCTGCGGACCGGGCTCGCCATCGCCGGCGAGGTGCACCTGGGGTTTTCCCAAGGGGGGCCCCAGGGAGGGACAAATGCGGCGGCGCCTCCCGCTCCAACTCCCTTGCCGCCGCCGGGCGTCCTCGCCGAGACTTCGAGCCGGCTGGAGATCGACGTCCCCGTCCTGGCGTCGGACGCGGACCTCTCGCGGCTGGCCGCGAAGCGTCTCCAGGGGACGCACCAACGGCTCGGCGGCTACGACATGACCATCTCCGGAGCGAGCCTGCGGGTGCTCGGGGACGGCATGCTGGTGGCGCTTGATTTCCAGGCCCGGGGACCGTTCGCGCGCGGTGCCCGCGGCCGGCTCTTTCTGCGCGGCCAGCCGGTCTTCGATCCCCAGGCGAAGGCCCTGCGCCTCGCCGGCCTGGACTATGACCTGGCGACACGGAGCCGCCTGCTCCATGCCGCGGACTGGCTGCTGCGCTCCGATCTCCTCTCCTCCCTGGAGCGCGAGACGCGCTTCGACCTCGCCGCGACCCTGCGGGAGGCGGACCGCAAGGCGCAGGAGGCGGTGAAGAACCTGCGCTTCCCGGCCGGGCTCCAGGGAGAGATCCGGCTCGATTCCGCCAGCGTGACCCGCCTGGTCGTCGCCGACGGCTATCTCTACGCGCGCTGCCGTATCACCGGCACGAGCACACCGCTGACCTGGAGGTTCGGCATGTAGAATGGAGTCTCATGAGCGCACCACGATGAGCGAATTTTTCCGCAAGTTTGCCCACAAAACCTCGGTCGCCGTCGGCTCCGCCTGGGCCTTCCTGATCGCCTTCGGCGTGATTGGCGTCTGGGCGGTCACCGGCCCGATCTTCCACTTCTCCGACACCTGGCAGCTGGTGATCAACACGGGCACGACGATCGTCACCTTCCTGATGGTCTTCCTGATTCAAAATACCCAGAACCGCGATGCGCAAGCGATGCACTTGAAGCTCGACGAGCTGCTGCGCGCCGTGTCGGAGGCGCGCACCGGGATGGTGGACGTCGAAGACCTGTCCGACGAAGAGCTGAAGAACCTGCATCGCGAATACCAGCGGCTCAGCGAGCAGCGCCAGGATGAGCAGGGCGAAGAGGGCCCGGGTGACCAGGAGACGCCGAAGGAGACTTGACCTGCTCCTTGCCGGTCGAGCGGAGGAAGCACCATGAAGACGAGAGTCCTTCTCCTCAGACCTGCCGCTCCTTCGACCGGCCACCTCGGCAATTCCCATCCCTGGCTGAAGGTCGCTCCCCCTGATGACAGGTATGAGCAGGAGGCAGACCGGAAGGCCAGGGAGGCCGTGGCGGCTCCGGTTGCGCCGGAGCCGCTACGGCCGTTTCCGCCGCCGGCGCGGCCACCGGGGTTCGCCCTCCCGCCCGTCTCCCGGGACCTGCCGGCGAAGGCGGGCGGAAGTCATCCACTGCCGGAGAAGGTCCGCGCGGCCCTGCAGCCGCGCTTCACCGCCGATCTCAGCCAAGTGAGGATCCACGAGGGAGAGCGCGCCGATCAGATGGCGCGCACGCTGGACGCCCGGGCCTTCACGGTCGGCCACGACGTCTTCTTCCGGAGAGGAGCTTGCGATCCCAACACCCGCCTGGGCCGTGAGCTGATCGCCCATGAGCTCGCCCATGTCCAGCAGCAGCAGCACATGCCCCACGGCACGGGCGCCATCGCTCAGAGGAAGGTCGTCACCAAGAGATATGGCGACAAGACCTTCGAAGCCGACTGGAAGTTGGCCGGCAAAGCACTAGACCAGTACTTCCAGGACCTCGGTGAGAAGGTCTTGCAGACGCCCGGATTGATGTCCATGGAAGCGCAGTACGTGAAGATCTATGGGCTCGAAGAGGACCAACTGAACGATTGGGAGGTGGGTTTCATCCAGAACGTGGAAGGCTCGAAGCATGATCTGTTCTGGAAGGGGATCGGCCGCACGAGCCAGGGGCGCAGCATTCTCGTCGATGGCTGGCACAAGGATACGGAGCGAGAGGATGGCTGGTACGACGCTCGGAGAGCAACGCATGGCGAGGACGAGGAGGTCGAGCAATCCAGCGAGGGATCCGGCTCGAGCTCGGAGTCCGAGGCCAGCTCCGTACCGATAGCAATCGCTCGCCACGTCAGCAGCTCCGACACTCCGCAGTCCAGGATATGGTGGGATCTTGCCGAGGAGGGCGAAGAGCCTCTCCAGTTGGTGAAATCGGAGGGCCAGACCAAATTCTACGTCTGGCTGGCGGCGAAGTCGAAGGACGTCAAGACTATCTATCTCATCTCGGAGGCCCGATGGACGTTGGACTGGGACGCGCGTGCGGATTTCGAGAATCGGACTCTGACCCAGGGAGAGGAGGGAGGAATCGAAGTGACCCAGGAGCCGGCCATAGGTTTCTCCCAGAAACCGAAGCTCAGAGGGAGCTCGGCGAAGCAAGGCTCCCGAACCGTAGAGTTCGAATGGGAGCCCGAGAAGGAGAGGAGGACGAGCAGTAAACGGCGGCAGCCGGAAGAGACGGAGAACCCCACCCACAAGGGTAAGGATAAGGGTAAGGGTAAGAAGAAGAAGAAGAAGAAGCTCGATGAACCCTAGCCGCCGCTCATCCATCCGGCCTCTTCCTGCGTAGCATCCTCAGGGCGACTCGCCCGGGAGGTCCCTTTGCCGAGACGCAGTCATCTCCTCACCTTCGCCGTGCTTCTGGCCCTCGTCGTGCCCGCCGCCCGGGCGCACGAGCTGGGGAAGGTCCAGGTCTACGCCACCTTTCTGAAGGACGGCACCTACCGGATCGAGCTCGTGGCCGACGAGGAGCACCTGACCTCCAAGGATGTGGGGGGACCGGCCGGCGAGACCCGCTACGGCCCCATCCGCGGGATCTCCGGGGAGGTCGACCGGCGCTTCGGGCGCTTCTTCCGCTCTCTGGTGGACGGCGCGGCGATCGGCTTCGATGGGCGGCCCGTCCGGCCCGTGGTCGAGATGGCTCCGCCCGATCCGGAAGCGCCGCCGGGCCGGATGACCCTCCTCCTCCACGGGCCGATCCCCGGCGGCGCCCACACGTTCACCTGGTCCGAAACCGCGGGCCTCGGGTCCTATCCGCTGATCCCGCAGAGCGAGGGGGACGAGAGCGCCGCCTGGCAGTGGCTGGACGGGAATGCCGCGAGCCAGCCTTTCCGCCTCGCGGCCGCGGTGGTCCCACCGACCCGGCTGGAGATCATCGGCCAATATCTGCGGCTCGGCTTCACCCACATCTTGCCGAAGGGGCTGGATCACATCCTGTTCGTGCTCGGCCTCTTCCTTCTCTCGCGGCGCGTCAAGCCGCTGCTCCTCCAGGTGACCTCGTTCACCATTGCCCACACGGTGACGCTCGCGCTCAGCATCTACGGCGTCTTCTCCCTCCCGGCGTCGATCGTCGAGCCGCTGATCGCCCTGTCGATCGTCTTCGTGGCGGTCGAGAACGTCTTTACCTCGGAGCTGCGCCCCTCGCGGGTGGCCCTGGTCTTCGCCTTCGGCCTGCTCCACGGCCTGGGCTTCGCGGGTGTCCTCTCCCAGCTCGGCCTCCCCCGGGCGGAGTTCCTCCCGGCGCTGCTCAGCTTCAACGTCGGCGTCGAGGCCGGGCAGCTCGCGGTGATCAGCCTCGCCCTGCTGGCGGTCGGCCTGTTCCGCCAGCGGAGCTGGTACCGCAGCGCGGTCGTTGTCCCTGCCTCCCTCCTGATCGCCGCCGTGGGGCTGTACTGGTCCGTCCAGCGGGTCTTCTTCTGAGCGCCTGGCACGCCGAGTGCTAGGTGGAACGGTTCGGCGTTGTAAAGCAGTGGACCGCCGGCCGGAGATCCGGCCGGTTGAACCGAGAGAGGTGGAGAGATGGATATCGTGACCTGGCTCATCGTCGGTCTGGTGGCGGGAGTTCTGGCGTCGTTCGTCGCTGGAGGCGGCTACGGGCTCCTCGGCGACATCGTCATCGGCATCATCGGCGCCTTCGTGGGCGGCTGGCTCTTCAGCAAGCTGGGGTTGAGCACACCTTTCGGAGGCTTGGCCGGCACAATCTTCGTCGCCTTCATCGGCGCGGTCGTTCTCCTGGTCATCCTGCGGCTGATCAGGCGAGCCTGAGGAGGGGCGAGCGAGAGGCACAGTGTCTCTCGCTCGGGTATTCCTGCTCTGCGCCTACGGCGGGCACCCCGCGCAGTTCGGACGAGGAGATTCCTCGGGCTGGGGGCGGACCCATGGATCGCAGGAACCTTTCAGCGGGGGACTGACGTCGCGAGGCTTCGAGTGATCCACCACCCTGAGATCAAGGGGGTCGCACCTCGGACAGGAGACAGATCCGCTGCGCATACAGGCCTCCTTGAACGCGTCGCAGAGCAAGAGCCTGTGGACTCCTGGAGGAGTTGACGTCGGAGGGGAGCCCGTGCCGAACCCGAAGTTCGCGGTCAAGGACGCCACCTCCTCCCCGCTCCCGTCGAGGATGTTCATGACCCGATGAGAGTCGTAGTCAGGGTATGAATCCCACACCGCGGCGGCGATTGCCGAGGCGACGGCTGTGGCAACGGAGCTGCCGGTGTACAATATGCTTTCGCCATAGGCGGCCCGCCGTGGCATTCCGCCGGGGCGGGAATTGCCCAGAGGCTGGTTGTTCGCTTGCAGTCCACCCACGGCATAGAGGAGCGGCCCCTTCTGAGACGGGCGGCAGCTCTCCTCCTGCGGAGGTTCGCTCTCCCAGGCGGCTGGCAGGAGAGGCCCGAAATTCTCGCAGGGCTCCCGTTTCTGATTGCCCGCTGCCGCCAGCACTAGGACGTCGAACTTGGCCGCATATTGCAGGGCCTGATAGACCGCCTGCGTTCCCGCTCGCATCTCGGCGGCCTGTGCTTCGTCGAGGCCGCCGAAGAGCCTTCCGTCCCAGGCCAGGGAGAGATTGAGCACGAGATGCCGCTGCGAGCCACCCCTCTGCCGATCTCTCCACCAACTGTCCACCTCGTTCCGAATGGCCTCGGCGAGATCGCTCTGCATGCCGAGATAGCCTCCCCGCTCGCGGTCGATCACGTTGTGGTCCGGATTCTTCGCGTCGAAAGCGAGGATCGGGAGGGCCAGTTGGGTGGTGATCTGCGCGGCGCAGTGGTCATCGGACTCCGGGGTGCAGACCAGTTTCCGGGCGATATGGGCGAGGACGAAGCCATGCGGCGAACGGCCCGATCTCTCAGGGATGCCCTCATGGGTCGGCTGGGTGTCCAGGAAGGCCAGGCGAACGCGCGGCGGGCCATCGCCGACCCTGAGTGGTACCTCCGGCTTTCCGGCCTGCGCAAGGAAATCCTGGGAAACAGGCGTCCAGGGATTCTCTGCCGGGTCAAGCTCAGCAGAGGTCCCGAGGGCCGCGCAGTCCTGATCGAGCCGCACCAGCTCGCTGCTCGCCGCCGGTGGGAACGGGAGGTCCTTTAGCCCTTTTTTCCGATCCGCGATCTCGTACACGCAAAAGCGGTTGAGCTCCTGGATTACCTGGATCAACTCAGGGCGGGGGACCTTCTCGGAATCTGGCTTCTCGCAGTAGTCCGCCGACAGCTGGACAGGCGCGAGTTGGGGAAAGAGGGGGCGCACGGTCCAGCCTGGGATTTTCGGACATCGACCTCCAGGTTGGCTGATTCCGATCCAGCGCCATTCGGCGCAGGCCTTCGCGGGATCCAGATGCTGATCCGGATACCGATCTGGATACTGAGGTCGAAGAGTCGAGCAGGCGCTCAGTCCGATCGCAATCCAGGGAACGATCCAGACGAAATGTGTTCTTCGCATGGTCCTGTCTCCTTGAGGTGGACGCTCGGCCGAAGAGGCGGCGGTTTGTGGCGTCGTAGAGGTACTTCGCCGCCGGAGTGCGGTTTCTGACAGACGCTCAGGGCACGAACAGGCGGAAGCCCTGCCAGTCCGCTCCAGGAGCCTGCTGACGCCAGTAGAGCTGGGCGCGCTGAAAAGCTACGGCAAGGTCCAGGTCCGGCTCTCGGTTCAACTGCTCGTAGAGTGCGGTGAAGAACGCAGGCACCTTGCGATCGTCGGCGGGTCGAGTGGAGGCCACGACCGCCCGTGAGCCGGCGAGGAGAAAGGCTTGAGCCAGGCCGAGGCTCTCGACAGGAGTCTCGGTGGACGATCGGCCGGTGTCGCATCCGGAGAGGACGACCACGGCCGGTACCCGTTCGAGCGCCAGCAGATCCCCGAGGGTCAACTGCGTCCCTTCGGCGAGGAGCATGCTGCTGTCCCAGCCGCCAAAACCGGAAAAGACGCCGTGACCGGCGTAGTGCAGGAGATCGGCGGTAGCAAGCCCGTTCCGCACGCTCTCGGCCGAGGCCCCTGCGCTCTTCAGCTCCTCCGTGATCCAGGGCCGGGGGCCGGCTTCCAGAGCCTTGCGGATCGTCCGCACCTCGCCGAGCGCTCCCGGCAGGTCGTCGCGGGGATCTGCCACCAGGAGGGCATGCCTCCCAGAAGGCTGCGCAGGTCCCGAGGGAACGGGGAGATCCAGCCCATAGACCACAGGACGGCTTGCCAGGAGGACATCGCCGTCGAACTGGAGCGCGTGAAAGTCGACGCTTTGGAGGGGTCCACTGGGCAGGATGCGGAGCCGCTGGGCCTTTTCAATGGCGTCGTGGAATGGGAGGAGCAGCCGCCGGGACAGCTCGCCTTGCAGCAACAGAGCGCTGGGAGGGAGATCGAAACGGTGTGTCGCAATGGTCTCTCTATCCGCGGCGAAGCCGACCCAGCCGTGAGAGAGCGGGCACCAGGTGAGAATCAGCTCGCCGGGGCGCGGTGGCTGCAGTGTCTCCTCCAGCGGCTCTGCCGAGTCCTCGAGCGCCTGGAAGGCCTCGTCCAGGAGCTCGCGGACTTTCTGCGTCTCCTCTCTTCTCGCGGCCTGCTCCTGGCGGAGTTGGTCGGCAGGGAGCTTCCAATCGTCCTTCGCTCGTTCCTCCAGGGCTGCGCGTTTCTCCTGGTAACGCTGCAGAAGGAGCTCCCAGCGAGCCCGCCGGTCCGGCGTCAGGCTCGCCAGGCGATCGCTACGCTCCAGCTGCCGGAGCATCCGCGAGCGGGCATGGCGCGCCACGGTCAGGGCTTCGGCCGTCCGGCCCTGGTCGAGGAGGATCTCGACATGCAGGCTGACGATCGCCTGGCGCGTAGCCATGAAAGTCTCCCTCCCTTCATGGATGGGGACCTGGAGGCTCTGCTCGTCCAGCAGGGTTTCGGCCTTGCGGAGAATCTCCAGGGCCGCGGCCCGATCCCCGAGAGCTTCATGAGACCGCGCCTGCCCGAAGGTGGCCCGAAGCCTGCCGTCGGCGGAGCTCGTCTCGGCGGCGAGTTCCTCGAGTTTTTCGAATAGATCGAGAGCCTCCGCGGGCCGTTTCTCGCCCAGGGCGATCCTTGCCTCCAGATCGAGCCACCACAGAGTGTGGAGGAGAGGCGGATGAGGCTCGAGCTCATGCGCTCTGGCCAGAAAAACCTTCGCCTGCGCCAGACGGTCCTCCTGCAGGTGAGCCAGGGCCAGATTGATCAGGACGTTCACCCTCATTTCGGGCGTGGCCTGGTCGCAGGTCTCGTATAATGCCAGCGCCTCCGCGAGCAGGTCTGCGGGAGACCCGAAGCTCTCGCCGGCCTCGCGAGCCAGCAGTGCGGACCAGGCCTGGTTGTTGAGGAGAACGGCCTGGTCGCAGGAGCTCGCGGCGTATGGCCTCTGGCGCAATCGGGCGAAGAGCTCGACAGCTTCGCGGGAGCGGCCGACCGTGCGCAGGAGCAAGGCCAGATGCTCCTCGGCGACCCATTGGTAACGAGGCATCCTCACCCGCTCCGCGATTTCCTCAGCCTTCTCGATCTCGGCCATGGCCGAGCGGTAATCTCCCTCTCTTGCGGCAAGGAGGCTGCGGTGGTAGGCCACGAGATAGCGGGATTCCGCAGGTGCTTCGGGCGGTAGCCTCAGACGGTCCAGTCTCTCGCGGGCGGTAGCAAGCCGGCCGGCCTGGATGTCGTCATACGCGCGGAATGTCGTCGTATTGACTTCGTTTAGGACGTCGTGGGATGTCCCGAGCTCGCGAGCCTCGCTCTCGGATGTCGCAAGCGACAGGGACCACACCGCCCGCCCGCTCTCGGTCTCAACGAGCACGTCGATTCTCTCCGTCTCGGGAGGGATGGTCAGCGAGAAGAGCTGTCCTTCCCGGACGGGCTCGCCAGCGGTTTCGATCTGCTTTCCTCCGGTCTTGATCTCGATCTGCGCTCCCGGCGGGGCTCCGACCCAGAGACGCAACTGCCGACCCGGCTTGAGCCTGCACTCGGGACCTGGCAGCAGCACGGCCTGACAGCCGGCATACTCCACCTCCAAGGGAATGCTGGGAGGAGAGGAGGAGCCTCCAAAGAGAAGGAGGGCCCCGAGGAGGGATCCAAGGAGAGATGAGTGGAGCTTCACGGCTGGTGCTCCCGGGGTTGGATGCGGATCTCCGTCGATACGGCGATCCATTTTGGTTTCCGGGTCCGGGTTCCCGCGTTCAGGCGACCCAGCTCGGCCGGACCCGGCAGCTCGCCTCGGCCGACCACGGC
>DASPXX010000137.1:0-22378 GCA_035637095.1 Thermoanaerobaculia bacterium
GAGCGGCACCACAAGGGTGTCCGGGAGATCATCCACCGTCTCGCGGACGCCGGCGACCTCTATGCGGCCACCCACGAGGGGTGGTACTGCTCGCCCTGTGAGACTTTCTACACCGAGAAGGAGCTCGGCCCCGACAAGACCTGTCCGGTACACGGCACGGCCGTCGAGTGGAAGTCCGAGGAGAACGTCTTCTTCCGGTTGTCGAAGTACCAGCAGGCGCTCCTCGACTGGTACGACTCCGATCTCGAGCCGGTCCGCCCGGCCACCCGGCGCAATGAGGTCCGCTCCTTCGTCGAATCCGGCCTGCGCGACCTGTCCGTCTCGCGGGCCAGCCTGGAGTGGGGCATCCCCTTTCCAGGCTATCCGGGGCAGACGGTCTATGTCTGGCTCGACGCGCTGACCAACTACATCAGCGCGCTCGGCTACGGGAGCGGCGATGGCGACCTCTACCGGAAGCTCTGGGAAGAGGGTGATGTCCGCCTCAATCTGATCGGCAAGGACATCCTCCGTCACCACGCCGTCTACTGGCCGGCCTTCCTGATGTCCGCCGGCCTGCCGCTCCCGACGACCGTCTTCGCCCACGGCTGGTGGTACCGCGACGGCCGGAAGATGTCCAAATCGATCGGCAACATCGTGCGGCCGGACGAGATCATCGACCGTTTCGGGGCCGACCCCCTCCGCTACTTCCTGCTGCGCGAGATGGTCTTCGGCCAGGACGCGAGCTTCTCGGACGAGGCGTTCATCGACCGCTACAACGCCGACCTGGCGAACACGCTGGGGAACACCGTGAGCCGCGTGGTGACCCTGTCGCGCGGCGCGTACGCGGGCAAGACCCCGCCGGTGCCGTGCGACGACAATCCAGTCCTCGAGGCGGCGCGCCGTCTCATGCCGGAGTACCGCGCGGCGATGGACGAGCTCGCCTTCAGCCGCGCCCTGGAGGCGCTCTGGAAGCTGCTCAACGAGGCGAGCCAGTACCTGGTGACGCGCGAGCCGTGGAAGCTGGTCAAGGAGGAGGGGCCGACAGAGAAGCTGTCGCGCGTCCTGTGGAACGGCCTGGAGGCGGTGCGCCTGGTGGCCACCGGCTTGCTGCCGTTCATGCCGAAGGTCGCGCCGCAGGTGCTGGCGGCCATCGGGGTGACGGAGGTCCCGGCGAGCCTGGATGCCCTGGAATGGGGCGGCACGCCGACCAGCGTGGAGCTGCCGGAGCCCCGGCCGATCTTCCCGCGCATCGACAAGAAGGACTACCTGGGAGCCGCGAAGGCTCCGGAGCCCGCGAAGAGGGAGAAGGGGAAGGAGAAGCCTTTGATCACGATCGACAAGTTCTTCGAAACCGAGCTGAAGGTGGGCACCATCCAGGCCGCCGAGCGGGTCCCGAAATCCGAGAAGCTGATCAAGCTCTCGGTGGACGTCGGGGAGGAGAGCCCGCGCCAGATCGTGGCCGGCATCGGTCTCGCGTACCAGCCCGAGGAGCTGGTCGGCAAACAGGTGGCGGTGGTGGCCAACCTCCAGCCGGCCAAGCTGATGGGCGTCGAATCGCAGGGCATGCTCCTGGCGGCCTCGCTCGACGGCAAGCCGGTCCTCCTGCATCCGGAAAAGCAGGTCCCGTCGGGGACGCAGGTGAAGTGAGCGTGGCGGAGAGGGACCTCTCCGGCCCGATCGACTCCCACTGTCACCTGCAGAGCCTGCCGGCGGACGAGCGGGAGCGCGCCCTCGACCACGCCCGCGAGCGAGGGGTGAAGGGCTTCCTGGTACCGGCCATCAAGCTCTCCGAGGCGGATGACATCCTGGCCTTCTGCCACCGCCACCCGGACGTCTGGTGCGCCCTGGGAGTCCATCCACACGACGCCTCCACCTGGCAACCCGGCGACCGCGAGCGCCTGCGCTCCCTGCTGTCCGACCCCAAAGCCGTGGCCGTGGGGGAGTGCGGGCTCGACTTCTACTACGACCACTCGCCCCGGGACGTGCAGCTTCACGTGCTCCGGGAGCAGTGGGAGCTGGCGATCGAAATGGGCCTGCCGGTCGTGGTCCACAACCGCGACAGCAACGACGAGATGCTCGCCGTGGTCCGCGAAGAGGCCTTTCGCGATCTCCAGGCCGACTTCCACTCTTTCGCCGGAGGCCGCGCCATGGCCGAAGAGCTGATTGCCCGCGGCTTCTACCTCGGCCTCTCGGGGATGATCACCTTCCCGAAGGCAGACAACGTGCGGGAGGTCATCCCGCTCCTTCCCCCCGATCGCTGTCTGGTCGAGACGGATACTCCGTACCTGGCGCCGGTGCCTTATCGCGGGAAACCCAATCGGCCTGCCTACGTGGTGGAGATTGCCCAGCGGCTGGCCGAGGAGACGGGGGAGAGCTTCGAGGAGGTCTGCAGGCGGACGGGGGCGGGGTTCTTGCGGTTGTTTGCGAAGGCGGCTTCCTGAGCCCTCATTCAGACTTCAACACCACGACGGGCTCGATGCGGGAGGCCCGGAACGCCGGGAAGTAGCTGGCGAGAAGCGCGATGCCTCCGAGCAGTACGATGACCGCGCCGAAGGTGCCCGGGTCCCGCACGGGCATTTCGGTCGCTAAGCTGGAGAGGAACCGCATCAGCGCGAGAGCCGCGACGAGGCCGGCTCCGATCCCGGCCAGCACGGGCGTCATCCCGCGCCGGACGAGGAGCCGGCGGACCGAGCCGCGGTCGGCGCCGAGCGCCATCCGGATGCCGACCTCGCGGTTGCGCCTCTCGACCGTGTAGGAGACCACGCCGAAGATGCCGACGGCGGCGAGGATCAGAGCAATCAGGGCGAAGAGGCCGAGGAGCTGCGAGCGGAAGCGGAGAGGGGCGAGCTGGCGGTCGAGAAGCTCCTGCATGGTTGCGAGGTCGGCCGGCACCGGGTCCAGGCGCCTGCCTTCCTCCCGCACCCGGCGCGCCAGGCTCGATGGGCTGCCCCCGCCGCGGACGACGACCGCCATCTCCCAGGTGCGCTCCGGGCGCTGCTCATACGGGAAGTAGATTTCGGGCACCGGATCGCGGGCGAGGCCGCGGTGCCGGACGTCGCCGACGATCCCCACGACCGACGCCCAGGTGTCGACGCTGTCCATTCCCGGCATCTTCACCCGCTGGCCGAGCGCATCGCCGTTCGGCGCGAGGAGGCGCGCCATGCGCTCGTTCACGATCGCCACGAGCGGCGCGCCGCCGCGGTCGTCCCGCGTGAAGAGCCGACCGCGGACCAGGGGGATCTGAAGAGCCTGGAAGTACTGGCCTCCGATCAGCCGGTAGTGGGTGTTGAGGCCCGCGTCCTCCGATCCGCCCTCGCGCGAGTCGGCGAGAAGCGTGCCGTTGTAGCTCCCTCCCGCGAGCGGAGCCTGGGTGATGGCGCCGGCCGCCGCGACTTCCGGCAGCACGGCGGTGCGCTCCAGGAGCTGGTCGAAAAAATGGGAGCGCCACTCCGGATTCTCGTAGCGCGAGCCGCCCAGGCCGTTGATCGAGAACTCCAGGAGGGCGACGCCGCGCGCGTCGAGCCCCGGATCGACCGCCTGCAGACGGCGGGCGCTCTGGAGGAGGAGGCCGGCGCCGACCAGGAGCACGCAGGCGAGGGCGACCTCCACCGCGACCAGGGCGCTCAGGCCGCGCTGGCCGGGACCGAGGGAGCCGCGCGCCCCGACCGTGAGCGCCGAGCGCAGATCGGTGCGCGACGCACGGATCGCGGGCGCGAGGCCACAGAGCAGGCCGACCCCGATCGTGAGCGCGAAGGTGAAGAGGAGGACCGGGCCGTCGATCCGGACGCCGCCCGCAGGCAGGATCTGCTCCGGGACCAGGCCGGAGATCATCCGGCTGGCCACCAAGGCCACCACCAAGCCGAACGCTCCCCCGAGGAGAGCCAGCAGCAGGCTCTCGACCAGGAAGGGGCGGACCAGGGCCTGGCGGCCCGCGCCGAGCGCCAGGCGGACGGTGGTCTCGCCGTCGCGCGCCAGGGTGCGGGCGAGGAGCAGGCTGATGACGTTGGCGCAGCCGATCAGGAGGACGAGCCCGACGGCGCCGAGCAGCAGCACGAGGACCGTTCCGGAGCGGCCGAGCAGGTCGTCGCGCAAGGGCACCACCGAAACCCCGGAGTCGCCGTCCTCCTTGGGGTAGGCGCGGGCGAGCCGCGCCGCGACCGTCTCCATGTCGGCCCGCGCGCCGGCGACGCTCACCCCCGGCTTGCAGCGCGCCACCACCTGATAGTTGTGGGCCGAGCGGGCCGAGCCGTCCTGCGTCGAGAGGGGCAGCCAGAGACGGGCCTTGTCGGGAAAATCGACGGCCGGGGGCATTACGCCGATCACCTGGAACGGGGAGCCCTCGATCTCCATGGTCTTGCCGACCGGGTCCGGATCTCCGGGAAAGACTCGCTCCGCGAGAGCCCGGCTGATCACCGCCACCTGCGAGCCGGCTTGGGCCTCTTCGGCACTGAACGTCCTGCCGCGCTCGGCAGGAATGCCGAGGACGAAGAAGAAGTCGTGGGTGACGAGAGCGGCGGCGATGCGCTGGGGCTCGCGCCCTCCGGTCACGTTGAGCTGGGCCGCGTTGTAGGCGGCCAGGTGGGCGAACGATCGGTTCTGCTCCACCCAATCGAGAAAATTGGGCATCGAGGCCGTGACACGGGGATTCTCCCGGTGCGTCTGCCAGACCGCGACCAGGCGCTGCTCCTCCGGAAACGGGAGCGCCTGAAGATACGCGGCGCTCACACCGGAGAAGAGAGTCGCTGTCCCGCCCAGGCCGATGCCCAAGGTCAGCACGACGACAGCGCTGAAGAGCGGAGCGCGCGCGAGGCTGCGCGCTCCTACGCGGAGGTCTTTCATCCAGGATTCGAGCATGGAGCCGGATCTCCGTGGGCAAGGAAAGGGGGAGGCGCGAAGAGGTCCGCGAAGGCGGCCGGCAGGATCTCCGCCAGCCGCGGTCCTTCTCCGGCCTGTGCTGTACGGTCGAGGCTTTCACACAAGAAGCTCCAGAGGACGGGATCGGTCTCGGCCAAGGCGCGCGCCGAGCGGGCGAGCAGTTGGCCCAGATAGACTTCCTCGGGATTGAGCAGGCCCAGGCGGTTGGCGGTCATGTGCATCTGACTCAGGAGGATCCGCCGCCGTGCGCGCGGATCGGCCGATGCCAGCTCGCGGCGCAGGCGGCGGGCAGCCTCGGTTTCAAAGGCCGGCTCACGGATGGCTTGTTCGGCTTCCGCCGCGAGCACCTGCCGGTACATCTCGGGCCGCGCGGCGAAGACCTGGTCGCCGCGCTCGGCGAAGCCGGCGAGCGGGGGCCAGAAGGTGCGGGCGTACTCGAAGAGAGTGAAGAGCTCGTCCGCGTCGTCCGCGAGGCCGAAGGCCTGCCGTGCCAGCAGGCGGAAGACCCCGAGCAGCTTGCGGCCTGGAGCTTCGCCTTGACGCGCGACTAGGAAGCGGAGGGCCGTGACGCTTGAGAGAGCGAAGAAATCGAGGGAGAGCGGGAACAGATCGGGACCGCCGTAGCGTTCGATCTCGAAGCGGGCGGGGAACGGGAGGAACGAGTTGTCCGGGTAGATCCCGCCTCCGCCGCTTTCAGCAGAGTCCCTCGCGAGGAGCACCTGGTTCTCGCGCAGGATCTTCCGTTCGCTCCACGGCTCGGGCGAGGGGCACCGTGTCAGGAACTCGGCAGCCGCCTCTTCCAGGGTCGCGCTCACCGTGGCGGACTGTTCGGGATCGGTTTTGAACCGGAGGCGCAGATGAGGTCCACCGAGCGCATAGCGGATGAAGAAAAAGCTTTCGATCGCCCCCTGCCTCCAGAGAGTCCCGAACGTCGGCGCGACGAAGCCGGTCAGCGGGAGATCCCGGTCGCCATGGTAGAAGAGGTGATACGCGTTCCAGCTCATGCCAGGCCTCCCGGCGGCTGGTGGCGCCGCCATGCGAAGAGGACCACCGGAATCTCCTGCCGGACCGGTAGTCCGAGCTGTTTCCAGGTCGCGTGCGTCGCTTCGCGGAGCGCGGCGAAGCGGCGGCTCGACCCGTTCACGGCCAGGGCGAGCTTCACCAGGCGGCCGATCTGCGGCCAGGTGGAGCCGGAGCATTCCACCTGGTGCCAGAGACGTGCGAAGGCGTCGCGGTTCCTGTCGCTGAGCGCGGCTTCGAGAGAGGCGGACATTCCGGTCTCGAGCTCCCCGTCCTCGGCGAGCTTCTCACGCAGCCCGGGGAGCAGCGTCTCGGCATGATACCGCCAGAACTCCCGCGCCGCTCCGGCCTGCCGCAGGGCGCCGTCGAGGCTGGCGAACCAGCGGATCGCGGTGGCGTTCATCGCTGAATCAGGAACCGACGCGATCTGCTCGACCGTCCAGAACGACAGCTCGTCGAGGAGGCGCCAGAACCCCGGCGCATCCCGCAGATCGGCCGCGAGCCGGAAGGGGTAGCCGTCGGGCTCGTGCTCGACGAGCACGAAGGTGCGGTTTTCGGCGGGTCCCGGAAGCGTGTCGGCCGCGCAGAGAGCCTTGCCGAGCACCCGCTGCCGGCGCTCGTCGAGCTCCGCGGCCGGAATCTCCTCCGTGGCCGGCAGGCGGGCGAGAAAGGTGGTCAGCCGCTCGGCCAGGAGCGCGCAGACCGCTGCCGGGTCGCTCACCGGGCGGGTGAGGAAGAAGATGTGCGGACCCCGGGCGTCGAAGCGGTCGAACCAGAAGCCGCTCGCCAGGCCCTCGTCCTGGATCTCCCGCATCGCCGGACCCAGGCACTGGACGAGAAGACTGTTCTGAGAAGCCTTCCCCCAGAGATAAACGTTTCCCGCGAGAAGCTTCATGTTGCTGGTGCGAGGGGTCTGTAGGGAATGACGAAACCCGGCATTGCGAACGCTTCCGCCAAGTCCAGATTCATCAGGCGGCGGCGGGTCACCGGATCGAAGACCGATCTCAAGGGCTTCGCCTCCTCCTCGGAAAACGGAGCCATGGACTCGTAATAGGTCTTCAGGGCGGAGAAATCGATCGCCGTTCCATCGTCGAGCCGGCAGAAGGGACGCTCCCCGGTGAAGACCTGGCGAGCGATGTCGACCAGGTGCCACATCTCATTCCAGCGCCGCTGGTTGCGTACGATCCGGACGCGCTGAATCCAGAAGTCGTAACAGTGGGGAGCAAGGGGCAACAGAAACGGCCGGAGCTCGATCGCCTCGCGAACCTCGTGATGAGCGGCGTCGAGACACTGCTCGGCCTCTGAGAACTCTTCACGGCAATAGTAATAGTAGGCCAGCGCGCCAAAGTACCAGCGTTGCAGGGTGTGAAAGATGTCAGGATCGCTGCGCTTGACGTCGCACAACGCCTCGGCTGCGGCGTCCAGCTCGCGGAGCCCGTCCGCCATCTGCCGGTTCCGCAACAGCTTCAGGGCACGCGTGGTGGTGGCGGTGATTGCGATGTGCTGCGGAAGGCTGAAGCGCTCCACCCAGATCTGACCTTCGGTATCGTGGCGCGCAACGAAGTAGGCAAAATTCGGCTCGTGGCTGCCGGGAGTCCGGAGGACCGGGTGCGACTGGTCGAGGAAGCTCATGATGGTCGATAGGGAATGACGAACCCTGGAATGGCCTGCAAATCGGCGACGAAACGCTCGAACAGGTCGAGACGAAGCGTCGGGTCGAGAACGCCGGCGAGGGCCTCGCGCTCGCGATCGTTCAATTCGAGAGCAAGGAGGAACACACAGAGGTCCGCAATATGGATCGCGGTGCCGTCGTGCAGCATGCAGAGCGGCGCCCGGCTGTCGGTCATTTTGCGCGCGACTTCGATGGAGCTCCGCATCTCCCGCCAGCGCCGGAGGTTGCGCGAGATGCGCGCCTGGTGCAGGCGAAACTCCTGGCAATGATTGGCAAGGGGGAGAAGCATGGGCTGGAAGCTGATCGCAGCGGTGAGCGCGAGATCCGCCAGATCCAGCGACTCGCTGGCGCGCTCGAAGTCATCGCGACAATATTGTTCGTAAGCGACGGCACCATAATACCAGCGGTTCAGCACCTGGAGAACCGAAGGCGGCGCTTCGGTTCCGGGAAGCCGCTCCTCGACGGCCCGGAGAAGCGCCTGTCCCTGCTCCAGACGTCTCGTCCGGAGCGCGAGCACGGCGCGCGTCGACAGGCGGTCGATCTCCAGGATCTCCGGTTGACGGTATTGCTCTGCCCAACGGCGGCCTTCGTCTCCGCTGCGGGAAACGAAGTGCAGCCAGTCGTACGAGAAAGGCCCCCGCTCCCCTCGAAGGGGAACGGGGGAAACCATGACACGATCTTCTTCGTTCATCATCCAGAAACGAAGGATGAGCTCCGCGCGATATCAGACGGCGTCCGCGAGGTCGCTGGAGCAGCCGGAACCAGAGCAGCTGTTCGAGATGCAACCGCCGGATGCGGACTCGAGATCCTCATCGGAGAGGGGCTCGATCTCGACGTTGTCGACCTGGTTCAGATCCTTGTTCTCTTCCATCGCTATCTCCTTTCGGGAGGAAATGCTCGGACCAGAACTATTCTGGGCTGAGCGGTTGATGGCTGGCATACGGAATTGTGAAACCGGCGGGTGTATACACCCAGTGCACGTGCAGCTCGAAATAGCGCAAACGGTAACGGGCAGTGAGCAATCCGGCGAGCGCCTTGCGGTCGTCGCCCGCATAGGCGGAGAGCCGGCCGTAATGGCGCGCCAGGTCGGCGAAGTGGACCGGGACGCCGTCGCTGCGGAGGCAGAGAGGCTCGCGATCCTCCAACATCCTGCGCGCGATCTCGATGTGCGACCACATCTCGCTCCAGCGGCGCCGGCTGCGGGCGATGCGCGCGTGCTGAATCCGAAACTCGTGACAATGGGGAGCGAGCGGGAGAAGGGGTTCCGCGGCTTCGACCGCGGCTCGCACGGCATCGTGCGCCCGCACCAGAGCCTGCGACGCCAGCTCGAAGTCGTCCCGGCAGTAGTGAAGATAGGCGAGGGCCGCCCAGTACCAGCGCCGCATGACGTGGGCGATCGAATCCCGCGCGTCGTCGATGCGCGCTCCGGCGAGGGCGTCGGCCTGCTCGAGGCGGGCGAGCCCCGCGTCGAGCTGCCGCCGCCGCAGGAGCTCCAGGGCTTCCTCGGTCCAGCGGTGCAGCTCCATGCCGCCCGCGAGCTCGTACTCCGCGAGCCAGAGCCGGCCCGCCGCGCCGCCCAGCGCGATGAAGTCGGCCCACCGCGCGCTCCGTGGCCGCACGGATGGGGGAGGGACGGCGATGGCCGGAGTCTCCACGATCGGGGCGGCGCTCGTCACGACGATCTCCTCATCCACCATGGCCGGCCAGGCCGGCGGACCGTCCGATCGGTTGCTGCGCGAGGAGCGGCTCACAAGGCCACTCCGGAGGAGCGTCGACGGCCTCCGGGTGGTCGTGGCCCGGAGCCCGGAGAGCCAGCGTGTCGAGAAGGATCTCGACGGCCCAGGGGCGGCCGCTTTCGTCGTGAGTCGCAAGGTCCGCCGGTGCCGGAAGCATCTCCTCGAAGGTCAGGGAGCCGGCGTTCTGGCGCAGGGCACTCCGGAAAACGAGCACCAGGAGCGGCGAGGTGAAGTCGAGATACTGGGGCTTGTAAAGATCGGTCCGCTGTTCGTGGTGGATCCGTTCGATGAAAAAGACCCGGTCGGGGATCCCTCGCTGGAGGCGCCATCGGTTGATCGCCACGAAGGCGTTTGCTTCCGAGCTCCCTTCGAGGGCGTCCTGGAACGGGCTCGGCTCGATCGACCAGCGCTTCCGCAAGAGCACGATGTCGTCGAGGGTGACGCGCTCCCGGACGGCGACCTCGCCGTTCCGGCGGTCGATCCGGGGCGGCAGAAGGAGGCGCATCTCGCCGGGACCGAACAGACTGAGGAGCTTGAGGGGAGCCGGCACGAAATCGAACCCCGCACCGCCCAGGTGGACCGGCCGGCAGGGGAGCCCGCGCAGATCGACCAGCTCGGGAGCCGAGCCTGCGCCTCGCGAGAGGACTCTGAGGTCGCGGAGGCTCACGCGGTGCTCCGCGGCAAGATCGAGCGGCTCACCCGGAAGCTCCAGCATGCGTTGCGTCTGGAGAGCGTGCACATTGAGCGTGTCGCCTTGCGCGCAGGTGACGTCGAGGAATTCGCCCCCCTCGTCATCCCAGCCGCGCGCCGCGAAGTGCCCGGTGAAGGCACGGCGCATCTCCCCATCCATCACGGGTGTGTAGCGGGCACCGTGGCGCCCGGTCCCCTCGCGGAACCGGTTGAGCACCCAGAGCCTCCCCTCCCGGTCCGCCGGCTGCAGCGAGAGGCACGGCCCGACCTTGGGGGCCCAACGATCGGGGATCCGGCTGGCCAGCTTCGCGAGGGCGTCGGTGCGGAGGCGCAGTCCCCCTGGACCGGGCTCCAGACACCCCTCGATCTCCTTCCAGAGCTCTCCGCGCAGCTGCCGCAACTGCGCGAGCTGTGGCACGCCGAGAGGGTCGAAGGTCGCCGTCCGGTCCTTGGAAACCCGGAGGCCGAAAATGAACTTCATGTACTCCTGCCAGAGGGAGCGGGTGGCGCCGAACAGCTCGAGCACACCCACCTCTCCGCGGCCGGGCCAGCGGTCCGCCATGAACGCCCCGAGGGTGAGGAGGAAGTCGTGGCGGCGGTTGTAGAGATCGGTGAAGCGGACCAGGGGAGCCAGAGAGCGCTGGATCCGGGCCGCCGACGCGCGCGGGATACGCAAGACTTCCTTCTCCGGAGAGGGGCCGAGGAGGAGCACATCCTCGTAGAAGTTGCCGGTCCGCAGCCGGCTGCGCTGGACCTGGGGCGAGAAGCCTGCCAGAGGGGCCGCCGCGCTCCAGAGCTCATCGATCAACCCGTCCATCTCCTGAGCTGACCGGGCCGGCTCCGCAGCTCCGGCATAGCCGAGCTGCAAGGCGACGAGGCGGCCGAGGATCTCCGTCAGGGGGGAGAGAGCGGGATCGGCCGGCAGCGAGAGCAGGTGCGCGAGCATGCGCTCTTCGAGCTGCTCGGCTTGGGCCGGCCAGGGAGGCAGGAGGCAGAGGAACCCGATCCGGAGCAGGCGCTCCAGGGTGTTCCGGCAGGCATCCGGAGGCGCACCGGACTCGCTCTCCACCGCGAGGCAGAGCTCTTCCCAGGTCAGGCGCCGGCGCGGGAGCTCGCGGAGGAGCCAGGCCACCACCGGCCCCTCCAGGGATGCCGTGACCAGCGAAGGCGGCTGGTAGCGGAACCGCTCCGCCGCCTCGTCGTGATCCCAGAGGCCCGGCCGCAGAAAGCGATAACGTCGCGGCTCGACCTCTTCGATCGTGTCGTTCAGCTCGACCCGCAGCTTCTGGCGGAAGGGCGGATATCTGCGCAGGAGCTCCCAGAGCTGATCGAGGAGGTACCGCTTGATGCGGAAGAGAGAGCGCTCCCCCCAGTCGCTGCCGACGAGCTGGACCGGACCTTCGGGGATGTCGTCCAGCACTCTGGAGAGGCCGACGCGCGTCAGCGTGGAATAGGGTGAGAGCTTGAAAGCCGCGCGGGTCAGGTATCGTGCGAGCGTCGACTCCAGGCGGGTCTCCTTGCGGTGATCGCGGCCGCCGGCCGCTCGCCGCAGGCGCTCGAGATTGGCGACCGTGACCGGGCTCGCGAGGGCGACGCCGCGCAGCAGGCCGGGACTCTCCAGCGCTTCGAGAAGGGATCTCCGTTCCTGCGCGCGCTGAAGGTTCCAGTCCTCCTCGATCCGGGCGCGCAATCCGGCCGCACGCTCTTCGAGGTCCACGGTGGCGCCCGCCAGCCCTCCGGTCCTGGCATCGATCTCCGCCCATTCGGGCCGGGCCCGGCGATGGAGCAGAGACCGGCCGTTGAAACAGTCCCGGCGTGCCGCGAGGAGAATGCGCCGGACGTCCGGCGGAGCGCCGGGGACCTCCTCGTGGAGACGGTCGGCGAGCGCGGCACCGGATCTTTCGAGATCCGTTTCGAGAGCGCAGAGCTCGGCGATGCGGACGCAGAGCCGGCTCGAGAACGGCTCCAGGACCGACGCCGGCAGTCCCGCGATCCGGACGATCGCAGGCGAGGGCTGCATCGGAGCGGACGTCTCGTGCGGGCTCATCATGGTCCGGTCCGGTCAGGTCGTTTCCTGGAGAGCGCCGTTCGGAACGGCGGTGGTGCGCAGCAGGATGTGATGAGCGAAGGCTTCATCCGCCATGGTCAGGCCCATCTGGTTGCCGAAGCCATGAAAGACCTTGAACACCGGGGAGAAGGCTTGGTCGGTGGCGAACGGGTCGAGGCGGTAGTCGGGATCGTTGGAAAACAGCCGGACATATTCGAGGAGGTCCGCCAGGGAGTGCCGCCACCGGGCGTCCAGCCCCTGGGGTTTCCCAGCCGTGTTTCCGCTCCACTCCGCCTCGGCAGCCGCACCGATCGGGCGCAACGCATCCCCCATGCGGGCAACCCGTTGTTCGAAGCTCTGCTGGAGCTGCTCGACCGGGTAGACCTCGGCGCGCCGGTCTTTGGGGAGGATGAAGCGGAGCAGCCAGTCGCGGTGATAGGCCAGATAGTCCGCCCGCTCCTCGGCCGAGAACCCCGAGGCGGCAAGCCCTGCGATGAGCGCTTTGATCAATGCGTTCTGACGGGTCCGATGGGAAAGGAAACCGTCCTCCCCGGGTTCTAGGGAGAGCAGCAGCTCGCAACCGCTCGCCATGCAGCGGGTGAAGAGTGTGACGAAGCGATCGTCATCCAGGAAGGGTTTACCACCCAGTGAGATGTGACTGCGCTTGTAGGTGGTCCACAGGAAGGTGCGATCCGGGTGGTCCTGCTCGACGTCGTCCTCGGCATCGATCGGCGAGGCGCCGACCCACCCTTTCTTCTCGAGAGGCTCCGTCCGCTCGGGCAGAGCGGCGAAGAACGATGTGACACGTTCTTCAAGCAATTGACGCTGGAGCGGGACGCGGTCCTCCGGGCCGTGGAGCCGCACCTTCAGGTGCTCGCCCCCCTTTCCATAGCGCATCAGCCAGAGATAACTGTCGTCGGGATTTTTCTCGCAGTATTCTCGCCAGAACGGCGCGACGACCTGGAAGATCACCGGATCGAGACAGCCCGCACAATAGATGTTAGCGGTCAATGAAGGATCGGGAGTCGACCGGAACAGGGGCTGCCTCCTTCTTGAAACTTGGCGGACTGGCGGCGCAAAGTCTAAGCGAAGAGGTTTGTGGTTGCAACCTGAATTTGGAACGACCTTCTTCTTGATCAGGTGCGCGCCGGCTGCCAAAGCGGTACGCGGAAGTTTCACTCAAGAATCAAAACACAGGGGAGAGAAACGGGCCGCGCGAGCCGGAGGAGGGTGTAGCCGACGCCGGAAGCTCCTTTGAACAGACCGGGATCGAAAGTGGAGTCGGCCGGATCGGAGGCCAGACGGAGGCGCCCTTCCCGGCCGGCTCGCCGGACCAGGCCGGCGGCGAGGCTGACCGACGCGCGAAGAAGGTCGCGGTCGTCCAGCCGGCGGCTGGCAGTGTGCAGGATCTCGATACGGCCCGCGTTGCCGCAGCAGAGGTGGTCGGTGGGAGTGAGGGAGAGGACGCCGGTGGTGGCGAGAGCGTCGCGCAGCTCGCCGCGGAGCACCGCGTCTTCCGGCGCTGCGCCCAGGCGTCCGAGGGCGATCCCCGGCGCGCCGTAGCACCAGCTCCGCAGGAGCACGCCGTCCGGGCCCGGCCGGTCGAGCCAGTTCCGCGTCTCCGGATCGTAGAGGGTCCTCTCGAAGGCGAGCCCCTCGTCCGCCGCCTCGCGCCAGGCGCGGTCTCCGGTGCGCTCGGCGAGGCGGAGCAGGGCGTGGGAGATCCCGGACGCGCCATGTGCGAAGCCGGAGTAGGGGAGCCGGCCCGGCACCGCCCAGGCGCGCGGCAGGCTCTGGTGCGCGACCCGCCGGGCCAGGAGATGCTTCGCGCAGGCGCAGGCGCGTTCGAGCGGCGTGAGGCCTCCCGCGGGAGGAACCGGGGCGACCCGGTCGAGCGCGAGGAGCGCCAGGAGGGCTCCTGCCGCGCCCAGGAGGACGTCGAGGGAGCGGTCGGATGCGATCCTCTCGGGCGTCACTTCGGTGGCCACGGCGTGCGCATCGCGGAGGAGGGATTCGTCCTCCAGCAGGAGGCCGCTGTGGAGAAATGCCCAGATCAGCGATCCCAGGCCGGCGAAGCCGCCGATCTTCTCCGACCTGGGCGGCGGCAAGGAGGCGCGGATTGGAGCGAGGGCCCGCAGCGCCAGGCTCTTGTGCTCGTCTCCGCCCAGGACCCGATGGCAGGCGGCGAGAAAGAAGGCGACGCCGGAGGTCCCGGCATAGAGATGAGGTCCCGCGGGCTCCTCCGCCGCCGAGGGGATCCTCCACCGGACCCCGCCTTCCGCGGTGGCGACCGCCTCCCGGTTGATGCGGGAGGCGATCTCCTCGGCGCACGCGAGAAACTGGGCCGTGGTGCCGCTCGCGGCGGGGGAGGACATGGAGGTCCGCCTAGACCGGGTTGGGCACGTCGATGAACTCCGCCTCGATCCCGAAACGACCGGCGAGGTGCTCGCCCAGGGCGCGGATGCCCAGCCGCTCGGTGGCGTAGTGGCCGCAGGCGAGGTAGTGGATCTTCGCCTCGCGCGCCACGTTCATCACCCACTCGCTCACCTCGCCGGTGATGTAGGCGTCGAGACCCTCGGCAATGGCGTCCCAGACCTCGCGCTGCGCGCCGCCGCTGATGATGCCCACGGTCTTGACCGGGTCCGGCCCCTCCAGGAAGGTCAGCGGCTCCTGCGCGTAGGTCTTGCGGCAGCGGTCGACCAGGTCGGTGGGGGAGACCGGGAAGGGGAAGTGCCCCCGGAAGCCGACCGGCAGACCCTCGTGGAGGCCGAACGGCTCGAGACTCTTCAAGCCGAGCTCGCGTGCGGCCAGGACGTTGTTGCCGAGCTCGGGGTGCCGGTCGAGGGGGAGATGATAGGCGATCAGGTTCATGTCGCCGCGGATCAGCTCTGCGACCCGGCGGTACTGCACCCCGGTCAGAATGCGCGGCATGCCGTCCCAGAAGATGCCGTGATGGACGAGGACCGCGTCCGCTCCCGCCTCGCGCGCCCGCACGAACAGCTCGTGGCAGGAGGAGACGCCGGTGACGATCTTGCCGATCTCCTCCTTGCCCTCCACCTGCAGGCCGTTGGGACCGTAGTCGCTGCCCCGCCGGGCGTCCAGCAGCTCGTCCAGGTAGGCGATCAGGGTGGCGCGGTGGACGGTCGTGCTCATGGAGGGGAAGTCTAGCGCGATTGGACAAAAGAAAAGGGCGACCCGAAGGCCGCCCTGGTTCTTCCTTCGAATGGAGGTTGAGCTCTAGCGGCGTCCGCCGCCGCCACCACCGCCGTTGCGGCCCCGGCCGCCCCGGTCGCCTCCCCGGCCACCCCCCCGGCCTCCGCGGTCGCCGCCTCCTCCCCCCCGGCCTCCACGCTCGCGCTCCTCGCCGCCGCCGCCCGCCATCGCCATCTCCATCCCCTCGTACTGCGAGGGATCGTAGTCCGGCGCCTCCATGATGACGGCCTTGCGCGAGAGCCGCACGCGGCCGGTCTCGTCGATGCTGATGACCTTGACGGTCATCTCGTCGCCTTCCTTGACGATGTCCGAGACCTCGCGGACGCGGTAGGGGGCGAGCTCGCTGATGTGCACCAGGCCGTCGGTGCCCGGCATGATCTCGACGAACGCTCCGTAGGCCTCGACCCGCCGCACCACGCCGGTGTAGGTCTTGCCCACCTCCGGCACCTCGGTCAGGCGCTCGACCATCTGGATCGCGCGCCGGGCCGCCGGCTCGTCCGGCGAGGCGATGATCACCCGGCCGTCATCCTCGATGTTGATGTCGCAGCCGGTCTCCTCGATGATCGAGCGGATCGTCTTGCCACCGGGTCCGATGACGTCGCGGATCTTGTCCTTCGGGATCTCCAGGGTGTAGAGCCGCGGCGCGAACTTCGAGATGTCCACGCGCGGCTGCGGGATCGCCCGCTCCATGATGTCCAGGATGTGCATGCGGCCGGCCTTCGCCTGGGCGAGCGCCTGCTCCATGATCTCCCGGGTCACGCCGGTGATCTTGATGTCCATCTGGAGCGCGGTCACGCCGTGGCGCGTCCCGGCCACCTTGAAGTCCATGTCGCCGTAGTGGTCTTCCTGCCCGGCGATGTCGGTCAGGACCGCGAAGCTGTCCTCGCCCTTGATCAGGCCCATGGCCACGCCGGCCACCGGCGCCAGGAGCGGCACGCCGGCGTCATACATCGCGAGGGAGCCGCCGCAGACCGTGGCCATCGACGAGGAGCCGTTCGACTCCAGGATGTCGGAGACCACGCGGATGGTGTAGGGGAAGTCGTCCTCGGCCGGCAGCACCGGCAGCAGGGCGCGGCGCGCCAAGACGCCGTGGCCGATCTCGCGCCGGCCCGGACCGCGCAGGAACTTCACCTCGCCGACGGAGAAGGGGGGGAAGTTGTAATGGAGCATGAACTTCTGGATGCTCTCCCCCTCATACTCCTCGATGATCTGGGCGTCCCGGCTGGTGCCGAGAGTCGCCGAGGCCAGCGCCTGCGTCTCGCCGCGGGTAAACAGCGCCGAGCCGTGGGTGCGCGGCAAGATGCCCGCCTCGATCTCGATCGAGCGCACCTCGTCGAGCCGGCGGCTGTCGAAACGGGTCCGCTCGTTGAGCACCACCTCGCGCAGGATCTCCTCCTCCAGGCGGGAGATGATCTTCTTGACCTGTCCCTTCTTCTCGGGCTCTTCGGCCGGGAGCTGCTCGAGGTACGGCTTGACCACGGCGTTGACCGCGTCTTTCCGCTCGAACTTCTTCCTGGTGAAGAGCGCCGCCTTGAGCCGGGCGCTGAGGTCGCCGCGGACCTGCTCGTAGAGCGCTTCCGGATAGAGCTCCGGCGGCGCCCACATCGGCTTCTCGCGGTCGCCTTCGCGGAAGAGCTGGTGCTGCGCCTTGACGATCGTCTGGATCTCGGCGTGGGCGCGGAAGATGCACTCCAGGATCACCTCCTCGGAGAGCTGGTTGGCGCCGGCCTCGACCATCACCACCGCGTCCTCGGTGCCGACGACCACGAGGTCCAAGTCCGAGACGTCGCGCTGGCTGTTGGTGGGGTTGATGATGATCTCCTCCCCGATCATCCCGACGCGCACCGCGCCGACCGGGTGGTAGAACGGGATGTCCGAGAGGACCAGCGCCGTGGAGGCGCCGTTGATCGCCAGGACGTCCGGATCGTTCTCGCCGTCGGCGGAGAGGCAGAAGGCGATGATCTGGGTGTCGGCGGTGTAGCCGTCGGGGAACAGGGGGCGGAGGGGACGGTCGATCTGGCGGGAGGTGATGATCTCTTTCTCGGTGGGCCGTCCTTCGCGCTTGAAAAAGCCGCCGGGGATCTTGCCCGCTGCCGAGGTATACTCCCGGTAGTCGACCGTGAGGGGAAGGAAGTCTCTCTCGACACCGGCCTTGGTCTCCATGCAGGAGGTGGCGAGAACGACCGTGTCGCCGTAGCGCACGGTGCAGGAGCCGTTCGCCTGCTTGGCCAGGTGGCCGGTTTCGAGGATGAGCATTCCGTCCCCGATGGGGATCTCTTTACGCTGCCTCATGGTTTTTTCTTGTCTTTCTCGTTTTTCGCTTGTCTCTTCTGCCTACGCGTGGCGGCCGGATCCGGCGTCGTGGGAGCCTCGCCGCCCCGCGGAAAGCCTTTGCGGGGCGGGGGAGGCCGGACGGTTCCTTCCGGCGGCGGGGGGATCAGGACTACTTGCGGAGCCCGAGGCGCTCGATGGTGGCGCGATAGCGCTCGAGATCCTGCCCCTTGAGATAGTCGAGCAGGCGGCGGCGGCGGCCCACCATCTTGAGGAGGCCGCGGCGGCCGTGATGGTCCTTGGTGTGGGTCTTGAAGTGCTCGGTGAGCTCCGTGATCCGGTTCGTCAAGAGTGCCACCTGGACCTCGGGCGACCCGGTGTCGCCCTCGTGGACCCGGTACTGTTCGATGATGCCCTGTTTCACTTCTGTGGTTTGCGCCAAAGCAAACTCCTCCTTACATAGCTCGCGCGAGAGTGTAGCACAACTTCAGCGGAAGACGACACGCGGCTGGACGATTCCCACACCCGCCGTGCCGATCCTCTCGACCACGGTGCCGACGGCGATGAACTCGCGCCGCCGGTTGACCAGCTTGACCCAATCCCCCTCCTCGCCCGCCAGCTCCCGCACCAGCACGGTCTGGCCGTGGCTGATCCGGGTCTCCTGCTGCGGGTCGGCGGTGACCTCGCTGAACGGCAGGGGGATCTGGTCGAAAGGGATCCACGCGCCGCCCAGCGCGCCCGGAGGTTGCCCGGCGGCCATCGCCTCCTCCAGCCGGGCCAGGTTCGCGGCCGACTCGACCGCGAAGCTGCCGATGCGCGTCCGCCGCAGCTGCGCCAGATGGCCGCCGACCCCGAGCGCGGCTCCCAGGTCGTGCGCCAGGCCGCGGGCGTAGGTGCCCGACGAGCAGGCGAGGCGGAAGCGGATGCGCCCGTCCTCCAGCTCGGAGAGCGGCGAGAGCTCGAAGACCGTGACCTCCTTGGCCTCGTCCGGCACCTCCTCGCCGCGGCGCGCCAGCTCGTAGTACTTCACGCCGTTGATCTTCTTGGCGGAGAAGGGGGGCGGCTTCTGCTCGATGTCCCCTTCGAAGCCCTTCATCGCCTCGGCCACCTGCTCGCGGGTCAGCGCGGCCACCGCCTCGGCCGGCGCCGTCGCGACGACCTGGCCGGAGGCGTCGTAGGTGTCGGTGGCGATGCCGAGCCGGATCGTCCCTTCGTAGACCTTCGGCGCCCGGATCAGGAAGCGGGTGAGCCGCGTGGCGGTGCCGAGCGTCAGCAGGAGGAGGCCGGTGGCGTCCGGGTCCAGGGTGCCGCAGTGCCCGATCTTCTTCTGCTTGAGGATCCGGCGCACCTTCTGCACCACGTCGTGCGAGGTGAAGCCCCCCTCCTTGTCGACCAGCAACAGCCCGTCTTTCATCACCTGCATCTATCCCGGCTCCGCCGCCTCGACCGGCTGCTCCTTGAGCGCCGCGGCCAGCATCTCGACGACCTGCCGGCGGATCTCCTCGCCGCCGCCCTCCATGGCGAATCCGGCGGCGTTCCTGTGGCCGCCGCCGCCGTGCTGGCGGGCGATCTTTTCGACGTCGATCTCGCCGCGGCTGCGCAGCGACACCTTGTGGGTGCCGTCCTCGCGCTCGCGGATCAAGGTCACGGCGTCGACTCCCGCGATCGAGCGGGGATAGTCGATGAGCCCCTCGGAGTCGCCGGGCGCGGCGCCCACGCGCGCGAACATCTCCTGCGTCAGGCGCACGGAGGCGATCCGCCCGCCCTCGTGGACCTCTACGGTCTGCAGCATCTCGCCGACCAGCCGGAGGACGGGGAGCGGCTGGCTCTCGTAGAGCCACTGCGCGACCTGCTCCGGGTGCGCGCCGTCGCGCACCAGGGAGGCCGCCGCCTCGAAGGCGACCGGCGTGGCATTGGAGAAGCGGAAGCCGCCCGTGTCGGTGACCAGGGTCAGGTAGAGGCAGCTCGCCGTCTCCGGCTCCAGGGCGACCTTGAGCCCCTGCGCCAGCCGGTAGATCATCTCGCCCACCGCGGGGGCCGCGGTGTCGACCCAGTTGATCGTGCCGTAGTGCTGGTTGCCCAGGTGGTGGTCGATATTGATCACCGGCCGCTCCGACAGGTACTGCTCGATGCCGGTGCGGTCCGGGCTGGGGCACTCCAGCACGATGATGGCGTCGAACACGTCGGGGAAGCCGGCCGGCGGCTCGGCCCCGACATGGATCCGCTCGCTGCCGGGCAGCGGGCGGTAGATGGTCGGCGTCTCGTCGCGGTTCCACACCACGGCGCCCTTGCCCATCCGGCGGAGCAGGCGGGCCAGCCCGAGCTCCGAGCCGATGGCGTCGCCATCCGGGTTGACGTGGCTGGTCAACAGGAAACGGTTACCCTGCCGCACTCTGCGCAGCAGGTCTTCAGGAGCTTTCATCCCGCCCATCGTGCAAGCTCTCCAAAAGGTCGGAAATCCTCTGGCTGTGCTCGGCCCCGCGGTCGAGCTCGAAGACGAGCTCCGGAGTCGTGCGCGTGCTCAGCCGGTGGGCCAGCTCCGTGCGCAGGAACCCCTTGGCGTGCCGCAGGCCTTCGATGGCCTCCAGCCGCTCTTCCTCGGTGCCCAACGCGGACACCTTGACCAACGCCCGCCGCATGTCCTGGGTGACCTCGACGGAGGTCACGTTGACCAGCCGGATGCGCGGGTCGTGAACGTTCCGGAGCAGCAGGTCGTTCAGCTCGGCGCGCACCAGGTCGCCCATCCGGTCGTTGCGGTGCTTCATCGCGCGCCCTCCAGGATCTGCGGATCCCAGCGGGTCAAAAACGCCTCGGGCTGGTTCTCCACGAGGCTGCGGATCTCTTCCATCAGGTTCTCCATCTCCCCTGCGCCGTTGGTCACCGCCGCCAGCGAGATCTCGGCCCGCTGGTGCAGATCGTGGAAATCGGTCTCGGCGACCGAGACCCGGTAGCGCTGGTGGATACGGTCGACCAGAGACTTCACCACCCGTCGCTTGTCCTTGAGGCTGCGGCTGCCCGGCAGGTGCAGCTCGAAGCTGGAGATTCCGACGATCATCATGTCATTTCAAATGGTCCTCTCCCCGGCTCCCGCGGTGGGGAGCGGGGAGAGGAGCCCTTCTACCTTATTACAGGACCGGCGCGACCTCTTCGCGCACGTAGGCCTCGATCACGTCGCCCGGCTTCAAGTCCTGGAACCGCTCGAGACCGATGCCACAGTCGAAGCCGGTGCGCACCTCGGACACGTCGTCTTTGAAGCGCCGCAGGGACGCGATCTTGCCCTCGTAGACCACCCGGTTGTCGCGCAGGAGCCGGACGTTGGCGCTCCGCGGGATGACGCCCTCGACCACATGGCAGCCGGCGATCGTCCCGATCTTCGGCACCTTGAAGGTGTCGCGCACCTCGGCGCGGCCGCTCGCGACCTCGCGGAAGGTCGGATCGAGGAGGCCCGTCATCGCCTTGCGCAGCTCGTCGAGCAGCTCGTAGATGACGGTGTGCAGGCGGATCTCCACCTCTTCCTTCTCGCCCAGGTCGACGGCGCTCCGCTCGGGGCGGACGTTGAAGCCGACGATCAGCGCCTTGGACGCCGAGGCGAGCAGCACGTCGTTGGTCGAGATGGCGCCGACGCCGGCGTGGAGCACCGAGACCTTGACCTTGTCGGTGGAGAGCTTCGACAGCGCGTCGCGCAGCACCTCCAGCGACCCCTGCACGTCGGCTTTCAGGACCACCGCCAGCTCCTTGACCTCGCCTTCCTGGATGCGGTTGAACAGCTGGGCCAGCGACATGCTGCGCCCCGGCGTCGCCGCCGAGATCTCGCGGTCGCGGTGCTCCTGGTGCCGGAAGCCCGCGATGCCGCGCGCCTGCGCCTCGTCCTGGACCACCTGGAAGAGATCGCCGGCGTTCGGCATGTCGTTGAAGCCGGTGACCTCGACCGGCGTCGACGGGCCGGCCTCCTTGGCGCGCTGCCCGGTGTCGTCCGACATCGAGCGGACGCGGCCCCAGGTGGCGCCGGAGACGAACACGTCGCCGACGTGGAGCGTGCCGTTCTGGACCAGGACGGTCGCGACGATGCCGCGGCCGACCTCCTTCCTGGCTTCGAGGACCGCGCCCTGGGCGAGGATCTCGGGGCTCGCCTTGAGCTCCTGGACGTCCGCGGTGAGCAGGATCATCTCGAGCAGCTCCTTGATGCCCTCTTTCTTCAAGGCCGAGATCGGCACCATGACGGTGTCGCCGCCCCAGTCCTCGGGCTGCAGGCCCTGCTCGGAGAGCTCGCGCTTGACCCGGTCCGGATTGGCGTTGGCCTTGTCCATCTTGTTGACCGCGACCACGATCGGCACCTTGGCGGCGCGCGCGTGGTTGATCGCCTCGATGGTCTGCGGCATGACGCCGTCGTCGGCCGCGACCACCAGGACCACGATGTCGGTCACCCGGGCGCCTCGGGCGCGCATCATGGTGAAGGCCTCGTGGCCCGGTGTGTCGAGGAAGACGACCTGGCGGCCGTGGACGTCGACGTGATAGGCGCCGATGTGCTGCGTGATGCCGCCGAACTCCGACTCCGTGACCTTCGAGGAGCGGATGGCGTCGAGGAGCGACGTCTTGCCGTGGTCGACGTGGCCCATGATGGTGACCACCGGGGCGCGGGCGGTCCTCGCCTCGGCGACGTCGGCGCCCTTGCTGGTGGCGGCGAGCTCTTCCTTGAGCTGCACCTCCTCCTCGAAGGAGACGACCATGATTTCCACGCCCAGGTCCTTGGCCAGCTGCTCGGCGAGCTGCGGCTCCAGCACCTGGTTGATGTTGGCCATGATGCCGCGGTCGAAGAGCGCCTTCATCAAGTCCTTGGCGCGCACGCCGAGCTTGTCGGCGAACTCGCGCAGCGTC
>DASPXX010000138.1:0-11483 GCA_035637095.1 Thermoanaerobaculia bacterium
GAGGAGACGGTCAATGCCGGCTCGCATTTCGAGGTCTCGGACCTCACTCTCTTCGTCGATGCCGACTGGGGGGACGGCCTGACCGCCCACGGCAAGCTCGACTTCATCGATCTCTACGAGCGGAACCCCACGTCCACCGACAAGAAGGTCGACGTGGACGAGGCCTGGATCCGTTTTGGGATCGAGCCCTTGCCGGCGACGCTCGCGCCCCGCTCGGGTGTGTATCTGAAGATCGGCAAGTTCCCCCACTTCGAGCGCCAGAACGACCGGCACCTGGAGAGCTACGGTCTGGTCTCCACCGCCTTCAACCGTCTGGAGGACGAGGGCGCAGAGCTGGGGGTGAGCCTCGGGCGCCACGTCTATGCGAAGTTTTCGGCCACCGCCGGGAATCCGGTCTTCATGCGCGACCCGAACGTCCTGGCCGGGGACAACGGCACGCCCAACCGGACCACGCCGAGCGCGAACCCGAAGCTCAAGAGCGGCATCGTGATCCTCTATGACGCCGAGGTCGAGGACTTGGACGTGGACGGCAATCTGGAGCTGGGGGGTGGGTTGGGCGCGCGCTTCGCCGATGCGGAGGGGCGCAACGGCGTCGACGTCCTCGCCTGGGCCTACCAGCGGACCCTCGCTGACACGGTCGAGCTCGAGGGAACGTTCTACGGCGGCGACATCGACGTGCTGAACGGGCCGGAGGGCCATCCAGAGGTCAATCCCTCCCTGGCGATCCATGGAGATCAGAAGAAGGAAGTGGGAGGGAACATCTGGCTCTACTGGGGCGGCCTCTCGCTCTTCGCCCAGTACGTGGACCAGAAGCTCGCGGGCCTGCCGCGGACCGGCCTCGAAGCCGAGGCCGCCTGGCGGTTCGATCTGCCGCTCTGGGTCACCGTGGGAGACCGGCAGCTCTTCCCCTGGATCGCACCGGCGGTGCGCTGGTCCAGGCTCGACAACGACTTCCGGAACCCGCCGGGAGGAACGCCGGCCCCCAGCTTCACCTGGGACTGGACGAAGATCGACTACGGCGTGCGCGTCGGGATCTTCCAGGGAATCGATCTGACGATGGAGTATGCCGACAACCGGTTCATTCTCGCGACCGGAGCCCAGAGGGAGAACAATGAGTTTCTGGCGACGTTGCGCTGGCGGAGCTGAGCTCCTCCTCCTTCTCCTCCTCGCCTCCTCCGTCCATGCCGAGGAGCTGCGCGGCACGGTGCAGCTCCTGGCCAAGGGAGGCAGGGGGCCGGCGCGCGGGGCCGACGTGCACCAGGCGGTGGTGTACTGGGAGCCGGCCGGGGGCGCGACGGTGCGCCCGAGCGAGGCGCCGCTCCTCATGAGCACCCGCCAGAAGCAGTTCTCTCCCCGGCTGCTCGTCGTGCCGCGCGGCGGCCGGGTGCGCTTCCCGAACGAGGACCCGATCCTCCACAACATCTTTTCGGTGTCGTCCGGCAACGCGTTCGACCTCGGGCTCTACCGCAAGGGGCCGGGCAAGGAGCAGCGCTTCACCGAGCCGGGAGTGGTTCGGGTCTTCTGCAACGTTCACCACGACATGGTCGCCTATATCCTGGTGATGGACACGCCGTATGTCGCCTCGCCGGAGCCGGACGGCTCGTTCGTGCTGTCCGGGCTGCCGAGGGGGCCGGGTCGCCTGACCGTCTGGCACGAGCAGGCGGACCCCTGGACCGCCGACCTCCAGCTTCCCCAGGAGAAGCCGGTGGCGGCTCGCGTCGAAGTGGTGCGGCCGCGCGTGCCGCCGCATCTGAACAAGATCGGACAGTCGTATTTCCAATCGGGACGTGACCGCTACAACCAACCCTGACCGTCGCGCCGGGACCTCGCTCGGTACGCGGGTCTTCCTGGCCACCTTCCTGGTGATCGCCTTGTCGGTCGGCACGGCGGTGGTGGTGACCTCGTTCCTCGTCCGCAAGATCGCCCGCAACGCGGCCCACGACGCGCTGGTCAACGCCTCGTCGGTCCAGGAGACCGTCCAGGGCCAAGCCCGCGAGCGGTTGAAGCTGATCTCGCGCCTGGTGACCGGCGATCCCTACCTGGCGGCCTATATCGCCCAGGCGTCCGGCGAGATGGACACCGCATCGATCCTCGACCTGCTCACCACCCGGCAGAAGGACCTGGGGTTCGATTTCGCCATCCTGCTCGATCCGAAGGGGAAGGTGATCGCCCGCACCGATCGTCCGGATGTGGGCCGCGACATGTCGCAACGCCCCCTGGTGGCCAAGGCCCTGGAGGAGTTCGAGGCGGAGGGGATCTGGGAGGAGGAGGACCGGCTCTACTACGCCGCGGCGGTGCCCATCCAGCGGGGCGACTTCACCCTGCTCGGATACCTGGTCACCGGCGTCGCCATCACCGACGCCTCGGCGCGCGAGGTCAACGAGCTGAGCGGCGCCGACGTGGCGTTCGTATCGCTCGGAAAAGGAGGCCCGAAGGTCGTCGCCACGACCCTGCCGCAGGACACGGTGCGCAGCCTGGCGAAGTCCCTGCGCTCGCCCGACGATGCGTTGGGCAGGGCGCTCCAGGCCGGCCAGAAGGCGGCGGAGACCGACATCGAGCTCGACGGCGAGCCCTGGATGGGGTTCCTCTCGCCGCTTGCCGATGCCCAGGGGCGGCCGGTGGGGGCGACCATCGCCCTGGCGTCTCTCCGCAAGGAGCTGGGCGCGTATCGCGAGATCGAGACGGTCCTGATCATCGCGGGGCTCGCCTCGGCCTTGCTCGGAGGACTGCTGGCGTTCGCCCTCGCGCGGCGCACTCTCGCGCCGCTGCGGCAGCTCGCTGGCGCCGCCGAGGCGGCGCGGCAGGGCGACTACAGCCAGAAGATCGCCACCGGCCGCACCGACGAGGTCGGACGGCTCTCCCAGTCCTTCGACGAGCTGCTCGGCGATCTGCGCGAGAAGCGGGACATGGAAGCTTATGTCACCGAGCTGTCGCGCAACCTGCCCGAGCCCGCGCAGGGGCGCGCGGTGGTCGGCCAGCCGCAGACGCGCGAGGTCCTGTTGATGGGGATCGACCTGCGCCGCTATGCCCGCGCCGTCGCCAACGGCGGTCCGCAGGAGGCTCTGGAGCACCTGACCGAGGACCTGAAGCGGGTGACCACGGCGGTGGGGGCGCAGCGCGGGCAGCTCGAAGGGGTCACCGGCCACCGTGTGCTGGCGAGCTTCGCGGGCGACGGGCGCGGGCGGCGGGCCTTGAACGCGGCCGCCCAGGTGCTCTCCGTCTACGCTGAGGGCGATCCCGAGAGCGAGGAGCTGGCGCCCGCCGTGGCCCTGTCCGCCGGCAAGGCGATCACCGGGCCGGTGTCGATCAACGACCAGATGGAGCGGGCTCTGGTGGGGTTGCCGGTGCAACAGATCGACGGCCTGCTGCGGGAGGCCACACCGGGCGAGCTCCTCCTCTCGCGCGAGGTTCACGACGAGCTGCGCACCTCGTTCGAGCAGGCGGGTTATCACCTGGCGCAGCGGCGCGGCGTGGTGAGCCCGCAGCCTCTCTATGTGGTGACCGCTTCGCTCGCCGCCCGGCTGACCGGGCTGCGCGGCATCGGCGAGCCGAGCGGCGTGACCGGCGCTTTCCGCGAGACCGTCTCTCCGGCCGGCGTGCCGACCCTGTCCGGCATCTCGCCGGGCGCGCTCATGGGGCAGCGCTTCGAGATCCTGTCGGTCCTGGGCGCGGGCGGCATGGGCGTGGTCTACAAGGCGCGCGACCGCGAGCTGGACGACCTGGTCGCCCTCAAGATGATGAAGCGGGAGCAGCTCGGCGACCGCTCGCAGATCGAGCGCCTGAAGAGCGAGATCAAGCTGGCGCGCAAGATCACCCACCCGAACGTGCTGCGCACCTACGATTTTGGCGAGATCGACGGCATCCCCTATATCTCCATGGAGTACGTGCGGGGTGTCACCCTGCGCTACATGCTCGACCAGACACAGACCAAGCGCCTGCCGTACTCGGCCGGCCTGCGCCTGGCCAAGCAGCTCTGCGCCGGCCTGGCGGCGGCTCACGCGGTCGGCGTCCTGCACCGCGACATCAAGCCGGAGAACCTGATCCTGGAGCCCACGGGCAATGCCAAGCTGATGGACTTCGGCATCGCGCGGCCGATCAACCGTCTGGAACCGGGGCAGACCCAGGCGGGGATGATCCTCGGCACGCCTCTCTACCTGTCTCCCGAGCTGCTGCAGGGGCAGGAGGCCGACCCGCGCGCCGACATCTACTCCTGCGGTGTGGTGCTCTACGAGATCTTCGCCGGCACGCTCCCGTTCGACGGATCGAACGCCATGGAGATCATGCTCAAGCACCTGCGCGAGCAGCCGGCTCCGCCCCACGTCCACTGGCCGGAGATCCCGCCGAAGCTGGAAGAGCTCATCCTGCGCTGCCTCGCCAAGGAGCCGGGGGAGCGCTACCGCTCGGTCCAGGATCTTCTGCGCGACCTCGAAACACTGAGCGCGTGAGGAGGGGAGGGAACCCATGATCGCCGAGAGACGAACGCCCATGCCCGACCGATCCTCCGACGCCGGAAGGAAGCTCGCCGACTACGAGGTGCTGCTGGGGATCGGCGTCAAGCTCTCCGGCACGCTCGACCTGCAGACCGTGCTGGAGACGGCCCTGGAGACGGCCGAGCAGGTCTGCCAGGCCGAGACCAGCTCGATCTGGGAGCTGGACGAAGAGACGCAGGAGCTCTTCTTCCGCATCGTCCGTGGCCAGGCCGCGGGCGAGATCCGCGACCTGCGGGTGCGGGTGGGGCAGGGGATCGTCGGCAGCGTTGCCGCCTCGGGTCAGGCCGAGCTGGTCAACGACGTGGCGGCGGATTCCCGCTGGCACGGCGATGGTGCACGGGGGTTCCACACCCGGGCGGTCCTGACCGTGCCGCTGCGCGTACGCGGCGCCGTCATCGGTGTGCTGCAGCTGCTCAATCCGGTCGGGCGGGAGCGCTTCACGGAGGAGGACCTGCAGCGCATGACCCTGTTCGCCGGCGTGCTGGCGCCGCCCCTCCAGAACGCCCGCCTCTACGAGGCGCAGGAGCGGCAGTTCCTCAAGATGGTGACGGCGCTCGCCGAGACGATCGACAAGAAGGACCCCTATACCGGCGGCCACGTGCGGCGGGTGGTCAGCTATTCGATGCTGATCGGGGACGAGCTGGGGCTCGGCCGTGGACAGCTCAAGGAGCTCTGGCTCGCCGCCACCTTGCACGACATCGGCAAGATCGGCGTCCCCGACCGCATCCTGGGCAAGCCGGCTCCCCTCGATTCCGAAGAGGCGGAGCTGATGAAGAAGCACACGGTCTACGGGTCCGAGATCGTCTCCCATCTGGCCAATCCGAGCGTGCTGGTGGGAGTGCGCAACCACCATGAGCGGATCGACGGCCGGGGGTATCCGGACGGTCTGCGCGACGACGAGCTGCCGCTGGTGGCGCGGATCATCGCCGTGGCGGACACCTTCGACGCGATGACCACGAGCCGTCCGTACCGGGCCGGGCTGCCGCGCGAGCAGGCCGCGGCCGAGATCGTCGGCGCGGCCGGCACGCAGCTCTGCCCGAGGGTGGTGGCCGCGTTCCAGGCGCTCTTCGAGTCCGGCCGCTTCAACCTGGCGGCGAGCGAGGGAATCCTGCGGTCGATCTACGAGTAGGGGGTCTCCTGTTATGATCCTCACCGAGAAAGGCCGTTCATTCGTCCATGCTGTGCCTGCGCTATGCCGTCGACGGTGAGGACCGCACCTACACCCTGACCGGAGATCGGATCCGCCTCGGGCGGGGGAGCGACAACGACATCGCCCTGCCCGACGTCTCCGTGTCGCGTTACCACGCCGAGATCCGCCGCGGGACCGGCGGCTGGGTGATCCAGGACCTGAAGAGCACCAACGGGGTCGAGCTCAACCGGGGGCCGGTCGAGCGGGCCCCCTTGCAGCCGGGCGACCGCCTGGGGATCGGGGTCTTCGAGCTCGCCGTCGAGGATCTGGCCGACCTGGGCCGGGAGCGGCCGTGCGACGTCCGCACGCAGAACGAGGACGACGTCGCTCCGCTGGCCAGTCTCACCAACGCCACGATCGTCCGCCCGCTCGCCGAGTTCGCCGAAGCTTTCGGGCTGACCGGCAAGAAGACCGCCCCGCTGCCGCCCGAGGCGTCCGACCTGGCCTACGCCAACCGGATGTTCGGGTTCCTCACCCGCCTGGGGCGCATCCTCATCGAAGCCGAGTCGGTGGACGGCGTCCTCACCCGCGTGCTCGACATCGCCTTCGAGGCGCTCCCCGTGGACCGCGGGTTCATCCTGCTCTCCGACGACCAGAGCGAGCTCGTCTGCGAGCTGATGCGGATCAAGGACCGCGTGGAGCTCCGTCCCTCGGTCGAGGTGCCGGTGTCGCGCACCATGCTGCGCGCGGTCATGCGCGAGCGGGTGGCGCTGGTGACCTTCGACGCGCAGTCGGACCAGCGGCTCTCCGGCGGCGAGTCGATCCGGCTGCACCAGATCCGCGCCGCGATGTGCGTACCGCTCTGGTCGGGCGAACGGATCATCGGCGTGATGCAGGTCGACTCTCCCTTCCAGGTCGGCGCTTTCGTCCAGCGCGACCTCGACTTCCTGACCACCCTGGCGAACTACGCGGCGGTGGCCGTGGAGCGCATCCGCTACGCACAACAGGCCGTCGAGGAGAGGGAGATGCGGGGCCGGCTGGAGCGCTACCACTCGCCGGCTGTGATCGAAGAGGTCCTGCGGCGGGGCGGGGACTCAGGGGGGCGGCCGCGGCTCGCCCAGGCGACGGTGCTGTTCGCCGACCTGGTGGGCTTCACGGCGTTCTGCGAGCGCTCGCGGCCGGAGGACGTGGGCGAGCTCCTGGGCGCCTTCCTCAATCTCTCGGTGGAGGCGATCTTCCGCGCCGGCGGCACGCTCGACAAGTTCATCGGCGACTGCGTCATGGCCTTCTTCGGCGCGCCGGTGCCGCAGGAGGACCACGCCGTGCGGGCGGCGCGGGCGGCGGTGGAGATCCAGCAGGGGCTGACCGCCTGGAGCGCCGAGCGCGAGAAGCGGGGTCTCCCCGGCTTCGCCGCACGGGTGGCGCTCAACAGCGGCCCCGTGGTGGTGGGGGACATCGGCAGCGACCGGCGCGTCGACTACACCGTATTGGGAAACACGGTGAACGTTGCGGCGCGCCTGGAGGCGCACGTGGCCCATCCCGGCGACGTGGTCCTGGGCCCCGAGACCTGGCGTCTGCTCAATGGGGAGATCCCCACCGAGGCCCTGGGAGAGTTCCAGCTCAAAGGGCTGCAGCAGAAGATTCAGGCATACCGGGTGGCTACCGCGCCCGCGCCGGAATCGAGATCATCTGGCCGGGCTTGAGGTGGCTCGAGCTCATGCCGTTGGCGCGCTTCAGGCTGGCGACGCTGGTGCCGTGGCGCCGGGCGATCTCCCAGAGATTGTCGCCCCGGCCAACGCGGTAGCGCTTGTGGCTCACCGCCCGGGCGACGGTGCCCCGGCTCCTCCCGCTGTTCTTCGCGACCTGCACGCCCGGGCTGCGGCCGGTCAGATAGCGCGTGTACGGATTTGGGAAGAGCGTCACGTGATAGTGGGGCGGATGATGCTCCCGCGTCGCCTCGGCCACGCCCCGGCCCTCCAGGGTCAGCAGGGCCTTCTCGAGGTAGGCGCGGCAAGCCGGGCGGCTGCTGGCCCGCAGGTCGGCCGCCATGCCGGTGGGGTGGACCGACAGCGGCGAGGCATTGCGCGGCTGCTGGGTGGAGGGCCGCGTCAGGCTGGTCACCACCAGAGGCTCCCGGCAGGCGTTCCGGTACTGGCTCCCCAGCCGCTCGATGAAGGTCTTCACCTCGGGCCGGGCATACGGATAGGAGGCGTCGACGACCTGGTAATCCGAGTTGCCGGGCAGCCGCACGAGCCGCCCCTGCCGCACGAAGTCGCGGACCTGGCTCGCGGTGCGCAGGAAGGTGAAGTCGTGCTGGTTGGCTTGGCGGTTCTGGCGGATGAGGGAGGTCCTGGAGCCCGCGAGGCTCTGAGCCCATGTCGCGGTTGCGGACCAGCAGAGGATGAGGGAGGCGGCGAGCGCCACCTGGGCCGGGAGGGAACGGAGAGGGAGGAAAATCTCGCTGCTCATGAACTAGCTCCGTTGCCAGCGAACGCCAACTGAAACCAGCGGCACTGCTGCATCTTCGTTATCGAATATTCGATCAGACTGGATTAGGGTAGCATGGAACTTCACACCCGTACCCTCTGATCGATCACAACACACAAGAAGCTCCGCTTGTTTCAAGCCGGCACCGGAGCCGCTGGTTGTACATTCCAGATCTCGGTCAGAGCCCGCTGGAAGTTGCCTCCCAGAATGAGCTCGATCTGCTGGGCGCCGTATCCCCGGCGTAGCAGACCCTCGGCGATGTCGAACGTCCGGCGCGTGTGCTGGAGCCCCTGGATCACATAGCGGGGGCGGGTCCGGTGGGTGCGCGGATCGATCGCGTCGAGGTCGGTGTCGCTGCCGAGGCCCACGTGCTCCACCCCCACCAGGCGCGCCACGTGGTCGAAATGGGCCAGCACGTCCTCGAAGCGGGCGGGCTGACCCTGGCGCACGAAAGCGGGAATCACCGTGATCCCCATGACGCCGCCGTGCGCCGCGAGCTGCTTGATCACCGCGTCGGACTTGCAGCGCCGGTGCGCCACCAGGGCGCGGCAGTTCGAATGGGTGACCAGGACGGGTTTGCGCGAGACCGCGATGGAGTCGAGGGAAGTCCGGTCGGAGCAGTGGGAGATGTCCACCGCCATTCCGTGCCGGTTCATCTCCTGCACGATCTGGGCGCCGTACTCGGTCAGGCCGGTATCGCGTTGCTCCTCACAGCCCGCCCCCAGGCGGTTGCAGGCGTTGTAGGTGAGCTGCGACACGCGCTGCCCCAGGCCGTGGAAGAGGGCCACGTCCCGCACGGACTGGAAGTGATCCGAGTTCTGGAAGCCCACCAGGATTCCAATCTTCATTTCCTGGTGGACCCGCTTCAGATCGGCCGCGCCGTCGATCCGCTGCAGCCAGCCCGGGTGGGCCCCGAGGAGGTTGTTCCAGCGGGCGGTCCAGCGCAAGGCGGCCTCGCGCGGCCGGGCGCTCTGCGGGTCCACGGCGGGATGGAAGACCGTCACTCCCGAGCTCTTCAGCTTGTGGAACTCCGCCTCCCCAAAGGTGGCTGGAGCGTCCTGCCAGCCGTAGAGCTTCGGCCAGTCCAGGGTCAGAAGGCTCAGCATGTCGATCACGGTGGAACGACCGACGAGCTCGATGGCGCGGGCGGAGTATTCGGTGGAGTCGGGGGAGTCGGCCGCGAAAAGACGGAAGCGGCCACGGTTGAGCATCGGAGCGCAAAGCACTCCGGCACCTGCGACAAGGGACGTCCTGAGAAACTGCCTGCGATCCAACTTCTTCTCTTCTTCCTAGTGTCTGTGGGTGAGATTCTACACAGATCCAACCAGGAAGCTAGAGGGAATATTTTGCAAAAAGGACCTACGGCCGGATGACCACCTTGAGCGCCTCCTTGCGCATCATGCTGCGCAGCGCGCCTTCGACCTCTTCGAGGGGACGCTCGGCGGAGAGCAGCTCGGCGGTGCGGATGCGGCCCGTGGCGAGGAGGTCCAGGGCGCGCTGGAAGGTGGCGGGGCGGTGGTGGTAGGCGCCCTTGATGGTCAGCTCCAGGTAGTGGAGGCGGTGGGTGTCGAGCGGGATGAAGGTCCCGGGGCGGCAGCCGCCGAAGAGGAGGACGGTGCCGCCGGAGCGGACCGAGGCGAGGGCGTCCTCCCAGGCCACGGGCGAGCCGGTGGCCTCGATGGCGAGGTCGAAGCCGTCTCCCCGGCCGGCGTGGCGCCGCAACCGCGCGGCCTCGCCGCCGTCCCGGGAGACCAGCACCGCCTCGGCCGCCCCCATCCTCCGGGCCGACTCCAGACGCTGCGAATTGGGATCGGCCAGGACCACGTGATGCCCGGCGTCCGCGAGCAGGTTCACGAAGAGCAGGCCGATCGGACCGCCGCCATAGACGACCGTGTCCGCTCCGCCGTCGAGCGGGCAGACTTCCAGGCCATGCAGCACGCAGGCGAGGGGCTCCGCCAGGGCGGCGACCTCGAAGGGGAGCTCATCAGGAATGGTGTAGGTGCTCACCTCCGCGAAATGCCGCGGCACCAGGACGTACTCGGCGAAGGCGCCGTTCAGGTAGCGGAGGTTCTCACAGAGGTTCTCCCGCTGCCGCAGGCACTGCTCGCACTCCCCGCAGGGAGCGGAATTGGCCACCACCACCCGATCGCCGACCTTCCAGCTCTCCGCCTCGGGGCCGACCGCCGCGATGGTGCCGGCCATCTCGTGGCCGAAGGGGGTCGGCACCACGAGCATGCGCGGATGGCCGCCGCGGCGCAACACCTTCACGTCCGTGCCGCAGGTCGTGGCGGCGCCGATCTTCACCAGGAGCTCGCCCGGGCCGGGCTCCGGCACCGGCACCCACCGCAGCTCCACCCGCTCGGGGCCGAGAAGGAAGATGGTCCTCTGTTCGGTCATGGGACCAGGAGCACCTTGAGGGCCTGCCGCTCGCGGGCCAGCTCGATCGCCTCGGCGAGGCGGGAGAGGGGCAGGCGGTGGGTGACGAGCGGCGACGGATCGAGCCGGCGCGTGGCGAGCAGCCGGTAGATCTCCCTCTGCTCCGAGAGAGCGCTCGAATAGGTGGCGATGAGCTTGCGCTCGGATTTGAAGAAGGCGTTCAGGTCGAAGGCGGCGCGCTCCGCCGAAGGACCGGTTCCGGGAGCATGCGCGAAGAGGACGACCGTGCCCCCTTCGCGGCCGAGGGCGAGGGCGTCCGCGAGCGCTCCCGCGCCCCCGACCGTGTCGAACACCAGGTCGGCGCCCAGGCCATCGGACAGGGCGTCCACCGCGTCCCGCGCCGCGGCCGGCTCGGCAGCCGCATCGGCGCCCAGACGGAGGGCCAGGGCCCGGCGCTCCGGGAGCGGCTCCGAGACCGCGATCCGCAGGTCCGGAAGAACGGTCTTGAGGACGAGCAGGTGGAGGAGACCCATGCTGCCGCCGCCCAGGATCGCCGCGACGGAATGGTCTCCATGGGCATGGCGGATGCCGCGCAGCACGCATGCGGCGGGCTCCAGGAAGACGGCGGCCTCGTCCGAGACGTGGTCGGGCAGCCCGAAGACAGCCCGGCGCACGGCCCGCTCGCGGACCAGCACGCGGTCGCTGAAGCCGCCGGGGGAGAGCAGGTTCTCGCGGAAGACCGGGCAGAGCGTCGCGCTGCCGCGCCGGCAGAGCGCGCACTCGCCGCAGGCCACGTGGTGCGGCACCACCACCCGGTCTCCCGGAGCGAAGCCGGTCGCTCCTTCCCCGAGCGCCTCGACGGTCCCCACCACCTCGTGTCCGAGGACCGTCCCCGGCGGCACCGTACCGTAGCGGATCTTGAACAGGTCGGTCCCGCACAGGCCGGCGCAGCGCAGGGCGAGGAGCATCTCGCCGGGGCCGGGCTCCGGCCGCGGGCGGCG
>DASPXX010000139.1:0-12892 GCA_035637095.1 Thermoanaerobaculia bacterium
TGGCGAAGAGGGTCGCCGCGTCGGTGTCGAGCGCCAGGATCACCGCTTGGGCGTCGCGGACTCCGGCCTGCTCCAGGAGCTTCAGGTCGAGCACGTCGCCCACCAGGTCCACCTCCGGTCCAGGCCTGCGGTCGACCAGCCGCACCTCCTCGCCGACGGTGCGCAGCAGCTCGGCCACCTTGCGGCCGACCTCGCCGCCGCCGCCGACCACGTAGGGGCCGTGGCGGCGCGTGGCGACCGCCCCCTCGGCGAGACGGCTCAGGCGGTCGATGCTCTCGTGGCTCCCCACCGCGACCAGCATGCCGCCGGGCTTCAGGCGGGCATCGGCTCCGGCGAGCACCTCCAGCTCGCCGCCCGCCCATTGCCCCACGACCGTGGCACCCGTGTGGGCACCGATCTCGGCCTCGTCCAGGGTCTTGCCGGCGAGCGGGCTCCCGGGATCCACCCGCATCTCGGCCACCTCGAGGTTCCGCCCGATCTGCTGCAGGCCGGAGACCCGCGGGCTGATGCGGTGCGAGGCGCGGGCGGCGAGGGCGGCGCCCAGCATGTGGCGCGGCGTGAAGGTGGCGCTGGCGCCGGCCAGCATCATCGGACGCCGGTGGTAAGGCTCCTCCACCAGGGCGAGGATCGGCCCGCGGAAGCCGAGCTGCCGGGCGGTGAGGATGAGCGCCGCGTTCTCGTCGTCCGTGCCGTTGGCGATGAGCGCCCGCGCCCGCTCCAGATGAGAGGCTTCGAGCCCGCCGTCGTCAACCCGGCGATGGAGCACCAGCTCGCCGCGCTCGAAGAGACGCCGCGCGGTGGCCTCGTCCGGCTCCAGGACCAGCGCCGGCACCCGCGCCGCCTTGAGCTCGGCCAGGAGGCTCTCCACCGGCGGGCCGTACCGGAAGACGACCGCGTGGTGATCGAGGTGCTTGGGGGTCTCCTGCGGCAGACGGGCCTCGAAGCGCTCCTCCAGGAAGGGGATCAGGAAGACCGGGAAGACCAGGATCACCAGGAAGACGCCGATGAACTGGACGGTCATCACGAGGAGGACCATGGCCGGGTGGCTCCACCGGCTGTCCGAGCCGTACCCGGTCGTGGTCAGCGTCTCGGCGGCCCATTCGACTGACTGCCAGAAGGTCCGCGGCTGCCCCTCGAGCCACGACATGCCCACCATATAGAGGACGGCCGAGGCCAGCACCAGGAACGGCAGGCTCAACAGGAGCAGCAGGAGGCCCTTGCGCGACCTTTTCATGGAGGGCTCGCTCGACACCGGAAGCGTAGCAGAAGACCCGGCCGCCTCCGGGGCCGGCTCTGGCTTTTCGATCCAGAGCCGTTCTAGAATTTGGCCAGCTTCACGCGGAATTCAACCGATGCGACTCGATGCCCAGGTGGGGAACGCCACCCTCGTCCGCTCTCTGCGCCCGGCCGCCGTGGACCTGGACCAGCTCAACCGGGAGTACAGACCGCTTCTCCAGCTCGTGCGCCTGCTCATCGGAGTCGTGCCGAACTGCGACCCGATCCTCGCGATCTGGCCCGCGGGGTTCCGCACCTACAACCTCCTGGTACCGAACCTCCTCAACCTGCCGTTTTCGGTCTGGGGGTTCGGACCGCCGGCGGTGACGCTCGGGCTGGCCCTCTATGCGTCCAGCTGGACGGCGCGCTGCGCCTACTGCACCGCTCACACCTGCTCGTTCACCCTGCGCCGCGGCTCGCCGCCCGAGAAGCTGTCCGGAACCCTCGCTCCTGCGGAATCAGCGGCGGTCGCGGTCGCGGAGGCGCTCGCGCGCATCCCCTGCGACCTCTCGGAAGACCAGCGGCGTGAGCTCCTCCGCCACTTCTCCGCCTCCGACGCCGAGCGGATCGTCCTCGGGGTCGCCATGATGGGCTTCCTCAACAAGTTCATGGATGCGGTGGGGATCGATCTCGAAGAGGCCGCCGTCGCGGAGGTCTCGACGGTCCTCTCCTCGACCGGCTGGAGCCCGGGGAAGCATGAGGTCTGTACCGTCCGGACCGAGGACCCGTCGCTCCAGGCGCGGCCGCCCGGCCGGGACACGCTGCTCACCAAGCTCTCGATCCTGCGCTACCTGCCGGCCGCGGTGCGGCTCGAGAGCTCTTGGATCCGGGGAGTGCCGTCCAGCTGGCCCGCGGTGGGAACCTGGCTCGCGGCCCACACCGGCTACGATTTCCCGCTGCTCGCGAAGCTCCGGAGCCGCAGGGCCGTCCGCGCCATCGCTACGGTCCTGCGCGACAACCTCTCCGCCGCCGACAGCCGGCTCGGCCTGCGCACGAAGGCCCTCGCCGGTCTGGTCTACGCCACGGTGGTGGGCGACGAGCCACTCGCCCGCGAGGCCCGGGTCCTCGCGTCCAGGATGAGCCCGCCCGTCGACGCCGAGACGCTGGAGGCGGTCGCCGCATTCGCCGCGGCACCCGAGGACGATCCCGCCCGGCTGGAGTCGCTCCCCGGTCTCGACGGCGAGCCGGCGCTCGCGCTGCAGCTGGCCAAGGCCATCTCCCCGAGCCCGGCCCTGGTCCCCGAGCCGCTCGTCGAGCGCGTCTCCCGGACCCTCTCGCCCGAAGCCCAGGTCGAGCTGGTGGTCTGGGTCGCGGTGCAGCAGATGCTCCACCGGCTGGGCTGCTACCTCGGCGCGTAGTCGCCCGACCTCCTGTCAGTGCACGACGGGGTTGTCGTACTCGTGAGGATCCTCGACCTCACCGCCGTCGAACGGGAACGCGAAGGCGTTGTCCATCTCTCCCTTCATCGAGGTCATGACCCCGTACTCCCGGACCATCCCCTTGGCTTCGGCGGCGACCGGCGCATCGGCGAGGATGACGATCGCTCCGGGCTCCTTCAAGGTCAGCCTCCGGCTCTCCACGTCGAACTCCCGCCCCTCGGCGATCTCCGGCGTCTCGATGCTGTCGAGGAAGTCGGCGTTCTGTGCCTTGATGAGGGAGATCGAGGTCCGGCTCGGACCCGCGATCTTCTTGCCGATGTTTGCGACGGTCACCCGGACCACCACCTCCCCGGTCCGGAACCTCTTGCCCTGCTTTCCCGCGGAATCCGTCTGGTCGTCCCACACGGGCAGGACGGCGGCCTTCTTCACGACGAGGTTGGCATGTCCGACGAGATGTTTCGAATCGTTCATGGCAGGCCTCCTTCGGCTCGATCTTCCTCCCCACGCTGTAGAGAGCGGCTCACCCGCGGGGGCGGGCCGCGGAGCGCCGGCGGGCAGGGGGGAGGGAGCCTTGCTCAGTACGGCATCTGGTCCTCGTCCATCCCGAAATAGTGGCCGAGCTCGTGGATCACGGTGTCGCGGACCTCGCGGATCACCTCGCGGCGGGTTTCGCAGTGGCGCAGGATGGGACCGCGGTAGATCAGGATGCGGTCGGGCAGGGCGGCGTTGTAGAAGATGTCGCGCTCCAGGAGGTTGGTCCCCTGGTAGAGCCCGAAGAGCTCTTCGCCGGGCTCCATGTCCAGAGCCTCCAGATCCTCGGGGTCCGGCTCCTCCTCCACCAGCACCACCACGTTGTCCAGGAGCTCGGCGAACTCCTCCGGCAGGTCTTCCAGAGCTTTCTCGACGAGCGACTCGAACTCTTCGGCAGGGATGCGCATGAGTGGAAAGTCTAGCGGTAGACTTCAGGCATGTCTGTCCGGCTCGACAAATGGCTCCATGTGGCCCGCATGTTCAAGACGCGCACCCAGGCGACCCATGCCTGCGATCTCGGCCGCGTCCAGGTCAACGGCCAGGCGGCCAAGCCGCACCGCCATCTCGCGCCGGGGGACCGCGTCGAGCTGACCCAGGGCGACTGGGACCGCATCCTGATCGTCAAGGAGCTGCGCGACAAGCCGGTGGCCAAGGCCGAGGCGCCTTCGCTCTATGAGGACCAGAGCCCGCCGAAGCCGGCGCCCGATCCGCTCGCCCGGCTGCTGCGCCGGTCTCCTGTCCAGAGGGACCCCGGCGCCGGCCGGCCGACCAAGAAGGAGCGGCGTGAGATGGAGAAGTGGGAGGAAGAAGGGGGCGAGGAGCCGGACTTCGACCTCTAATCCCCCAGGAGCTCGCCGATCGGACGCAGCGGCTCGCTTTGGTCGCAGACGATCTTGAAGACCACCATGATGGGTACCGCGATCAGAGCGCCGGTGATCCCCCAGATCCAACCCCAGAAGGTGAGGCCCAGAAAGATGACCAGCGGGTTCAGGGTCAGCCGATGGCCCAGCACCATGGGCGTGAACAGATAGCTCTCCAGGAGGTGGAGACTTATGAAGGCGCCGGGTGCCATCACCGCATGCGTCATGTCGTTGAAGGTCAGGAAGCCGACCATCGCCAGCACGGCCATCATGGTGATGGCTCCCAGATAGGGGATGTAGTTCGCCACGCAGGCCAGCGCCCCCCAGAGGAGCGGATTGGGGAGGCCGATCCAGGCCATGATCCCCCAGACCGCGAGGCCGATCCCGATGTTGACCGCCGTGATGGTGACCAGGTAGGCGGAGATGTCGCGCTCGATCTGGCGGGCGATCTCGACCGCGCGCTTCTTGTTCTCCAGGCTGGGCAGCACGCGGATCAGCTTGCCCAGGAAGAGGTCCCCTGAGGCGAGGAGAAAGAAGAGAAGGATGAAGGTGACCGTGGCGTCGACCGTGAGCTCGGTGGCCTGGCTGAACATGCGTTCGCCGAGACTCTCGGTCTTCACCTCGACCTTGGGAGACTCCTGGCCGCCTCCCACCTGGGTGATCTTCTCCACCTGCTGGGTGGCCTTGCTCATGGTCTGGACCGGCTTCTTGAATTCGGCGAGCTTGCGCTCCAGCCGGCGCAGCTGCCGGGGCGCCTGCTCGGCCCACTCGTAGGCCGGCTCGGCGAGCTCGTAGATCCCCAGCCCCAGAGAGCCGAGGAGAGCGAAGATCACCAGGCCGGCGCCGAGACCATGGGGGATGTGGAGCTTCTTCAAGGCGCGCACCACCGGGCTCAGCAGGAAGCTCAGGAGCAGAGCGAGCACGATGGGCAGGAAGAACGCTCTGGCGAAGTAGAGCGTGTAAAAGGCGGCCAGGATGAACAGGCCGGTGAGCGACAGGGACCGCACCCCGAACGGTCGCTGCAGGACGTCGCGGAGCTTTTCGAGATTGGGGCGCGGGCGCTCTTCCTGGGAAGGCTCTTCCGGGAGCGGCTGGATCATCACAGTCCCTCAACGGGCCGCCGCCGTGCCCGCTTCAAGGACGGACCGGTCCGCGGTCAATCCATTCTACCGGCTCATGCTCGCCGCACCAGTCCCAGGACGAGCGAGACGACGAACACGACCAGGAACAGCACGAACAGGAGCTTGGCGATCCCGGCCGCGCCCGACGCGATGCCGCCGAAGCCGAACAGCGCGGCGATCAGGGCGACGACCAGAAAGATCAGGGCCCATCTGAGCATCGGAAGTTCCTCCACGCAAAGCGAACCGGAAGAGAGCCGGAAGCGCTACCACGAATCGCATTCCTGGGAGCTGCGCCTCCGGCTCGAGTAGAAATCAAAGCAAGCGCCGTGCCAGGAAGCCTGGGACGAGCACGGATGCGGATCTCGCGAGCTCGGCCGTCCGTGCTCGTCCGTGTCAGTCCGTGCTCGTCCGTGTCTCCCCCGGGGCCTCCGTGAACAGCCAGAGCTGCTCCACCTGGCCGCGGACCAGGTTCGAGGCGGAGACTCCGAGGAGGCGCACCGGGCGCGACGGCGCCTCGGTCTTGCGCAGGAGGTCGCGGGCGGCGAGGGCGATCGGGCCGGCGGAGCAGACCGGGAAGGTGAAGGTCCGCGAGCGCGTCAGCGTCGTGAAGTCGTCGTAGCGTACCTTGAGGGTGACGGTGCAGGCGGCGAGCTCGCGGCGGGCCAGCCCCGCGGCCACCTCGCCGGCCATGCGGTCGAGCTCCTCGTCCATTGCGGCCAGATCGCGCAGGTCCACCGCGTAGGTGTTCTCCGTGCCCAGGCTCTTGCGCTCCTGATGTGTCTCCACCGGCCGCTCGTCGATCCCGCGGGCGAACTCCCAGAGCATGCGTCCGTGCTTCAGGCCGAAGCGGTCGAAGAGGATCTCGACCGGGCGCTCGCGCAGGTCGGCCACGGTCTGGATGCCGAGCTCGGCCAGGGCGCGCTCGGTGGCCGGACCGACCCCGTGCAGGCGCCGCACGGGCAGCGGATCGAGAAAGGCCTGGACCTTCTTCGGCGGCACCACCGTCAGGCCGTCCGGCTTGCGGAAGTCCGAGGCGATCTTGGCGATCAGGCGGTTCGGTCCCGCTCCGACGCTCACCGTGAGCCCCCGCTCCTCGCGCACCCGCCGGCGGATCTCCGTCGCCACGGCGGTCGCGGTCCCCCACTCCCCCAGATGCTCGGTGACATCCAGATAGGCCTCGTCGATCGAGACCGCCTGGACGAGCGGCGTGATCTCCCGGTAGATGGCGAAGATCTTCTCCGACTCGCGGCTGTAGCGGCGGAAGTCGGGAGGGATGAAGACGACCTCCGGACAGAGGCGGATGGCGCGGGACGAGGGCATGGCCGAATGGACGCCAAACTTGCGTGCCTCGTAGCTGGCTGCGGCCACCACGCCCCGCCCTTCGGGCCGGCCGCCGATGACGACCGGCTTGCCGCGAAGCGATGGATCGTCGCGCATGTGCACAGCTGCGTAAAAGCAGTCCATATCGCAGTGGAGGACGCGGCGGGTTGCACCCGGCGACAATTCCTGGTCCGAACCTGTCACGCCTTGAGCTTAACGCGACACCGGCGCTTGCTGGAATGCACCGGGGGGGAAACTGTAGAATGCACCCCGACTCTGTCACCGCCGGTCGTCCAGAGCATGGAAAGCCAGCCTGGGTCGGGGGAGCGTGGGAAGCTCGGAAACCGGCCGAATCGAGGATCATGACCTGTAGCTGCCTCATCCCTCTCCCACCCCGGCTGTTTGGGGTGCGCCGCCTCCTCGTGCCCGCGCTCCTGGCCGCGGTCGGGCTCGGGGGAGCCGCCTGCCGTCCTCACAAGCCGTCCGAGACCGTTGTGTATAGATACCCGATCGATCTCAAGGCGGGTGAATTCGTGCGGGCCGTTGTGAAGCAGAAGGTCGATGTCCGCGTCGACCTGCTCGACCCGGACGATCGGGAGGTCCTCCACGTGGACGGCCCGAACTCGACGCGGGATGACGAAGAGATCGCTGCCGTCGCCGAGCGGCCGGGCACCTACAGGTTGAAGGTGCTCTCCTGCCCGCGAAGAGTGGCTCGTGACGATTGCTACACCCTCCGGCTCGACCGGCCACGGCCCGCAACCGGCGCGGACCGCCGCCGTGCGGAAGCCGTGCGGGTCAGCCAGCAGGCGGCCGATGCCATGCTGACCAATACAGAGGAGTCCTGGAAGCACCAACTCGCGATCCGCGAGCGGGCGCTGGCGCTCTGGACCGGTCTCGGGGACCGCGGGCGCGAAGCCGAAGAGCTCTTTCAGCTGGGAAGCCTCCTGCACGGGCGTCTGCACCAGTCCGACGCTGCCGCTCGACGGTTTCACCGGGCGGCAGGCATCTGGGCCTCCCTCGGAGACCCTTTCCGCGAGGCGAAGGCTCTCAACCAGGCGGGACGGACCTGCCGGGACCTCGGTCACCTCGACGACGCGCTGGGGGACTTCCGGCGCGCTCTCGCCAAGGCACGGCAGGCGGGCGATTGCCGGCAGCTGGGAAACATCCTCAACAACCTGGGCCTCTTCTTGAACAGCCTGGGCCAGCGCCAGGAGGCACGCCGCCATCTCATCGAGGCATTGGATCTGGCGCTGAAGCTCGGGAGCGATGTCGGCCGTCCAGCCAACATCATGAACAACCTGGGACTGATCTACGCAGATCTCGGGGATCCGCAAAGGGCGATCAAGCTCGGTAGAAAGGCCCTCGCGTTCCCAGGAGCGAACGCGCTCGAAAAAGCCGCGGCCTACAACAACCTGGGCACGGTCTACGCCTCCCTCGGCGATTGGGTGGACGCCGTAGAGAACTACGACCAGGCGATCGCCATCAACCGGCATGAGAACGATCTCTACCATCTGACATCCACTCTCAACAACCTCGGGGAGGCCCAGCACTACTCCGGGGACCTCGAGGCAGCGCAGCGCTCCTATCAGGAGGCGCTCGTCCGCGCCCGCGAGACGAAAAACCTCGACGTCCAGATCCAGGCATCCAACAATTTCGGCCTCCTCCTGGACCAGAAGCTGGGGAGGACCGAGGAAGCGCTGGCGCAGTGGCGGGAGGTCGACCGCCTCGCGGCGTCACGTCCGGTTCTCGATTATGTCGGCCTGGCCGCCCGGGCGGCGGTCGAGCGCGGCGAAAAGAAGCTCAGCGCGGCCCGGGGGACGCTCCAGGAGGCGATCGCCCGATCCCGGAAGCGGGCAGACCTCCGTTTCGCCGCCGAGCTGACCCTGCGGCTTGCCCGCGTCGAGCAGGAGCTCGGTGATCTCGACGCTGCCGCGGGGCATGCGCAAATCGCGGTCGCCAGTATCGAGTCCCTGCGCAACCGCGTCGTGTCGCTGGACCAGAGGGCGCTCTTCCTGGCCTCCAACCAGACGTTCTACGAGCTCTATCTGCAACTCTTGATGGAGCTCCATGAGAAGCACCCCACCGAGGGTTACGACACCCGCGCCCTGAAGGTCAGTGAGCAGGAGCGCGCTCGCAGCCTCCTCGATCTGCTCGGAGTGGCGGACTCCGATCTGCACCGAGGTGTGCCGCAGAGGGTCCTGGACGACGAGCGAACGAAACGCGCCAGGTTGCGAGACCTCGACCTCCAGCATATGGAGCTGATTCATCGAGGCGCGAGCCGGCAACAGGTCACCGAGGCGGCTGCGCGTCTGAACCAGGCGGTCGCCGAGTTCGCCGAGGTGGAAGCCGAGCTGCGCGCGAGCAGCGTGAGCTACGCAGCCCTGACACCTCAACCTCTGGATGTCCATGAGATTCAGAACCAGGTTCTGGGCGACCAGACTCTCCTCCTGGAGTATGCGCTCGGCGAGGAGCGGAGCTACGTCTGGGCCGTCACTCCGGGCACGGTCCAGAGCTTCGCTCTCCCTCCACGACGGGAGATCGAAGCTGCTGCCCGCGACTTCTACCAGGCGATCACCTCAAAAGACGATGCCCGAGCCGACCGCGCCGGCCTCACGCTCAGCCGGATGATCCTGGGGCCGGTCGAGCCGCTTCTGGGCGATCACCTCCTGCTGGTGGTCGGCGACGGCGTCCTCCAATATGTTCCGTTCACGGCCCTGCCGTTGCCGTCGTCACCCGGCCAGCGTGTCCTCGCGCGCAACGAGGTGGTGAGCCTTCCCTCCGCCTCCACCTTGGCCGCGCTGCGGCGCCAGGTCGAGGGACGTCCGCCGGCCCCCAAAACCCTGGCCGTCCTGGCTGATCCCGTCTTCCAGCTGGGCGACTCCCGCCTGCACAAGATCGAGGGCATGCAACCGTCTCCGGTTCAACTGGCGGCACACCGCGGACCGAACGGTGAGGAGGATCAGCTCGTCCTTCGTCGTCTCCCCTTTGCGGATGAAGAGGCGAAGAGCATCGTCGCCCTCAAGCCCGACGACCCCGGCCAGGTGCTCGACGCCCGGGGCTTCGCGGCCTCCTACCGGCTGGCCACCTCGGGAAAGCTGGCCGAGTTCCGCTACATCCACTTCGCTACACATGGCCTGCTCAACAGCCAGCAACCGTACCTGTCCAAGCTGGCGCTCTCGCAATTCCGCGAGGATGGCCAGCGGCAGGACGAGAGCTTTCTGCGCCTCGCCGACATCTACAAGCTGAGCCTGAACGCCGACCTCGTGGTCCTCTCGGCCTGCCAGACGGCTCTCGGCAAGGAGGTGAAGGGCGAGGGGCTGGTCGGGCTGACCCGCGGCTTCATGTACGCCGGCTCCCCTCGCGTGCTCGCCAGCCTCTGGAGCGTCGACGACTTCGCCACGGCCGAGCTGATGAAACACTTCTACCGTTATCTGCTGGTCGACAAGCGTCCGCCCGCGGAAGCCCTGCGCCGCGCGCAGCTCGACATCGCAGCGATGCCGAGGTTCCGCTCGCTCTACGATTGGGCAGGCTTTTCTCTGCAAGGCGAGTGGAAGTGAGCCAGGGGCTGACCCCCGAGAGCCTCGCGGCTCTCCTCGGCTTTCTGGATCCCGATCCCGAGCGCGCCGGCATCCTGTACGAGGCGATCCGCCGCCGGCTGGTCCGCCTCTTCGAGTGGCGCGGCTTCAGCAATCCCGAGGATCTGACGGACGAGACCTTCAACCGGGTCGCCCGACGCCTCCTGGAAGGTGTCAAGGTCGGTTCAGAGAATCCCTATGGCTACTTCTGCGGGGTGGCCCAGCTGCTCTGCAAAGAAATGGGACGGCGTGCCGCCCGGGAACGGACGGCTATCGAGCGATGGCTGCCTGACTTCCCGGTCGACGACTCGGAGACCGACGAACGGCTCACCTGTCTGCACAACTGCCTCGCGGAGTTGCCGGAAGATCAGCGCCTCCTCGTCCTGCGGTACCATCAGGCAAACGACCACATCCGCAGCCGTCAGTCGCTGGCCAAGGAGCTGGGTCTCCCCATGAACGCGCTCCGCATCCGTGTGCACCGCATCCGGAAAAAGCTGGAGGATTGCGTCCGGGATTGTCTCCGTGAGGGCTCCGGCCGGGATCACCGGTGAAACGAAACTCTCGTTTTCGACATCCCTCATCAGACAGTGAACCGGTGGGGAGGATACCCGGATGCGATCCAATGAATTGACAAACGACGAAATGACCGATGACGAGATCCTGTTGAAACGCTACCTGCTCGGCGGACTGGACGAAGAGCAGGCCGAAAACATCGAGCGGCGCCTCTTCGAGGACGACGCGCTGTTCGAGCTGTCCGAAGCGATGGAAGGCGATCTCATGGCGGCCGCCGTGCGCGGAGAGCTCCCTCGGGCGGAGCGTGGTCGCTTACTGAGGCGGCTGAGAGCTTCGCCGGGAGGACGGGCCCGCCTGGCCCTCGTCCGCGGGCTGGTCGAGGCCGGACGCGAGCCGGTTTCCGCCGAGGTTGTGGTGTTCCAGCTCCTGTCCCGGCCGGAGGTGCGGGCCGCGGCGGTCGCTGCGAGCCTGTTCTTTGTGACTGGCGGTCTCTGGGTGGCGACGCAGTTTCCCAGAATACCTCCCGTGCTGAACGCCATCTGCCATCCGTCCGTCATGACGTTCCAGCTCGCGATCTCGACGCTGCGCTCGGCCGTAGGAGAGCGCCCACACCGAGTGCCGGCCGGAACCCAGCGCGTCGATATCCAGCTCCTGCTGGATCGGGATGAGCCCTCCACCTCCTTTGTGACGATCTTGCGCAAGGCGTCGACCGAAGAAGAGATCTGGCGCGAAGGGCGGCTCGCTGCAAGGAAGGTGGGTGGCAAGAAGATGGTCGTTCTCTCCGTGCCCGCTGCCAGGCTGCCACCGGGCACCTATGAAGTCGAGGTCCGTGGTGAAGAGGATGAGCTCCTGGGTAAACCGCTGTTTGAGGTCGACTAACTTCCCGTCCCGCGCGAGCGGCGACGGACTCCAGCGATGAGAGGAGAAAGAAAATGGATGTCTCCAACACGACCGACCAAGACACCGGATATCGTGTCGTAGGCTCCGGAGGAACAGCGCCGAAGTATCCGGACAAAACCACGAGCACACACGTCAGGATCGACGGGCAGATATTCGACGTGCTGTGCCAGGGAGCTCTCAAGCCCAACACGTACGTCACCGTCAAGCTCACCGGCAGGCCTCGCAAGGTGCAGTTCCTCCGCGGCACCAGGCAGTTTTGTGTATGCGATGTGCCCGAGGACGCGACCGCCGAGTCGTCCGCCGCGGATGAAGGTGGGGCCGTCAAGCCGGAGACGGGGTCCTACAAGCTCCAGCCCGAGATCCTGATCGCCGTGGCGCAGAACGGGCAGGGTACTCCCGTCACCTGGGTCTGCCGGCGGGCGAGCGGGTAAGCCTGCTCTCTTCTCAGGGGCGAATCCGTCCGGCGGGCTCGCCCCCCTCCTCTCTCCCGCACCGATTTCAAAATCGGATGAAACATTTCGGCGCGGTCCGTCACTAAAGAGATGAAGGAGCCTGCGCCATGGCCGAACCGATCCGGAAGCCTGTCCACCGTCCCCGGCCGCCCCATCCGCACACGCAGAAGCGGCCGCACGCGGTCCTCGTCCGCAGCCGGTTGCTGGACGCGGAGCCGGAGATCGACGCGATCCTTCCGCGGACGGTTCCGATCCGTCCAACGCTCGTTCCCGTTCCGGAGCCCGCGGCCCGGCCCACACCGCCGCCTGCTCCCCGGTCTCTGGGAGCCCTCGCTCCCCCCGACGAGCCCTACACAGCGCCTGCGGTCTCGGAAGAGCGCAGCTCCCGCAGCCTGCTGCTGGCCGCTCTGGCCCTCCATCTGGGGGTGCTGCTCGCCGCCTGGTTCGGCCAGCCGGCGCCGGACCTCGATACGGCGGACCTGCTGTTGAGCGGCGTCGTCCTGCTGAGCGGCGGGACGATGCTGGTCCTCGGCGGGCTGAGGCGCCCCCTCCGCTGACCCGCCCCTTTTTTCAGGAGGAGGGCTCGACAGCCGGGCGGTTGGGCTCGCGAGACGGATGACCTGGCTCCCGAGCGCAGGACATCTCCCCGCGAGCGCGATGACCTGTCTCCCGAGCCCGGTCCATCTCCTCGCGAGCCAGGTCCCTCAGCTCCCGGGCCCGGTCCATCTCCTCGCGGGCGCAGTGACTCGGCTCCCGAGCGCAGGCCATCTCCTCACGGGCCCGATGGCTCGGCTCTCGGGCCCGGTGGCTCGGCGGGCCGGAATCGAGCTTCAGCCGCCTCCGCCACCCCCTGCGTGGATGCCCCCCTCGGTCTGGCCCCAGGGATCGAGGGCCTCCTTGAGCTCGTCCTCGGGCAGGACCTTCTTCTCACGGCAGAGCTCGCGGACGGTCTTGCCGGTCTTCATC
>DASPXX010000140.1:0-11034 GCA_035637095.1 Thermoanaerobaculia bacterium
ACCGCCTGCATCAGTCGCTTGAAGCGCTCCGATCCTGCCTACTTCGAGTTCCAGTGCGGGGCGCAGGTGAGCATCGACCACTGTTCCTGGGAGTGTGAGGCCGGCGACGTGTCCCACTGCGCCGGCATGTGTACGGTGACCGCCTCGGAAGGCAAGCTCCCCTACTACCTCTTCGAGACGATCGGCGAGGGAAAGGAGCAGAAGGTCGGAGATTCCTCGCAGGGGTCGTGGACGGTCCAGGTCGTCTGCAAGCGCGGCGAGAAGATCTCGTTCGCCACGCGTGACAACTACGGCCGCGGCAAGACCTCGCCCCCGGCCGAAGGGGTCTGCGGCCAAGAGAGCCAGGAGTAGCGAGTGAGCGAGCGCGAAGAGACCCGGATCGGCTTCGTCGGCTCCGGCGTGATGGCGGAGGTGATGATCGGCGGCCTCCTCGCCCGCGGCGTCACACCGCCCGGCCACATCTGGGCCTCGGGCCCCCGGCCGGAACGGGCCGAGGAGCTCCGCTCCCGCTATGGCATCGGGGCGACGACGGACAACCTGGAGGCGGTGGATCACGCCGAAATCGTGGTCCTCGCGGTCAAGCCGCAGACGCTGCCCAAGGTACTGCGGCAGCTTCGCGACCACATCCGCCCGGAGCACCTGGTGATGTCCATCATCGCGGGCGCGCGGATGAGCGTGATCGGGTCGGGGCTGGAGCACCCCGCGATCGTCCGCTGCATGCCCAACCTGCCCTGCCAGATCCACCGCGGCATGACGATCTGGACGGCGACCCCGGAGGTCTCGGCGCCCATCCGCGAGCGCGTGCGCCACATCCTCCAGACCATGGGCAAGGAGATCTACGTCCCCGATGAGGTGGACGTGGACCGCGCCACGGCGGTCAACGGAACGGGCCCGGCGATCATCGCCCATTTCGTCAAGGCCCTGGAGGACGCCGCCAACTTCATCGGCGAATCGCGGCCGCTGGCGCGCGAGTCGGTCCTCCAGACGATCATCGGCACGGCCGAGCTGATCCTCGCCTCGAACCGCCACGTCGGAGAGCTGATCGACGGCGTGACCTCGCCCGGCGGCACCACCTCGCGAGCCCTCCACGTCCTCCATCAGGGACGCTTCGCCGCGGTCCTGACCGATGCCATCGACGCCGCCTACCGGCGCAGTGTGGAGATGGGAGACAAGCTGGACGAGCAGGTACGAGGGAGCCGGGGCTGAACAGCCTCGCCCCGCCCCGTTGCGCGCGTGAAACGCTTCGCCGCTGCGACTCCTGACCCCTTTGGGCACCGCTGAGCTCATACGCCGCTGGCCTCTTGGTCCGGCTCTCGCCCTCGGCAACCCAGCGCCCTTACAATATTGGCACCTCCTCGTTCGTCTACAACCGTAGATGAAGAACGCGGCGAGACTGGAACGGATGGCACTCGGAGAGAACCAGCGGATCGCCGACCTGGTCAAGCGGGAGCAGTCCCGGCTGCGCAACTTCATTCGCCGGCGCGTGCCCGACCCGGGCGATGCTGAGGACATTCTGCAGGACGTCTTCTGCAAGCTGGTGGAAGCGAACCACCTGCTGATGCCGATCGAGCACCTCACCGGCTGGCTGTTTCGCGTGGCGCGCAATCGCATCACCGATCTCTTCCGCAAGCAGAAGCCGGAGAGCTTCAGCGATGCCGCTGTCGCGGACGAGGACGATGAGCTGCTGCGGTGGGAAGACCTGCTGCCCTCGGCGGATGCCGGACCGGATGCGCTGTACGCCCGCCACGTGCTTCTCGAGGAGCTCGAGCTGGCTCTCGGTGAGCTCCCGGCGGAGCAGCGCGAGGTGTTTGTTGCGCACGAGCTCGAAGGGCGCAGCTTCAAGAACATGGCCGCAGAGACCGGCGTGAGCGTGAACACGCTTCTGTCGCGCAAGCACTATGCGGTGCGGCATCTGCGCGAGCGGTTACAAAGGGTTTATGACGAGACGAAAGGATAAGGAGCTGGACATGAGAAAAAAATTGATTTGGATCGCTCCGGCAGCGATTCTGGGGATTCTGCTCGTCATGACCATCGGCGGCGAGCTCGTGCTGCACCTGTGGAATTGGCTGCTGCCGCCGCTCTTCGGCTGGCGCGAGATCACCTTCTGGCAGGCGCTGGGACTTCTCGCGCTGTGCCGGATCCTCTTCGGCGGACTTGGACGCGGTTCCTATGGCCCCCGCCGTCGCATGACCAAGCGCTGGGAGCGCATGACCCCTGAGGAGCGGGAGCGACTCCGGCAAAGCATGCGCGAACGTTGCGGCTTCGGTCCATCCACCAGCGGAAGCGAGGGGCAATGAACAACGGCGGTGGAAGTCAAGCGCGAAACGAATGATGCCGGTGCCTCGTGCGTTCGTTCGCTCGCGCGGGGCGCTGCCTGATGGTTCTGTCTCAGAACGCATTCCCAAACCCGAAATAGATCTTGTAGCTCTCCTCCCCCTCCCTCCGGTCGAGGGGGAAGCCGACGTCGAGCCGGAGCAGCCCGACCGGCGTTCTCGCCCGCAGCCCTAGCCCCAGGGCCTTGGCGAGGTCGGTGTCGAGGTCCTTCGTGGTTTCCCAGACCTGTCCGGCGTCGAAGAAGAGCAGGCCTGTGAGATCGAGCGGCAGCGGGAAGCGCAGCTCCTGGTTCAGGATGAAGAGGGCCGCGCCTCCGAGCGGGCGGACGAGGTCGCCCAGCACCTCCTGCGGCCCCAGGCTCTCGGTCTCGTAGCCGCGCACCGAGAGCTCGCCCCCCGCGAAGAGGCGCTCCTCGCGCAACAGCTCCTGCCCGGAGAAGGCCTCGGCCCAGCCGGCCCGCACCGATTGCGCCCAGACGAACGGATGGCCGCCGACGGAGACGCTGCGGTAGGCGTTCACCTGGCCGAACAGGCGCGCGTACTCGAAGTCGCTCCCCAACCAGGAGCCGCTCCCCGAAACGTCCAGGCTGGCGAACACGCCGCCGGCCGGGTCGACGCGGTCGTTGCGCGTGTCCCAGAGCGCCTGCATGCCCAGATAGGGCCGGTCGATCCGGAGGTCGAACGGCGGCAGGAAGGGGTCCGGCTCCTGCTCGTAGAGGTGGGTCGTGCGGTAGCGGAGGTAGAGGCGGCCGGTGAGGCTCGATCCGAAGGGTCGCGCGAGCTGCAGGGCGCCTTCCCGGCTGTCCTCGACCAGGCCTGCCTCCACGAAGCGCCGGGCTTGGGCGTAGGTCTCCAGAGAGATGGCCGTGCCGAAGAGGCCGCCGGTGTTCAGATAGGCGCGGCCGATCTGATCGTCCGGCTCGTAGAGGCCGCGCAGGCCGAAGGTCATCGCCCGCCCGAGGAAGTTGCCGTCGGTCAGGTCGACCACGGCCGAGGCCCGGTCCGCGCCGCTCTCCCAGCGGACGCCGTAGCCGACGCGGAAGCGCGGCCGCTCGGCCAGGGAGAAGGTGACCCGGGCGCCGTCCGTGCTCCTGTCGACGTCGGCCGCCACCCGCGTGAAGACGCCCGTTGCGAACAGCCGCGCCCGCGCCTCTTCCACGGCGGCGTCGACGTAGGGCTCTCCGGGCGCGAGGCCGGCGACCCGGGCGAGCTGCCGTGGATGGCTCCAGCGCTCTCCCGCGAAGCCGATCCCGGCCACGCGCACGGCCGGGCCCGGCGTTATTTCGTAAACGACGTTCACGCTCCCGGAGAGCTCCGGGTCGGGCCGCACCACGGGACGGACCGCCGCTTCCGGGAACCCTTGTCCTTCCAGGGAACGTTCGAGGAGCAGAGCCCCTTCGGAGATCCGGTCGAGGCGCGCCGGATCTCCGGGACGGACCGGCAGGAGCGCCGCCAGCCGGTCGCGCTCCGTTCCTTCGACTCCTGTGATCTCGATCCGTCCGAACGCCCGCCGCTCTCCGGGCTCGACATGCACCACCAGGCGCCGGCCTTTGTCGTCCAGGTCACGGCCGGCGATCCGCGCGTCTGGATAACCGAGGGCGTGCAGGGCGTCGAGCAGCCGGTTGTCGGCGCCGGGCTCGGAGGCGGCCAGCTCGGCGCGCGACAGAGTCCCGGGAAAGCGCGCCGCCGCCAAGTGGGCGGCGTCGGGCTCGATCCCGGCGATCTCCAACTCGGAGAGCTTCGCCCGTGGCCCGGCCTCCGAGCGGATGATGACGTGGCGCACGGATGGGGGCGTCCCCTCTCCCGGTCGGAGGGGGGGCGATGGGAGAGGGGATTGAGGCGTGAGGTCCACCCGCGGCGCCAGATACCCCCGTCGGCGGAACGCACGAACAGTCTCCGCCTTCATCTCCTCCAGGGACGCGGGCTCGTAGAAGTCCGGGCGATAGAGCGCGGCGATGGCAGTCCGCTCCCGGCGCGGCGGCCGGTCCCCTTCGAAAGAGATCTCGGCGCGCGGCCCGGGCTCGATCCGGACGTTCACGTCCACCTGATCTTTCTTCTCTTCCGCCGGGACGACCGCCACCTCGATCTTTGGATCCGGCCAGCCGCGGCGGCGCAGGGCCTCGGCCAGATCAATCTCGACGTCGAAGTCGGCGTGCTCGGGGACAGGGCTGCGGCGCCTCAGAGAGATGGCACGGCGGAGCGCCCGCTTCGGCAGCTCCTTGGGGACGTCGAGCCGCAAACGGTGCAGGCGCGGTCGGCTCTCCCGCGTCCGGCTGCCCCCCAGCTCCACGACCTGCTGGAGGCTCGCTCCCTCGTTCCCCGCGTCGTTGGTGAAGCCTTGGAGCGCGAAGCCCGGCAGCTCACGGAAGCCGTGGAGATCGAGCAGATAGGTGCGGCGCTCGGCGTTGCGCAGGTCGACCGAGAGAGCGAAGGAGGCGTTGCGCGACAGGTCGGTCCCCACGTTCAGGCGGGCGCTCGGGTCTCCCGCCTCCTGGAAGACGAGGACCGGCTGAACCGAGATCCGTTCCAGGCCCGCGGCCTGCCCCAGCTTCGAGGCGAGACGCGCTCCGTAGTACCCGGTCAGGCCGGCTGTGACGGTCCCCTCCAGCGTCGGTTTCTCCTGTGCGGCCGTGGGATCCCGGGGATTGTTCCCTTCGAGGAGCGCGAGGGGGCTCTCGGTGCCGCGCAGCCGGGCGATCGTCGGGTCCTGCAGCGAGCTGGTGGTGGACAGGTCGATCCGCGGGTCGAGCAGCGGATCGCCGGTGAAGAGGAGCGAGCCGCGGTCGATCCGCACGGTCTGCCCATAGGCGAAGAGCAGGCCGCCCGGATCGATGTCGACCCGGCCCCGGAGGACCGGCATCTCCAGCGTGCCGGTGACGGAGAGGGGCTGCCAGCCGGCCCGCAGGTCCGCCACGTTGTTGCGGATGCGCACGCCGTCGCCCGTCGCCACCTGCAGATCGAGATCGACCTGGGACAGGGCGCTCTCTTCGGTGCCCGGCGTGTCGTCCGGCTGGAGGAAGGCGGCCAGGAGCTCGCGGTCGAGATCGACGTCGCGGTCGAGGAGCGCACGGTCGAGGGTCACGCGACCGGTCAGCTGCGACCGGCCCTCGGGCGGCATCCGGAACGCGAGCCGTCCGCTGAGCAGGGCGGTCAGACCATAGTCGAGGCGGTAGCGCACACCCGAGAACGCGGCTTCGAGACCGGCCGCTTCGCCCGGCGCGCCGCTCCCCGCCAGGTCGACCGGACCGCCGTTCAGGAGCAGCCGGCCTTTTTCGATCTTCCAGCGGCTCTGGCGCACGGAGACGGAGACCTCGGGATCCGCCACACGCGTCGCGTAGGGAGAAGCCCAGAAGAAGGAGGCGCCGGGGCCGCTGGCCAGGAGATCTCCCCGCAGGTCGTCGAGAGGGCCGGACGCCTTGCCCGCGAAGGTCAGGGCTCCGGAGGCGACGCCGCCCTGGAGGAAGGGGTTCAGGAGCGCAGCTTCGAGCGTGCCGCCGGCATCGACGTCGACCTTGCGGACGGCGGCCGCGGGATCGTCGGTGAACGGGTTCCAGGAGCGGTTCAGGTCCGCCCGGCCCTGGAGGTCGAAGCCGGCGTTTTCGATCCCGGCGCCGCTCGCGATCAGGTGGACGGGAGGGACGTCCAGCGTTCCGTTCTCCAGACGGACCGTGACAGGTCCCTCGGCGGCGGCCCGGCCGTCGGGGCTCTCGATCCGCAGGCCGTCGAGCCGGATCTCGCCCCGGCCGGCCGCGGGAGAGGCAGGGTCGAAGACGAGCTCTGCCCACAAGCCGCCCCGGACCTTCTCGGGCCGCGGCGCGAGACCCAGGGCCGCGAGGACCCGCTCGGAGTCGAGGTCCGGCGCTTCGAGGGTCAGGGAGATGGGGCCGGGCGCCAGCTCCAGGGGGAGGCCCTCGAGAGCCTTCGCGAGCTGCGGAATCTGCCGCAGGGCGCCCAGAGGGACGATGGCCCGCAGGTTGGCGGGGCCGGCCGCGGTGTCCAGATGCGGGGCCGAGATGCCGACGACGCCGCTCCTCAGGCTGGCCGACAGCTCGGCGGAGCGGACGGCGTCCACCGGCCGGACGAGGCGCAGATCGAGGTCCGCCTCGTCGAGGAGCGGCTCCAGGAGGACGCGGCCGGAGGCCTGGAAGGAACGGGATTCGGGAAGGCTGCCGGAGAGGGCGAGGATACGCGCCTCGCGCCGGTCCCCCTCGGCTTCGAGGTGGAGACCGTCGATGGAAGTCCCGGCTCCCGGAAGGTCGACCCGCGGCGCATCGAGGCGGAGCCGGCCGGCCACCGCCGTGGCGCTCGCCGCCACGTCCTCGGCCTTCAGATGCACCTCGGCCGCCTGGACGGTGCCCGGCAGGTCGAGACCGTTGCCGTCGACCTCGGCGGTGCCGGTCCAGGAGAGCGGAGCGGAGCGGACGAGGCCATCGGCGGCGATCTGGAGACGGTCGAGGCGGACCGGGTCATCGGCAAAGCCGGTGGCTTCGGCGGTGAGATGGGTCTGGTAGGCGCGTGGGGAGCCGGCGAGGGTGATGCGGCCGCTCAGGATACCCTCACCCCCCGCCCAGATCTCGGCGATCGGCAGGTGCTCGACCTCTGCTTCGGCTTTTCCGGTCCAGGTGCTCGGCTGTCCCTCCGCTTGGAGGAGCACGCGGGCGTCCGCTTCCGGGTTCCATTCTGCCTGGAGCCTGGCGTGAGGATCGGCCAGCGGGCCGTCGAGGCGGAGGTCGGCGACGAGGGCGCCACGGGCGGGGATCTCCGGCGGCAGTGCGGGGACGAGGCGCGGCCAGAGGGTGCGGAGCTCGGCCAGCGAGGCGGCCACGTCCGCGGTGCGCAGCTCGGCGCGGAGGTCCTGGACGGTTCCCGCGGCCAGGCCGGCAAAGTCGGCGGCGGCCAAGGTCCCCTGGACATGGCGGCGCCCGAGGCGGTCGGGCAGGAGATCGCCGGCGAAGGTCAGGCGCAGCGGTGGGCCTTCTCCGGCTGCAGGGAGCACCCGGCCTTCCACCCGCGCGAGCCGGCGCGCGCCGCGTCTCCAGGTCGCCTCGGCTTCCCCTTCGACCTTCTGGAGCGTCCCCGGACCGAGGGCGAGATCGGCGCGGGCATCCAAAGCGGTGCCCGCGAGCGCGAGATCGGCGAACAGCTTCCTCTCTAAATAAGGTCGCAGCAGCTCGGCCGGGACGTCCTGAGCGGTGAGGGCGATGCGGCCGGCGGACTCCGGTAGCTGGAAGTCTCCCCTGGCAGTGAGGAGCCCACCCGCGGGCGCACCGGCGAGGAGGAGGCGCGGCTCGACTTGCGCGGAGAACACAGCTTCCATGGGCGCGCCCTCTCCGAAGCCCAGGCTCCCCGAGCCGTCGAGATGGAGCCCGTCGCCGTCGGCTTCCAGGGCGGCGATCCGGACCGGTCCTCCGGCGGCCTCCTGGGCGAACCGTCCGGAGAGGCGCACAGGGAGGGAAGGAAACCCGGGCCGCTCGACGCGCGCGCTCGACCTCTCCACCGTCAGGTCCCAGGGGCCGTTGCGGAAGGCGCCGCGGGCTTCGATCCCGTCGATCCGCCAACGCGTCAGCCAATCGGTGGCGGGCGGCGCGAGCGGAGCCCCGATCACGGTGGCACCATGGAGAGCGATCCGCCGGATCTCGAAGCCCGGCGGACCCTCGGATTCCGGCAGCTGCGGGAGGGGCGCCGCAAGATCGATCACCGGCGAGAAGACTTCCAGCGAGCGAACGACGGCGGTCTCGCGCCGCAGCGAAAACAGATCGATCGCGGCACGCACGCGCCCGGCCGTGGCGAGCGGCGCCTTCCCCGGAGCTCCGAGGCGGACTCCCGTGAGCTCGACGCCGGTCCAACCGGCCAGCGAGAAGTCGTCGACCGTGATCGCGAGGTGGAAGCTCTTCTCCACCGACGCCGCGATCCGGGCCAGGATCGCCTTGCGGATCGCGACCGAGCGCAGGCCCGCCCACCCCGCGAGCAGGGCCAGCAAGGGAAGGAGGACCAGGGCGAGGATCAGGAACAGCGCGATGCGCCGCCCGCGACGGCGGGCGGGGCGGGGAGCTGGGGCTCCCTGGACCGGGGAGGGCGGCGGCTCGGCCATGATGCGGACCGGCCGCCATGTTACGCCAGGAGGGCGAGGAAGACGATTACGAGTGAGACAACGCCTGCGTCATATATCCTTTCCAGATCCTCCAGCCGACGGCCGCGAGCCCCACCACGAACAGCACGGCGAAGACCAGGAACGACACCGTCTGCGGTGCGATGGCCGGCGTATCCCGGAAGTAGTCCACGACGAGCATCTGCTCGCGCTGCCGCACGATCGCCATACCCGTCAGAGTCACCAGGAAGGCAGCCGTGGCCAGGACGGGGTTCCTGCGCGCGATCAGCACGGCCAGCACCGCGGCCGCGGCCGCGCCCCGCAGCAGGGCCGTGTCCCCGGCATTGCCCCCGAGAAATCCCTCGCGCACCTCGACCGGCAGGACGAAGGAGAACCATACTCCCGCAGCGATCTGCGCCAGGGTTCCCCCGATGAACAGGTTGGCGCCGAAGCGCCCCATGCTCTCGGCGGATGCGGCCCTGCTCTTCGCTCCCATCAGGGCGAGAGCCAGACCGATGAGCGAGAACAGAGTCGCCACATAAAAAGCATACGGCAGCCAGGCCGTTGGATCGGCAAAGGCGATCATCAGCGAAAGATTGGCCAGCTTATCCATCGCAAAACCCTCCAAGAGATTTCGTTATGTCTATTCCATAATGGTGCCGCTTGCACACAAGGACCTCAACGCACCTCCGGGCGGAAGACCACCGCACGGGAGGAGAGCCTCCTGCCTGCCCGATCAGGTGGAACCGGAAGCCGGCGCGCGTCTCTTCTGACATACTCCGCCTCGATGGCCCGGCGTTCTCCATGAGCCCGCACCGCTTTCGCCGCTTCCGACCCATCCTGCGCCCCAAACAGGGCCGGCAGCTCCCGCGCGAGCTGCGGGGCCGCAACGTCGTGCGTCTCGCGCAGGACCTCCCCCAGGGGGTCCGCGATCCCGGATTCCAGATCCTTTTGCGGCGGATCGACGGCGCGCCGCTGCTCGGCGGCAACGAGGTCCGGATCTACGTGCGAGGCAAGGACGCCTTCGCCGCCATGCGCGAGGCGGTGGGCGCCGCCCGGCGGGAGATCCTCCTCGAGTCCTATATCTATAAGGATGATGCAACCGGCCGCGCCTTCCTGGAGGAGCTGTCCGCGGCGGCCTCCCGCGGGGTCCGCGTGAAGGTGCTGGCGGACGCCCTCGGCTCCTTCGCCACCCGCAAAGCGTTCTGGCGGGAGATGGAGCTGCGGGGCATCGAGAGCCGCCTGTTCAACCCTCTGTTCAAGACGCTCTGGTACCAGCCGTTCCGCGACCACCGCAAGATCCTGGTGGTGGACGGCCGCATCGCCTTCACCGGCGGCATGAACATCGGCGACGAGTACGGCTCGGCACCGGAGTTTCTGACCCGCCCGGGGTCCATGGAATCGACCTGGCGGGACACCCACCTGCGCGTCATCGGCCCGACCGCCTGGGAGATGGCGATCGTCTTCGCCGAAAGCTGGGGCCAGGCCGGAGGCACGCCGCTCGACCTGCCCACCCTGGATGCCGCGGAGGCCGAAGCCCCGGGCTCGCGCATCCTGGTCCTCGATTCCCGGCCGAAGCGCGGGCAGGCGGAGTCGGCGGCGGCGCTCGCCGCCATCGTGGGCGCGGCGCGGCGGTCGGTCTGGATCACCAATTCCTATTTCGCGCCGGGCTGGGCCGGGGTGCGCATCCTGGGCCAGGCGGCGCAGCGTGGGGTCGACGTGCGCCTCCTGCTGCCCGGCCTGACCGACGTGCCGATCGTCCGCCATGCTGGCCACGGCTACTTCTCGCGTCTCCTCCGGCACGGCGTGCGGGTCTTCGAGTACCAGGGCTCCATCCTCCACGCCAAGAGCCTGGTGGCGGACGGCTACGTCTCGGTCGTCGGCTCGACCAACCTCGACTTCCGCTCCTTCATCTTCAACGCCGAGTGCGACCTGCTGATCCTCTGCGACAAGACCGCGCGGCAGATGGAAGAGAACTTCGAGACCGACCTCGAGAACGCGGTGGAGATCCGCCGCAGCGACTGGAAGCGCCGCAGGCTCCTGCACCGCGCCGGAGACCGGATGGCGCGCTGGCTCGCGCCGGTGCTCTGACGGCGAGATAAGCTTATCCCCGCCCAGATAAGGTTAACTCGTCCCGGATAACGTGATCTCCCCGGAGATAAGCCTGACCCGCGAATTCGACGAGCAGGTGAAGCGCTCCCTCGGCCGGTTGTTGGGCCTGACCGGGGATGAGCCCGGCCCGGAGTGATCACAGCGCAGGTTAATTTCGCCCAACCCAGGCTGCTCCAGCGGACCAGCAAGCTCCGCTTCCTGGCCGCTGAGCAGCAACCTCGTTGCACGTCACAATAGAAGCGAGTGGGTCATGAGGCTCTCGCCACTCTTGCGGTGATCACCTTGGCAAGGTCCTGAGGAGTAGCTCCGAGGGCGAGAAGTGTACGGATGAGCAAATCCAAGGACACGGAATCATCGGCAGCTTCTGCCTTTGCTATGCGGCTCTGGCTCGACTGGAGCAACTCGGCAAGCTGAACTTGGGTCAGTCGCTTCTTCTTTCGATATTCGCGGACCGCATCGCTGAGCTTGAGCCTGAGCTCGATATAGGCAACCTCCTCAGGC
>DASPXX010000141.1:0-34745 GCA_035637095.1 Thermoanaerobaculia bacterium
TTGCTGAGCAACCGCGCGAGCAGCCGCTGCAACATCCCCATCTTCCCCTTCACCGTCTTCTCTCTCGCCATGATGCGTCTCCTTTCTGCCGGGGTGATTCCCGGCATCGAGAAGGGTAGAGGGATGAGAACCGGCCGGGAAACCTTCAGGGTGGGATTCCCAAATTTTTGGAAAGTGAGCCGACTTTCCCGGCGACGGCTCGCTCCGGCCGGCGGCGGGCTCACCTCTGATCTCGGCTTGCCGCCAGCAACGAACCCTGCTAGTTTCTGGCGGAAACAGAAACGAACCCTGCTCGTTTCTGGCAGCAGAGCTCTCCCCATGGACCCTCAACTACGCCGCGTCCTCGTCGCCGAGAACCCCTGGCTTCGAGGGGAAGACCTCCTGGAATGGATCCGGCGCTTCCTGCCCACGAGCTACATTCCGCGGCGCCTGCGGCTCTCTGCCGACCATCGGGTCGTCCTCGTGGTCGGACCGCGGCAAGCCGGCAAATCGACCCTGATCTGGAAGACCCTCGCCGAGGCTGCCGAGCCGGTCCTTTTCCTCAACTGCGAGGAACCGTCGATCCGCGAGTGGCTTTCCTCACCGGCCGCTTTCCTCGCCGACCTCACCGAGCTGGCCGTCCCGGCCCGGACCCTTTTCTTCGAGGAGGTACAGCGGCTGCCCGAGGCGGGTCTGTTCCTCAAGGGGCTGGTCGACCGCCGCACGGGCCTGCGGCTCTACGCCACCGGCAGCTCCTCGTTCGACCTGGAAGCGGCGACGCGCGAGTCGCTCGCCGGCCGGGCCCAGCGCCACCTGCTCTTGCCGCTCTCCCTGGCCGAGGCCGGCGCGCCCCTTCCAGCCGGCCCTCTGGTTCGCGAGGACGCCTTCTCCCGCCTGTTGGAGCGCATGCTGGTCTTCGGCGGCTACCCGACGATCATGACCGCGGACGATCCCCGCCAGGAGCTGGCGACCCTGGTCGAGGCCGTTGTCGTCCGCGATGCCTCGGACCGCTTCCGCATCCGCCACCCGGCGGCTCTACGCAAGCTCCTGGAGCTTGCCGCGAGCCAGGTGGGCAACCTGGTCAATCTCTCGGAGTGGGCCGCCTTGACCAATATCAGCAACGACACGGTGGCCGAGTACTGCCGGTTGCTCGAAGAGACGCATCTGATCCGTCTGGTCCGCCCGTTCGTGGGAGGCAAACGAGCCGAGCTCACCAGCGCCCGCAAGGTCTACTTCCTGGACAACGGCATCCGCAATCAGCTCTTCGGCGGTTTCCAGCCGACCACGGAGCGATCCGATCGTGGTGCCCTGCTGGAAAACCTCGCCTTCGCCGAGCTCGCGAAGACGGTCAATCCTCTCCTCGACGGGCTCTCCGCATGGCGGAGCAAGTCGGGCGCCGAGGTGGATTTCGTGGTGGAGCACCAAGGGAGACTCCTGGCCTGCGAGATCAAGGCGGGAGACAGCCGGGCCAGCGTGAGCCGCTCGGCCCGGAGCTTCATCGACGCCTACCAGCCCGAGCAGCTCCTGGTCGTCAACCGCGGGGTCTATCCGGAGATGGCGGTGGGCTCGACCCGGGTGCGCTTCCTCCGGGTGGAGGAGCTCGCCGCGGGCGTCGAAGCGTTTCTGAGCGCCGAGCGGGTGCCGCCTCCGGTGTCTCTCTGAGCTGTCGGCATTACTGTCGGCCTCGGGCGCGACGGGCTCGGCTACGGGACCCAGCCGGGCAACGCGGCCGGCTCCGCTGCAACCGCTAGTTCGGCAGCAGTTGCAGGATTGTCATCAAGCGGGACGACCACACCTGAGACCCGTTGGTCTTGGCGATCACCCGTCTGCGCTATGGCAAGCCGCCAATGACCACCACCTTGTACACGAGCATCGCCACGACGACCGCCACGACAATGCCTGTAGCCACCCGGTACCGCCCGAAGAAGTACGCCACCACAGCCGCCCACGCCCCGAGTGACGCCATCAGCCCACCCGTGATGTACGGCGCCACCTCGGCCAGCCCGAGCGCCGTCCCACGGACGTACCGCAGCCGGTAATACTCCGCCAGTGTGCGTATGAGCGCCAGGAACAGCCCCGTGATCGTCAGTTCCGACAGCCGCCGAGCCGATATGCGTGCCATACGTGTGCCGTTTACCTGCGCGGCGATCTCGCTGGCACGTCAGGCCAAGCCGCGAGAGCGTGCACCGCGATGCGTGGCAGCGACGATCCTGTGCGCGTCGTCGCGCCTGACGTGCGGCGATCTTGCTGGGGTGTTCGCCTGGTGTTAACGCTCACGAGAATCCGCTGAAATTTGGACCATGTGGTCGCCGGCCAAGGGGGCGAAATCGCCGTTTGCAGAGGCCTGAAGCGGGCAGGAAGCTGAGAGGGCGCGAGACGGTAGCACAGGCTGCAGCAGAAGTGACCATTGACCCCTCTTAAACGCTGTTTACAGCCCTCTGCCCCCCTCTGCTCGCTGCCGCCGCGCTTCGCGCGGGATGATGCTGCTCCTCGACAGATGGTCCAAATTTCGACGGATTGAGGTGAGCGTCTACACCTGGCTTTCTCCTTGCTTCGGGCGGCGCGCGTTTCTGCTGCCGAATCGGGATAGGGGGGACCCTCGCGGGTCCCTCCTCCCACACCACCGTGCGTACGGATCACGTACACGGCGGTTCGGTTGATTCAGTCGGTCTCCCTATCCGTTCACCAGGCTCGGCAGACCCAGCCTCCGGAAGTACCTGGCGGGCAGAGCGATCGTCAGCGCCGGGCTCTGGCTCAGACGCCAGGAACCGTGGGCCGACTTCGACGTGTTCCACGCCAGATCCACACTCACTCCCCTTCGCTTCAGCTCCCGATAGCCTCGCCTACCCCACTGCTTCCAAAGATAGCACCGCAGACGGCGACGAATCCACTTCTCGACCTCCTGAAGTGGGCTCGGCACCTCGCTGAACCTGTAGTACGACCGCCAGCCGAGCAGAGTCTTGCTCAGACCGGACAACAGGCTGCGAAAGCTCACGCCCAGCGTGCGGCGCGTCTTCTGCTTCACCGTAAGCCGCAGTGCCTTCAACGCCTTGTCGCTGACCCGCCGACGAAACTCTCGGCCGACGAACGTGAAGCCGAGCAACACCCGACGCCAAGGGCGATCGACCGCGCTCTTCTCCAGGTTCACCCGCAGCTTGAGGCGCCTCTTCAGAAAACTCGTCACACTGGCCAGGACCCGCTCGCCCGCCCGCTGGCTGCGGACGAAGATGCTGAGTCGAGCTAGCGCTTGCTGGATCAGCCGGTCCAACACTGTGGGAATTCCCAACTCACGGACGCCGCCGCCCGGTTTCGGAATCTCCTTGCGGAGAACCGGTTGCGGGCGATAGCTGCCGTTGAGCAGGGCGGCCCGGATCTCGGGCCAGTGCGTCCTCAGGTACCCAGGGAGCTCTCCGACGGTCATCCCGTCGACTCCCGGAGCACCCTTGTTCTGGAGAACTCGCCGTAGCGCGCGAAACATGTTGGATCGCTCCAACGCGCGCTCCAGCAGGTTCGGGAGACAAACCGGAGCGTCTCTTCTCCGTGACCCAGGCCGGGCTTCATCCTCTGGCGGGGCCAGAGGCAGCGTGAGCTGCTTGGCAGGTGCAATGTCCGGACTCGTCACAAAGCGACCTCCCCTCTCATACCGTTCGGGCCTTCGAGGTTTGCACCTCTACTATACCCTCTGCTGCCTTCTGCAAGGCGGTCAGAGAGGATTTCTCCCCTCTCAGTCCGGCTCTCACCGGACACCTTGCAGATCTCCCAGGGTAAGACACAAAACTTTCCCTGCGTAGACGCCAGATTTATAAAGCCCACCCCAATCGCAGAAGGAGGACTTCGCTGTCACGTGCCAGCTCGTCCCGGATGGACCACACCTCATATCTGGTTCCTGTTCGTCGTCCCGCAGTTTTGGATTGGGCTTCCTTCAGACCCCACCTTGCGGTGACGCCCTTGCCCTTCTCCTAGCCTTCGGCTCTGCGGACACCTGGCATGAGGACTTTCACCTCATTAGTTCTGTGCCATGCCTGGCACACACGTGTTCTGTGGCTGAGCGGCTGCGGTAGCAGTCCGCTCCAGCCGCTGGGTTGGGCGTCTTTCACCTGCTCAAAGTTCGCATTTAAAAATCAGCCACTACGGCAACTGCAATAAAAACAACGACCGTTACAACTAACCAAGCCAAGGTTATTCCAGTCGCTTTCCAGCCGGTCTGCTTCATGCCCCCACTGGCTATGTGAGTTGAGATGGCTTCCCCTTGAAGCTTCGCTGCAATCTGTCCTATCATCGCAGCGACACCTAAAGCAACGATGGATTTCGGAAAACCATCGGGAAGATCGGGCAGGTAGGAGGCGAACAATGCAAATAGTGACACAACGCAACCCATCCCAATAAGAGACCACAGGTAGCCTTTCTTGGACCCCAGCTCACGAAAATTGCTCGCCATCAGAGCGCACCCAGCAATAGGTCCTCCGAAGATCGCTGCTCCACGGATCTGGAGGAGTGTATATAATTTCTTGGAACGTGCCGGAAGCTCCGCCCTTCGAGTGCTGCCGGGTCTACTTGCCGGAGAAAAACCTTTAGCAGGGATCGAGGCGTGAATTGGGTTCGCAGTTACCGCCCGCACCCGCACATTGCTCGACCGTGGCGAGCTCTCTGCCGGCTGCCCAGTTAGCGAGGGCGTATTTTGATACTGCTCCTGTGGTTGCTGCCGCACCCGTGCCTCTCTTGGCTGGGGGGAGAGTCTTGGCAGAGAATCCTCCGAGGTAAGGCTGCTGTCAACGTTTTCCTTCTCCTCGTGGTAGGCAGAGGCATGACCCAGGGAATTAGGGGGTGACGGCTGTGCCGGGCCAGCGTTCGAAATATTTTTAAAAAATTCCGCTTGGACGGAGGAGGCAACAAGAGGTATCGGATTACGAACAGGTTGACTTGAGGGAAAATCTGGATTTCCACACTCGGGGCAACTCCCATGGTGATACACGGGGAGCTTTGTACCACACTCACTGCAACTGATTGTTGGCTCCTTATGGGGCTCCTTGCTGCCACACTTTGGGCAAGCTATAGCTTTTTCTGAGATCTTCGCGTCACACTTCCTGCATGGAACTAGGGCCACTTTTCTACCTCCGCACAGTTCTTATTAGGATGTCTTACCCAACCAAGTCTTTAGCGGCCCGTCGGCTCTAGGCCTGAGCGGTGCCGTCAGGCACCAGCTTGAGGCCTTTGTTGGGCGTCCACATCCCGCACCTTCGGCAAGCGCTTTACAAGCGCTCCAATCACGGCCGACGAAATTACGAGCAGGGTACCAAGCCAGCCCATTAACAGAAATCCATCTCCTTCCCAAGAGAGTACCAATCTAGGTCTAAATCCGTCATACATCAGTACAAGCCCATAGACTATTCCTATGAAAGCGAGAATCGATCCCATCAGAATGTCGGCCGAATCAAGCAATCTACGACGAACGGAATCCTTGACGACGAATAAGCCGCAAAACAATTGCAGAAAGCCATGAAGCGCCCCTGCAAAATAGCCGAAACTCACGGCACGATAGAGAATAAGTATGCCCGCCATTATACATATCACGGCGAACACAAGCAACACAAGGTTCCCGCTGCGACTTTGAGCACTGTATGCAAGCTGCTGAGTTGGCAGAGGTGTATTCCGATACTGCCCTCTTGGTCGCTGCCGCACTTGTGCCTTTGTCGACTGAGGGAGGTTTCTTCCTGGGGGAATCTCGGGAGTATTCCCGCTGCCAATTGTTTCCTTCTCCTCATTATTGGAAGAGAGAGGCCGAGGATGATCAGGTTGCGACGGCCTCGCCGGGATCGTTTTTGATGTACTTTCAGGGTTCTCCGCTTGATCAACAAGAGAGGTTGGTTGCCTATCCGGTTGGTCTTGCAGGATATCCGGGTTACCACACTCTGGACAACTTCCTTGATGATGTATTGATAATTCTGCCCTACATTCACTGCAAATAATTGCTGACGCTTTATGAGGCTCCTTACTCCCGCACTTAGGGCAAGCAAGCGCTCTTTCTGAAATTTTTGCTTCGCATTTCCGGCATGGAACTAGAGCCACAATTCTTATCTCCTGGCAGTTAGTAGTACTTTCCCTTCCTCCGCCCTCTGACTTCGTCGGATATCGCACCAAAGCCCTGGCCCGGTCCGGCTGCTTGGCCGTCGAGGTTCCTGTCGTGTAAGCGTCTCGGGTGCGGAGCCGGATTCCCTCGATGTCCTTTCTTGTCAGCCGGTTGTTTGGATCCTAACCGAGTTGCGAAGGTGCGTCAATAACATTGCCCGGAGCGTATAAGCACAATTTTCGCCAGGCGGACCCACCAGGGAGCTACCTGCGGTCCCGCGGAAGCCGGCGACGCCCACGGCTACCGTTCGCAGGCCAGGGCCTTGCGACGCCCAACCGCCTTCGCACAGAGTCCCCCCATCATGCCCACCCTGCCGACCTCTTCCAGCGAGGGCTCCTCAACTGGGAGGCGACCCGCCGCATCGACGACTGGCTCCCTCCTGATCACCGCAAGGCTGCCCAATCCCCCACTCTCTCGGCCGAGATCCTGGAGGCGATCCGCACTGCGGTCCGCGAGGAAGTCTCCCGCGCCGGCCTGACACCCGGCGCGGAACGGAAAAGGACGGGGCGCCGCCGCCAACGCTCGCGAAATCGTGGCTGCACGCGCGAGATCGCCGTCAAAAACCCGGGATCATGGCGAACGCTCAGCCAGCCGCCGAGCCGGGTCGCCAGCCGCTCGGCGAGGACCCTCACCTGCGGACGTTCCAGCAGAGGGTCACGAAGACGGGCTCGTCGAGCCAGGGCTCGGGCCGGTAGCAAAACCGGATTCCAGTTCTCCCTACCGGCCTGCGGCCTGACAGACCGGGAGAACGGAGCCCAGGGTTGAGGCCGTAGGCCGATACCCTGGGTCAGCAGGCGCGCCATGGCTCGCGGCCTGAAGGGCCGCGGGAGCCGGCTTGGCGAGCGAACCGTTTCCGGCCACCCCTCTCGCGGCCTGTCAGGCCGCGGAGGGCATGGGCCTCCCGGAACCCGGGGAATCGGCCTCCGGCCTCATCCCCGGGCTCCGCTCTCCCGGCCCTTTGGGCCGGAAGGGCCGCCGGTTCGCTGGCAAAGCCGACGCGGTCTTTCCGGATCATGGCCCGGTTACCCCCGCAAAGCTCACGGCGGGTCTGCCGGTCAGCCGCGCTCATCGATTACCCATCGCAATGAGCCGAAGTCGGAGCGACACGCACCAGGAAAGTTTCCACCGTCCCGTGTCCGCATAGTCGCGGACGCATTCGTTCCACTCCTCGTCGCTCCCAGGAAAGTGAACCGATGCTTCCCCTATCGTCACCGGCTGGTCTGCGACTGGAACGATCTCGATCACGACCTCTGTGTCGCCCCAGCCACGCGTCCTCACCATCGTAGCGTCCGAGAAACTGATGTCCATCGCAGCGTCGCTCAAGGGGACCACGATCTTTCGCTTCCCTTCGACCTCGATTGTCGCCTCCGAGTCCTTTCCATTCCCGCAAAAGCGGAGCTTGACGAACCTTTCGCCTACGATAGGTAGAGCTCTCTCGTATTCGTGCATTGGCGCTGAGTGTGTCGCAGTAGGTACAGCATCAACCATTGCTTCGAGCTTAGCCAAGTTGCCGCGGTACGTCAATGACGTTGCCTGAGGAGGTATCAGCGACCACGGCGGCCGGCGGGGTTTCCTCCCTGGAACCCCCGTCGCCTCCCGCCATCCTTCCCGAGAAGGCCGGGCCTTCGGCCCACTGTCTTGATGATGCCGGCGAGACGCCGGCGGTCCCAGGGGGGCGCTCGCCGCCACTCCGGTGGGTTTGTCGGCGGAAGGCTGCCACCGGTCCTGCCGCCGTTCTCTATAATGGCTCCCCGTGACAGAGAACCGGCCTGCGCTGACCCAGAGACCCTCATGAAGATCGCCGTCATCGGTGGTGGCCCCGCGGGGCTCTACTTCGCCTTGCTGATGAAGAAGGCGGACCCGGCGCACGAGGTGGTCGTCCTCGAGCGCAACCCTCCCGATGCTACGTTCGGATGGGGCGTCGTCTTCTCAGACCAGACCCTCGGCAACTTCAAGGCCGCCGATCCCGAGTCGTTCCAGGAGATCTCGGACAACTTCGCCCGCTGGGACGACATCGACATCCACGTCCGCGGGCGGACCATCACCTCCGGCGGCCATGGCTTCGCCGGTCTCGCCCGCGTCAAGCTCCTGGAGATCCTGCAGCGCCGGGCGGTCGATCTCGGCGCCGAGCTCCGCTTCGGGGTGGAAGTGCGCGACGACTCGGACCTTCCCGGGCTCGGGTTGGCGGACGCGGACCTGATCCTCGGCGCCGACGGCGTCAACAGCGCCGTCCGCCGCAAACACGCCGAGCACTTCGAGCCCGACATCGTCCACGGCAAGGCGAAGTTCATCTGGCTGGGCACCACCCGGCCATTCGATGCCTTCACTTTCGCCTTCGTCGAGAACCCGGCCGGGGTCTTCCAGGCCCACGCCTACCGGTTCAGCGACAAGCTCTCGGCGTTCATCGTGGAGTGCGACGAGCTGTCCTGGAAGAACCACGGATTCGACCGGATGGACATCGACGCCACGGTGGCCGCCTGCGAGGAGATGTTCGCTCCCTGGCTTGCCGGGCACCGGCTGATGGCCAACATCCCGCCGCACCAGCGCGCGGCGCCCTGGCTCAACTTCCCGCGCGTCCACTGCGCCCGCTGGTGGCACGAGAACGTCGTCCTGATCGGCGACGCGGCGCACACCGCCCACTTCTCCATCGGCTCGGGCACCAAACTGGCCATGGAAGACGCGATCGGGCTCGTCCGGATCTTGAACCGGGAGCCGGACCTGCCAACGGCGCTCCAGACGTACGAGGAGGAGCGGCGGACCGAGGCTCTGCGCCTGCAGAACGCGGCGCGCAACTCCATGGAATGGTTCGAGAACGTGCGGCGCTACATCCGGCTCGACCCCGAGCAGCTCTCCTACAGCCTGCTCACCCGCAGCCAGCGGGTCAGCCACGAGAACCTGCGCCTGCGCGACCGCAACTATCTGGAAGGCGTCGAGCGCTGGTTCGCCAGCTGTGCCAGCCGCCGCAGCCGTGCCGAGGCGCGGGGAGAGCCCGCCAAGGCGCCGCCGCCCCTCTTCACCCCGTTTACCTTGCGCAACATGACCGTGGAGAACCGGGTCGTGGTCTCCCCCATGGACATGTACAGCGCCGGGGACGGGTTGCCCAACGACTTCCATCTGGTCCATCTGGGCACCCGGGCTCTGGGCGGAGCCGGCCTCCTCGTGACCGAGATGACCTGCGTCTCCGCGGAGGGGCGCATCACGCTCGGCTGCACCGGGATGTACCGGCCCGACCACATGGCGGCCTGGCGCCGCATCACCGACTTCGTCCACCAGTGGAGCCGGTCGAAGATCTGCCTGCAGCTCGGCCACTCCGGCGCCAAGGGTTCCACCCGGCTCATGTGGGAAGGGATGGACGAGCCGCTCCTGAGCGAGGGCTGGCCTGTCCTGGCCGCCTCGGCCGTGCCCTTCAAGCCCGGCTTGCAGGTGCCCCGCGAGATGACCCGCGAGGACATGGACGATGTGCGCGACCAGTTCATCCGTGCCACGCAGATGGCCGTCGAGGCGGATTTCGACATGGTCGAGCTCCACTGCGCCCACGGCTATCTCCTCTCGGGGTTCATCACGCCGCTCTCGAACCACCGGACCGACGAGTACGGCGGCTCGCTCGAGAACCGTCTCCGCTTCCCCCTGGAGGTCTTCCGCGCGATGCGCGAGGTGTGGCCGCAGGATCGCCCGATGTCGGTGCGCATCTCGGCGACCGATTGGGTAGAAGGTGGGATCGACGGCGCCGACGCAGTGGAGATCGCCAGGGCGTTCCACCTGGCCGGCGTCGACATCATCCACGTCTCGGCGGGCCAGACCTCGCCGCAGGCCCGGCCTATCTACGGCCGCATGTTCCAGACCCCGTTCTCGGACCGCATCCGCAACGAGACTGGCCTGCCGACCATCGCCGTGGGCAACATCACCGATCCTGACCAGGTCAACTCGATCATCGCCGCCGGCCGGGCCGACCTCTGCGCCCTGGCCCGTCCCCACCTGGCCGACCCGTTCTGGACCCTCCACGCCGCGGCCCAGCTCGGCTACAAGGCGCAGCCCTGGCCTGTGCAATACCTCACCGGCAAGGAGCAGCTCGAACGGACACTGGAGCGGCAGCGGCAGGCGGAGCTTTTGGGAACGAGCACGATATGAGCCCTCACCCTCGGCCCCAGGTTGAAACCTGGGGCTACGAATGGCTGTCCCTGCGGGACAGAGGGTCTGGATGGTCACAGGTCTCTCTCTGTCCCATCGGGACAGCCATTGTTAGCCCCGGGTTTCAACCCGGGGCGGCGGCACGGCTGCGCTTTGCGTTACGTCTTCCGGAGGCCTTTCCTTGAACAACCACATTCCCCTGGAGGAGATCCGGCCGCGGAGCTTCGGCTGGAGCGTCGAGGACCGGGTCGCCACGGTGACCCTCGACCGGCCGGAGCGGAAGAACCCGCTCACGTTCGAGTCCTACCGCGAGCTGTCCGACACCTTCCACCGGCTCCGCCACGTGGAGGAGGTCAAGGCCGTGGTCCTGACCGGCGCCGGCGAGAACTTCTGCTCGGGGGGCGACGTCCACGAGATCATCGGGCCGCTGGTGAAGATGCGCGAGGAGAAGCGTATGGATCATCTCCTGGAGTTCACGCGCCTGACCGGCGAGCTCGTCCGCACCCTGCGCCACTGTCCGCAACCGATCGTCGCGGCCGTGGACGGTATCTGCGCCGGAGCCGGAGCGATCCTCGCCATGGCGTCGGATCTGCGCCTGGGCACCCCGCGCAGCCGGGTGGCCTTCCTGTTCACCCGCGTCGGCCTCTCCGGGGCCGACATGGGCGCCTGCGCCATCCTGCCGCGGATCATCGGCCAGGGGCGCGCCTCCGAGCTCCTCTACACCGGCCGTTTCATGGAAGCCGAAGAAGCCGAGCGCTGGGGCTTCTATAACCGCCTGGTGCCGCCGGAACGGCTGCTCGAAGAAGCGCGCGCCCTCGCCCATTCTCTCGCCCACGGCCCCACCTTCGCCCATGCCATGACCAAGAACCAGCTCCACCAGGAGTGGGACCTGGGGATCGACGAAGCGATTGAGGCCGAGGCGCAGGCCCAGGCGATCTGCATGCAGACCGAAGACTTCGCCCGCGCCTTCCGCGCCTTCGCCGCCAAGGAGAAGCCGGTCTTCGAAGGGAACTGATGCGAAAGACCCTCACCCCCGGCCCCTCTCCCGCAAGCGGGCGAGGGGAAAAATGCAAGCGCTCGGTTGGGAAGTGGCGCCCTCTCCCGCTCCGCGGGGGAGGGACGGGGAGGGGGCTTGCCTAACGCCTCTTTTCTGAGCTGGCCTTTCTTCGACGACTCTCACCGGGCTCTGGCCGGGGACCTGGAGCCCTGGTGCCAGATGGAGATCGATCCGTTGGAAGGCAGGGAAGACGAGGATCTCGATGGCACCTGCCGGGAGATCGTCCGCCGGCTCGGGCAGGGAGGATGGCTCCGCCATGCGGTGCCCAGCCCCTGGGGTGGCGCCAGCGAGCGCCTCGACGTCCGGTCGCTCTGCCTGGTCCGCGAGACGCTCGCCCACCACTCCGGTCTCGCCGACTTCTGCTTCGCCCTGCAGGGGCTCGGCTCCGGCCCGCTCTCGCTCTTCGGATCGGAGGAGCAGCGGCGCGCCTGGCTCCCCCGCGTGGCCGCCGGCCAAGCGATCCCCGCCTTCGCACTGTCCGAAGCCGAGGCCGGCTCGGACGTCGCCGCCATGCAGACCGCGGCCCAAAAGGACGGCGACGGCTGGGTGATCGAGGGAGAGAAGACCTGGATCTCGAACGCCGGCCTGGCCGACTTCTACGTCGTCTTCTGCCGCTTGCCCGAGGCAGGCGAAAAAGCCTTCGCCGCCTTCGTGGTCGAGGCGGACAATCCGGGCCTCACCGTGTCGGCTCGCATCGAGGTCATCGCCCCGCATCCGCTGGGGACCGTCACCTTCCGCGCCTGCCGCGTACCGGCCGGGGCTCTGGTCGGCGAGCCGGGCAAAGGTCTCAAGGTGGCGCTCGGCACGCTCGATGTCTTCCGCTCCACCGTGGGCGCCGCGGCACTGGGCATGGCCCGCCGCGCGCTGGATGAAGCCGTCGCCCACACCACCTCGCGCCAAGCGTTCGGACAGCGGCTCGCCGACTTCCAGATGACCCAGGGAACGCTCGCCGACATGGCCGTGGACGTGGACGCCTCGGCGCTCCTGGTCTATCGTGCCGCGTGGACGCGCGATGCCGGAGCGGAGCGCGTCACCCGCGAGGCCGCCATGGCCAAGCTCTTCGCGACCGAGGCGGCACAGCGGGTCATCGATCGGGCCGTGCAGCTCTTCGGCGGCCGCGGGGTCGTCTCCGGCGCCCCGGTCGAGCGGCTGTACCGGGAGGTGCGGGCTCTGCGTATCTACGAGGGAACCAGCGAAATCCAGCGGCTCGTCATCGCCGGCCAGCTCCTGGCGGGTACCTGACCTTCAGCTCCAGCGCCGATCGCGCAGCAAGCGGGCCTGCAGCTCCTTCAGCTCGCCGGCCCCCATGCCGGCCAGAAACGCCTCCCGCTCCACATCGATTTCAATCTCAAACGCCTGGCAGATAGCACGGATCGCTTCGCGCAGCCCCTCGGTACGCCCCTCGGCACGCCCCTCGGCACGCCCCTCTTCGCGGCCCTCTTCGCGCCCCTCTTCGCGCCCCTGCCGCTCGGCCAGGCTGAGGGCACCGCGGGCGTCCTGCTCGGCGACCTTCGCACGATCGTACAGGTCGAGCTCACCCGCGCTGAAACCCGCCATGCGGGCGACCTCCAGCGCCTCACGATACGGCGGAACCGATAAAGCCGGCGGCACCACCTCTAGGTTTTCCGCCTCCCGGAAGAAGTAGGCCCAGCGGTCGATCGTCCCCTCCGGTGCGTCGCCGGAACGGTATTTCGGCAGCTCCAGAAAAACGTACTGCACTTGCGAAAGACCCAGGGCGCCACCATGTTGCTCCTGCATCCTCCAGCGGCTCAGCATCGGCACCAGCGAGCCACCCGGCACCGGTGGCCCGGGCCAGAGAACGAAGTCACAGATCGTCACCCCCACCACGTCGTCGAGACCGGGGTAGTCCTCGCCAGTACGCAGCTGGGTGACGTACGCTTTCGAGGTGTTGTAGACCACGCGCTTCTCGAACCCCTCGACATTGAGCACCTGCATCTCGACCACGTAGTGCCGGCCACGCTCGTCGAAGCACTTGACGTCCACCAGCGACAGCTTCAACTCCTCCACCGGCACGTGTTGCTCGGAGGAGAGATATTTGAGGTCGACGATCCGGTGGTCGCCGGAGAGCTCCAGGAGCGCATTGAGCAACTCGATGAGGAGAGGCTTGTGGACCTCGCTGCCGAAGATGCGCTTGAAGACGAAATCAGTCTTGGGATCCGCGAATACCGGCCGCATGGAGAGATCCTACCGCAATACGGAGACCGCGGGGCCGGCAGGCGATAGACTCTCCCCCTGACATGCGCCGCGCGCCGTCCGGATCCCGGCTCCGGGCAGCGCGGCGAACCAGGAGGGATGATCCATGGCCGAACCGCGAAGCGTGCTCCAGGAGATCTCGCCGCCCGAGCCAAGCGCTCACGTGGACACCTTCTGCCGTGACGCGCTGCCGCCCCCCGAGCTCATGCCCGAGATGCGCTATGACACCCTGCCGGACCTCCTCGCCTATCCGGCCCGGCTCAACTGCGCCGTGGAGCTTCTCGACAAGATGGTCGAGGCCGGCTGCGGCGATCGCACGGTCTTTCACTTCCACGGCGGACACTGGACCTACCGCCAGCTCCTGGAGACCGCCAACCGCATCGCGCACGTCCTCGTCGAGGACCTGGGGCTCGTGCCGGGCAACCGCGTGCTGCTGCGCGGGCCGAACAATCCGATGATGGCGGCCTGCTGGTTCGCCGTGCTCAAGGCCGGCGGCGTGGTGGTCTGCACCATGCCTCTCCTACGTGTGCGGGAGCTGACCTTCATCGCCGACAAGGCGAAGATCAGCCTCGCCCTGTGCGATGCCCGCGTGGCTGCCGAGTGCGAGCAGGCCATGTCCACCACTGCCGAAGGCTTCCCCCGCGAGAACGGCCGCGCCGTCCTTTTCCATACCGCCCAGCCCGGCTCCCTCGAGACGCTGATGCGCGGCAAGCCCGCACGTTTCGACAACTGCGACACGGCGGGAGACGACACGGCCCTCATCGCGTTCACCTCGGGCACCACCGGCCAGGGCAAGGGCACCATGCACTTCCACCGCGACGTGCTGGCGGCTTGCGACTGCTTCCCGCGCTACGTCCTCAAGGCCGACCCGGACGACATCTTCTGCGGCTCGCCGCCCTTGGCCTTCACCTATGGTCTGGGCGGCCTCCTCCTGTTTCCCCTGCGGATCGGCGCCTCGGCGCTCCTCCTGGAACAGGCCGCGCCGCCGCAGCTCCTCCAGGGCATCCAGGACCACCGCGCCACCGTCTGCTTCACCGCGCCCACGGCCTACCGCGCCATGAGTGGTCTAGTGAAGGGCTTCGACATCGGGAGCCTCCGCAAGTGCGTCTCGGCCGGCGAGACTCTGCCGAAGGCGACCTTCGAGACGTGGGAGAGGGAGACGGGTCTGAAGATCATCGACGGCATCGGCTCGACCGAGATGCTCCACATCTTCATCAGCGCGGCCGGCGATGACATCCGTCCCGGATCGACCGGCCGGGTCGTCCCCGGCTACGAGGCGAAAGTGGTCGACGATGACTTCAACGAGGTCCCCGTGGGCACGCTCGGCCGGCTCGCCGTCAAGGGGCCCACCGGCTGCCGCTATCTCGACAACCCGGAGCGGCAGCGGGGCTACGTCCACGACGGCTGGAACCTGACGGGCGACTCCTATGTGAAAGACGAGGACGGCTATTTCTGGTATCAGGCCCGCACGGACGACATGATCATCTCCTCGGGGCACAACATCTCGGGACCGGAGGTGGAGGCGGTGCTGCTCGATCATCCCGCGGTGGCCGAGTGCGGCGTCGTGGGAGTACCGGACGAGATCCGCGGCAACATCGTCAAGGCCTTCGTTGTCCTGCGCCCCGGCTTCATCGCAGGTCCGGAGCTGGTCGAAGAGCTGCAGTCCTTTGTGAAATCGGAGATCGCCCCCTACAAATACCCGCGGGCCATCGAGTTCATGGAGAGCCTGCCGCGCACCGAGACCGGCAAGCTCCAGCGCTTCCGCCTGCGACAGAGGAACCCGTGAGCGAAGAGGATTTCGAGATCCTGCAACCCGCGGGCTGGGCGAAGCCGATCGGCTACGCCAACGGCATCGCCGCCACCGGCCGTCTCGTCTTCGTCGCCGGCCAGGTCGGCTGGAACCCGGCGACCGGTCAGTTCGAGACCGACAACTTCGCCGCCCAGACCGCGCAGGCCCTCCGCAACGTCGCGGAAGTTCTGCGCGAAGCCGGCGCCGAGCCGCAGAACGTGACCCGGATGACCTGGTACATCACCGACAAAGCCGCCTACCTGGCGGCGCGGAAGGAGATCGGCCAGGCCTGGCGGGAGGTCATGGGGAGGCCCTTTCCGGCCATGGCCGTAGTCGTGGTGAGCGGGCTCATCGAAGACCGAGCGAAGGTGGAGATCGAGGCGACGGCGGTAGTGGGCGGATAGGCCGATGAACGGAGCTACAATCCCTTCATGACGCCTCCCGACGACAAGCTCCAGGCGTGGCTCCGCGAGCTGACATTGGCCTGTCAGGAGGCTCTGCTCCACGGGACCCCGGCGAACGTTCAAGCCGTCTTTCTCTATGGGAGCGCCCTCGGGACAGGATTCCGACCCGACAGCGACGTCGATATTGCCGTGCTCGACCGGCCGGACGATCGGCTGACCTGGACCGAGCAGGCCCGGCTGATGGACCTTCTGGAGAGGGCGACCGGGTACGGAATCGACCTGAGAATGCTTCGCGACAGCCCCTTGTCTCATCAGGTCGACGTCCTGGAAAGCGGCATCCGCCTCTGGGCAGGAGACAAGACGGAGGCTGATCGCTACAGCCGTGAGACCTTCGAATCCTGGCAACGACAGGCGCACCCCGATGAGGCAGAGTGGGCTACCACCTTGCGCCGTCTGGCGGGTTCGGTCCGCTCGTGAGCGACGTCAACCGGGAGTACCTGCTGGAACAATTTCGCCTGATGGAGGAATACCTCCAGAGGGCTCGTGGAATCGCCAGTCGTTCCCGCGAAGCGTTTCTTGCCGATCCGATCGCCGTGGACGCCAGCGTACGGCAGCTCACGGTCCTCTTCGAGACTTCACACAATATCGCCAAGCACCTCGTTTCCCGCTTCGGCTGGCGTACTCCCTCCAGTAAGGCAGAAACCTTCGAAATCCTCGCTGAGCAGGGAGTGATCACCTCCGATTTGAGGGACGCATTCCGCGAAGCCTCCCGGTTTCGCAACCTCGTGGTCTATCAAACTGCCATCCTGCAAGAAGAGATCGTGTATCAGGTGCTGCAAGAGAATCTGTCGGACTTCGAAGCGTTCACCTCGGCCGTGGCGCAATGGCTCAGCGGCCAGAAATCCTGAGTCCACATCACTCTCATGAACATCGCGATCCTCGGAGCCGGGGGTGTCGGCGGCTACTTCGGTGGCCTTCTCGCCCGCGCTGGCCACGAAGTTGCCATGCTGGCCCGGGGAGCGCACCTGGACGCTCTGCGCGAGCGCGGCCTCGAAGTCCGTACGCCGGAAGAGAGATTCGTCGTCAAGGTCGAGGCAACCGACGATCCACAGGGGCTCGGTCGGGCCGATCTCGCGGTCGTGGCCGTCAAGAGCTACTCGCTCTCCGAAATCGCTCCGGCGGCCCGGCTTCTCACTGAAGGTGGCGCGGTCGTCCTGCCTCTCCTCAATGGAGTCGAAGCGGCCGACCGGCTGATCGCGGCGGGGGTCCCCGGCGAACAGGTGCTCGGAGGGCTGACCCAGATCAGTGCCGCCCGGGTCGCACCCGGGGTGGTCGAGCGCCGCAGCCCGTTTCAGCGGGTGGTCGTGGGGGAGATCGCCGGCGGTCTTTCCGAACGCGCGGAATGGATCGCCGGTGCTTTCCGGGAGGCCGGCGCCGACGCCCGGGCCTCGGCCGAGATCACCGCCGACCTGTGGCGGAAGCTCGTCTTCATCTCTCCGGTCTCCGCAGCCTGCGGGCTGGCCCGCTCTTCGATCGGACCGGTCCGGGACGCGCCTCTGGGCCGTCCGCTCATCGAGCGGGCGGTCCGCGAGGTCGTCGCCGTCGGCCGGGCTCTCGGAATCGCCCTGACGGAGGAAGACGTCTCGCGGACCCTCGCCTTTGTCGACGCCATGGCCCCGGGCATCAAGCCGAGCTTCCTGCTCGACCTGGAATCGGGCGGGCCGACGGAGCTCGACGATCTCTGCGGCGCGGTTTCCCGCCTCGGGCGAGAGGCCGGAGTGGAGACGCCGGTCCACGACGTGGCCACGGCGGCTCTGGGAGTCGTGCGGCCATGACCCTACCCTTCGGTGCCCAGAGCATGGTCGAGCCGCTGCGGCGGGTGCTGGTGAAACGGCCGGATGAGGCGTTCGGGTCCGCGGACCCGGCGCGCTGGAACTACACTTCCCGGCCGGACCTGGACGAGGCCCGGCGCGAGCATGACGCGCTGGTGGAGATCCTGCGCGGCGCCGGCGCCGAGGTGATCGATCACCCCGAGCCCCAACCGGAGCGGGCGGACGCCATCTTCGTGTTCGACCCGGTGATCGTCACCGAACGGGGCACCGTGATCCTCCGCATGGGCAAGGAGCTGCGGCGGGGAGAGGAGGCGGCGCTGGCCCACCGGCTCGAGGCGGCCGGAGTCCCGATCCTCGGCGAGCTCGGCGGCGAGGCCACGGCCGAAGGGGGCGATCTCCTCTGGCTCGATCCCCGGACGCTGGCGGTGGGCCAGGGCTTCCGCACCAATGCCGAGGGGCTCCGCCAGCTCCGGGAGATCCTGGCCGGGATCGGCGTCGAAGTCCTGCCGGTCGAGCTCCCCTACTTCACCGGTCCCGCGGCCTGCCTCCACCTGCTCTCGCTGATCAGCCTGGTGGATCACGATCTGGCAGTCATCTATCCGCCTCTCCTTCCCGTCTCCTTCTGGAAGCTCCTGAACGACCGCGGCTTCCGGCTGGTCGAGGTCCCCGCCGAGGAATTTCCCACCATGGGGCCCAACGTCCTGGCCCTCGCGCCCGGGAGGTGCCTGATGCTCGAAGGCAATCCCGTCACCCGCCGGCGCCTCGAAGAAGCAGGCTGCGAGGTGCAGACCTACAAAGGCCGCGAGATCTCGCTCAAGGCCGAGGGCGGCCCCACCTGCCTGACGCGGCCGGTCTGGCGCTCGCCGCAATGATCCGCTGGCAGCTACTCAATGTGGTAGCCTGAATGCCGTGAAGAATGCCGTCCAGACAACCATCGACTCTGCCGGTCGATTGGTGTTGCCGAAGACTGTCCGCGACGAGGCAGGAATCCAGCCGGGAATGACCCTCAAAATCACTGTTCAGGAGGGGAGAATCGAGATCGAGCCCGTGCCGTGCGAAGTCCGGATCGTGCAGAGGGGTCCCTTGTATATCGCTGTCCCAGTTGAAGACGGGCCGTCGCTCACAGAGGAGACCGTGGAGAGGGTGCTTCGGGAGATCCGCGAGAATGGCGATTGATTCACCCAAGGTCACCACAGCTGTAGACACCAACGTCATCGTCGCAGGGCTCCTCTCCTGGCATGAGCACCACCAAGTGGCGTCAGCAGAGCTCATCGGACTTCTGGAAAGCAAAGCCGAGATCGTGCTGCCTCTCCCCGTGCTGGTAGAAGCCTACTCAGTCATGACGCGACTGCCACCTCCCCGCCGGGTCGCCGCGAAGAACGCCGTCGAAATTCTCAATCGCTCTTTTCGCCATCGCGTGACTCTCGTGGGGCTCGACGGAAACGAAGGGTGGGATCTGATCGAGGATATCGGCCAGCGGTCCATCACCGGTGGGACGGCCTACGACGGGCTGATCCTGGCTTGCGCGCGCAAGGGCGGCGCCCGGCGGCTTCTGACCTTCAACCGCTCACACTTCGAGCGGATCGCGACTGAAGAGATGGAGATCGTGGTTCCCGGGTCCTTCTGAGGGTCGGTTCGCTGGACCCAGTCGCAGGGAACCCGGCGCGATCCGATGCTAGAATCACCCCACACTTGATCCACACCACCGCCCCCGTGGCGGGCGAGGCTGCTCGTATGACGAGGCCGTTCCTCAGGAACAAGGGCGAGGTTCTGGAGGTCATTCATGCCTCCCTCTCTCCCTATGTCGGCCGGCTGATGGCCAGCACGGCGGCTGTGGCCCACTGCCGGACTCTCGGGATCGACGGCGATCAGATCGATGGGCACCAGATCGAGCAGCTGCTCGAGAAGCTCGGGCTGGGACTGGTGATCTTCGTAGGGAAGGACAAGACGGAGACGGTGATCTCCTCCATCCGGCGGGGCGTCGAGGCCCTGGGAGACCAGCCATGAGTCGCTCGCGCTTCCTCGTCTGGCTCGCCCTGGCACTCTCCACGGCGGTCTTCGTCGGCAAGGCTCTCTTCCCTACCGCCTCGCTCTACACCGAAGCGCTCACGGCCACGCAGCTCCTGTGGATCGGGAGCCTCTCCAAGCTCTCCTTCGCGGTGGTGAGCGTGGTGGCCGCCGCCGCGGTCGTGCGCCGCTTCGAGGCGGACAATCCGGCGCACCGCTCCTGGCTCCTGCTGGCGCTCGGCCTGGGCGGATTCCTCGCCGGACAGAGCATCCTCGGGTACTACCAGCTCGTCCAGGGACGGCCCATCGTCTTCCCGTCGCCGGCCGATCTCTTCTTCGTCCTCGGCTCCCTCAGCCTGGTGGTCTCGCTCCTCACCTTCATCCGGGCCTACGCGGCGAGCGGTCTCCCGGTCGGCGGGACGCGCGAGCGGTGGGTCCTGGCCCTGGTGGCCACGGTGCTCTGCGCCGCAGTCGTCATCCCGATCCTCCGGCCGGTCGTTGAGACCCCGGCGCCCGCTCTGGAGAAGCTGCTCAACCTCGCGTATCCCATCCTGGACATGCTGCTGCTGATCCCCATGCTGCTCCTCCTGCGGATGAGCCTCCGCTTCTGGGGAGGACGGCTCTGGTCGGTCTGGGGAGCGCTGGTCGCCGGCGTCCTCTTCACCGCGGCCGGCGACATCCTCTTCGCCTATCGGTCGAGCCTCGGCCTGGCGCAGCTCGAGGATGTCTTCGACGCCATGTACATCCTCTCCTTCGGCTGCTTCGCCTCTGGAGTCCTGGCCCAACTGGACCTCCTGCGGGAATGAGGCCGCGGGGGTCTCCCGCCCCCTGGAAAGTGGCACCCGGATTGCAGCTCCTGTACTGGGTTGTTTAGGCCTATTCTAGAAGATGTATTAGAAGGCATCGGAGGTACAGCCCATGAACAGGTGGATCGCTGGCTTCGGCTTCCTGTTGCTGCTGCTTCCGCTCCCCCTGGCGGCCGAGGGGATCGTCGATCTCGTCGTCCAGGGCAATCAGGTCCATGCCGGCATCTCGCTGCCCCTCAACATCACAGCGGACCTCACGATCAGCTTCGAGCAGGCCGAGGGGTTGAGCGCAGATAGTATCGGACTTTCCGCACAACTTGTAAGCCTTACAGATTCCTCCTTGCTCTCGCGCCTGCAAGATGCCTCGATCCCGTCGGCCTTTCCGGTGCTGATCCGCATCCAGCCTCCGTCGGCTGGCGGTTTGACCTTCCAGGGTGTGACCACCATCGAGGTGCATACTCACCTCCTGCCCTTCACGGTCAATACCCCTCTCCGCCTGTTCGCCGCATCCGAGGGTGGAAAGTTCTCGGACATCACGGCGAGCGTGGGCATGGGGAGCTACCGCGCCGTGGGCCGCAAGGGAAGCTTCTCGGAGTTCCTGATCCTGGTCGATCTGCGCAGTGTGAACCGGGCCATCGCACAGAAGCTCGGGGGGCTCGACCAGCTCCTGGCGGAGAACGAAGCGCAGATCTCTGCGCCGGTCTACTCCGAGCTCACGGAGCTGGCGGCGGCCATCCGTAGCGAGGTTGCGGCCGGCCACACCCAGGCAGCGATTACAAAGACCGAGGAATTCGATCACCTGGTCGAGGCCAACAGCGGCGCGGACATCCCGAACGTCTGGCGTTCGGCGCGGGACCTGGTCAACGTGGCGGGCCTGCTGCGGGCGGCCGGCGAGACGCTTCGCTTCAGCCTGATCGTGAAGAGCCAATGAACCGCTCCGCCTACCGGAAGACCGACGACGAGCCGACACTGCGGATCGTCCCGGCTCCGGCCATCCCCTGGAACCTGCGGCGGCGCCTCCAGCCGGGCGAGGTGCTCGCGGGGCGGTATCGTCTCTGCGAGGAGGTGGGGAGAGGAGGCATGGGGGTGGTCTACCGGGCCGTTGACGAGCAGCTCGGTGTCGGCGTGGCCCTCAAAGTCCTGCGGCCGGAGCTGGCGGACGATCCACGCCTCGTCGAACGTTTCCGCCGGGAGATCATCGCAGCGCGTCAGGTGTCGCACCGCAACGCCGTGCGCATCCATGACATCGGCAGGGACGGCGATCTCCTCTTCCTCACCATGGATTTCGTCGAGGGCCAGTCGCTCCAGGCACTGCTGCGCAAGGAAAAGCGCCTGGCCCCTCAGCGCGCGGCCGATATCGCCCGCCAGCTCGCGCTGGCTCTGGAGGCGGCTCACGAGGTCGGGATCATCCATCGCGACCTCAAGCCGGGGAACATCCTCGTCGAGCCGTCGGGCCATGCCTGGATCACGGACTTCGGTCTTGCCCGCTCCCCCGGCGCTCACGATCTGACCCGCACAGGGATGATCGTCGGCACCCCCGCCTACCTCTCTCCCGAGCAGGCGCGGGGTGAGCCGGTGGACAGGTTGAGCGACCTCTACGCTCTGGGGCTCCTCCTCTTCGAGATGCTCACCGGCGAGCTTCCCGCTCCCGAGACGATTTCGCCGCCCGGGACCGGTGCCCTCCGGGACCTGCGGACGCTCGGCCCTGCGGCGCCGCCGTATCTCCGGTCCATCGTCCGGCGGCTGCTCGACCCGGATACCGCGCGCCGATTCCAAAGCGCCGGTGAGGTCGTGGCAGCTCTCGACCGCCGGCGCGCTCCCTCTCTCCTGAGCCGAAGGCCTTTGCTGAGCGCTGCGCTGGCGCTGCTGGTCCTCACGGCCCTGCTCGCGGCGACGTGGGGAATCTTGCCGCGCAATCGGCCCGCCTCTCCTCGGTCCTCGGCCGCCGCACCTCTCGAAGCTCCGATCACGACCTCGTCGCCGGTCGCGCTGCGCGGTTACCAGGAGGGCCTGGAGCATCTCGTGCGCCGTGAGGATGCGGTCGCGGCCCCCTTCCTGGAACGGTCCGTGGCCGCCGATCCCGGCTTCACCGCCGCCTGGATTGCCTTGGCGCGCGTCCGTTCCTCCCTGGGACAGAGCCGCGAGGCGCTGCAGGCCGCTCGGCGGGCTGTGGCCTCCCTGGGCCCCCGCTCCGGCCGTTTCTCCTGGGAGGCGCGGGCTCTGGAGGCGCGCCTGCGAGGAGAGCCGCAAAAGGCGCGGGAGATCCTCACCGAGCTCGTCGCCCGCGCTCCCCAGGATGTCGAGGCCCGCGTCGACCTGGCTGAAGCTTGTGGCGAAGCCGGGGACCTGAGAGCGGCCATCGCGGAGCTCCGCCGGGTCGTGGCGATGGCTCCCGACCACCCGCGGGCCTGGTACCTCCTCGCCAAACACTCCATCCTGGCGGGGGACAGCCGGCGCGCGGCGGACGAGTATCTGATGCGCGCCATGGTGATCCAGGACCGGCTGGGCAGCGAGGCCGGCAAGGCCGAGGTCCACAACGCGCTGGGGGTGGCCTACAACGACCTGGGCGAGCTCGATCAGGCGGCAGAGAGCTACAAGACCGCCGCCGCGATCCGCCGCCGGATCGGGGATCAGCGCGGCCTGGCCGCGACCCTGCGGAACCTGGCCTCGGTCGACGCCGTGCGCGGTGAGCACGAGCGGGCCGAGGAGCGGCTGGCCGAGGCGATGAGCATCGTGGAGCGGCTCGGCGATCTGGTGGGGCAGGCCGATGTCTCCAACGATCTGGGCCTGCTCGCCGAGGAACGAGGGAGCTATGAGGAAGCCATGGAGCATTACCGCCGAGGGCTCCAGCTCCGCCGGCGCCTCGGTCAGACGCTGCCCCTGGCCGAGAGCCTCAACAACGTGGGGTACATGTGCTATCTCCTCGCCCGCTTCGATGATGCGACCGTGTACTGGCAGCAGGCACTCGGCCTGTTCCGCCAGGGAGGTGACGACGGCGGTGTCGTCCTCGGCACCCAGGAGATCGGCCTGATTCAAACCGCCCAAGGGGATTGGAGCCAGGCCCGGGCATCCTTCCTGGAAGCGATCGATGCCAGCCGCAAGCTGGGGCTCAAGCAGGCCACTGCTGCGGGGCTCATCCACCGCGGCCGCCTCGAGCTGCTCCAGGGGAGGTTCCTGGCCGCCTTCGCTTCCTTCGAGCAGGCGCTGCCGCTCCTGCGCGAGCTCGGGGACGTCCGCGGGCAGACCGAGCTTGCCCTGGCCGAAGCCGAGACCTGGCTGCAAGCCGGCAACCTGGAAACCGCCCGGCAGTGCCTGGACACAGCCGAGCGACTCCTCGCCGGCACCCCCAACGGAGAGCAGCGATCGGATCTGCTGCGGCTCCGGGGAGAATGGCACATGCAGCGCGGCGAGACCGCTGCGGCGCGCGAGGCGTTGCAGCAGGCGATGACGGCGGCGCAGGCGAGCCACGGCGTGGTGGCCCTGCTCCAGTCGCGCATCGCCCGCGCCCGCCTGGGGGGAAGCCGGAAGCTCCCAGAGCTCCGCGCGCTGCGCACCGAGATCGGCGCGATCGGCCACCGCGGGCTGGAGCTCGCGGTCACGGAGGCGCTGGCCGAGGCGGCCCTCGCCGGCGGCCAGGTCGAGGAAGCGGAGGCGGCGGCGCGGCAAGGCCTCGAGGCAGTGCAGGAGAGCGGAGCCTGGTCCGGAGCCTTCCGGCTCCACCTCCTCCTCGCACAGACCCTGGATCGGCGCGGCCTCCTCGCCGAGGCCGCCGGTGAGCGCGAACGCGCCGCCGCCGACCTGGCCCGCCTGCGGAGCAATCTCACACCGGGGCAACGTCCCTGGCTCGACGCGCTCGCCCGGGCGATGTAGGGCCTACGGCGCCGGCTTCTCCCCGTCCATCTCGGCGAAAAAGTCCATCAGCTCCGCCGAGGAGCTAGCCATCTCCATGCCGAGGCGCTCGATCCACTGCGAGAGGTAGTTGAACATCCAGGCCGCGGGGATGGCCACCACGAGCCCCAGGGCGGTGGTGACCAGGGCCTCGGCGATCCCCCTGCGAGACGACCGCGAAACCGCCGACGCCTCCGGTCTGCTGGCCGAGCTTGTCGAAGGCGTGGATGATCCCCACCACCGTACCGAAGAGGCCGACGAAGGGGGAGATGCTGGCGATCGTGCCCAGGCTGCCGATGCCGCGCCGCAGCTCGGCCGTGGTGCGCAAGGAGGAGAGATCGAGGGCCCGCTCGGTCGCTTCGAAGACCGCGGCCGGCGGGAGCACTCCCTTGGCCCGCTTCTTCTGGAAGGTGGTCAACCCGGCCGAGACGACCCGGGCGAGATGGCTGTGCGGAAACTGCCCGGCGGCCTCGATCGCATCGTCGAGCCAGTCGTCGCGGCGGCTCTGGGAGAGCTTGCGGGCGAACGCGAGCGACTGGCGCCGCGCCCGGACGAACACGATCAGCCGTTCGGCGGACACAGCCACGGACCAGACCGACAAGAGGCAGAGGATCCCGATGACCGCCAGGCCGATGGCGCTGACCTGGTCGAGGCCGAGCTTGGAGAAGTCGACGACGCTGCGCATGGACGCTCCTTTGGTATCCGCCGACGCCGCCGGCAGCCGGCGAACGATGCCGTCTCCTCCCGACCCTCGGGAGGATCGATGTCCGGGAGCGCCCCCTCGTCTGGATTAGAAGGGGGGTGGGAGGATTTGGTTCCGGGACCTCACGGGCTCTGGCTCTCCAGGTACGCCTGGACGCGCTCCGCGATTGCGGCCGCCCGCGCGCGATCTTGCTCATAGAGAGCCCGGTAGGAGCGCGCGCAGTTGGTATGCTCGCTCGCGGGTGAGAGCAACGTCTCGATGGCCCGGGAAGCCTGCTCGCGGAGTCGCTCGTCACCTTGCCGAAGCGCTTCCAGGGCGATGAAGAGGCTGACGATCACCCCTGCCCTCCCCCGCCACAGCTCCTCGCGCTCATCCAACTCGAAGAAATCGATCGTGACCCGGGCGCGCCGGGAGCGCGGCCCCCTCCGGACCCGCGGGACTGGAACGATCCCGTCGAAGGTCAGGATCTCCTCGGGATCGTCATCCAGGTCTCCGAGGGGATAGAGAAGGAAGGGAGCCTCGCCTCGCAGTGAGGCAGGATCGTCGCTCTGGACACCCCGCGGCCCTGCGATCGGAAAGAAGCTCGCTTTGAGCGGCGAGTTGCACTTCTTGCAGGCCGTCGCGTAGTTGAGGATGTGGTAGGCCAGGAGATAGTAGCCCTCCGGAAAGGCCTCGCCCGTCCCAAAGCGGTAGGCGACCCTGCGCTCGCGGGCGATCGTCTCGGACGGCCATGCCGGAACCCGCCTCTTGGGGCGGTAGTGTTCGAGATCGTGCTCGATGGCGCCGCCGAAATCCTCCGACGCCAGGCGGCGCTCGCAGTAGGCGCACTTGCAGTGCTGGAGCCGCATGTAGACGGCCTTGACCCGGCTCCAGATCCCTGATTCCTCGTCATAGCGGCCGGCCCGGCGGAACCGTTCGGTCCGTTCCGCCGCATGGTCGAGCCAGCCGGGAGCCTCGGCCTCGATCCGGGCACGCAACTCGTCGAGAGTGACAGGATAGCGAATCAACGGATCTTCACCCGGCTGCGCCGGGAGGTCTTCTTCGTTCCCGTCTTCGGTGCCGGAGAGGGCTCGGTGCCGTTAGTGATCTTCTCAAGGAAGTTGAGCGCCGCCTTGGGGTCGCCGCTCATGGCCCGGCGCGAGAGGTCGCGCAGCTCGTCGACGGCCTCAGGAGCCCGCGTGCTGTCGAGGTTGAAGTAGGAGCTGAGGAGGATCTGGTCGGCGTTGAGCCCATGGATCGGCTCTTCGAGCTGGCGGATCGTCGAGGCTCCCTGCCCGTCCATCTCCAGGACGAAGATGTTTCCGGCGTTCAGGGTCCCGGCGACGATTGGGCTGTGCGTCGTGAAGACGAACTGCAGGTTCGGGAGGGTCCGGGCGACCGTGGGGATCACCTCGCGCTGCCACTCCGGATGGAGATGGAGGTCGATTTCGTCGACGAGCACCACGCCTCTGGCATCCCGAAGGCTGGTCCCGGCCGGAGCGCCATGAGACAGAGTGTAGAGGAGGTCGCTCACCCAGCCGACATAAGCCCTATAACCGTCCGAGAGGGCTCCCAGGGGCACCCGTACACCACAGTGATCGAACAGATACTCTTCGTCCTCCATCTCCCCAAGAAAACGCGCCTCGTCCGGAAGAAGCTGGTTCAGGAGGTCAGTGATCTCCGCGAAGCGCTCGGAGCTCTCATGGGCGACTCGCGGCAGCCAGGACCCGAGAGGAGACAGACCTAGGTGATCTTCGAAAAGGCCGGCGACCCGCTGGTACCGGAGACTCCTCCGCTTCCGTTGCGACGGGAGAGGCTCGAACTGGCTCGAATCGAGTACATAGCGAGTCGCGCCATAGCCGACAAGCAGGAATGCTGGGGAGCTATCGTCGAAGAGCCTTTCCCAGAGGTGGACCGATTCGTCCCTGTAATCCAAGGAAAAGATCTGCAATGGAACGATCAGTTGCTCCTGGCTTCCCACTCTCTTGAGCCCGAGCCGGGCACCCGTTTCCAGGCTCCCTTCCTCAATCAGCTTAATCAGCGCAGCGTCCTGTCCATCGAGGATCAGTCGCGCGGCAATCTCTGCTTCTACGCTAAGGTCCGTGCCTCGCCGTTCCCGGCGGACCAGGTGGTAGGGCACGAAACCCGAGCCTGCGATGATGTGGCGAAGGACAGTGAGCGCGATTGCCTTGAGTACCGTCGACTTCCCGGCACCATTTTCCCCGAGCAGCAGGTTCACGTTGGGGAGCAGAGTGGCCTCGTCCTCGGACCGCCCCGGATACTGGAGCTCGATCTCGGCGCTTTGGAAGCACCGGAGGTTCTCGATCTGGAGAGAGCGGACGTACATGCCGCCTCCATCCTACCGCGACCGCCGGCTGACGAACCGCACCAGTTCGCGGAGCGGCTCGGCTTTGCGCCCCAGGGGGTCGAGGGAGGCTATGGCGAAGCCGAGGAGCTCCTCGGCGAGGGCCTGGGCGCCGGGGACTCCGAGGAGCTTGACGAAGGTCACTTTGTCCGTGTCTTTGCCCGTGTCTTTGCCGGTCTCCTCGGGCGTACCCAGGACGTCCAGCAGGTCGTCGGTGATCTGGAAGGCGAGGCCCAGGTTCTTGGCGAAGCGGCTCACCACTTCCAGGTCGCGGCGGCGGGCGTCCGCCGCCATGGCGCCCAGCTCGGCGGCGGCCATGAAGAGGGCGCCGGTCTTGTGGCTGTGGATGTACTCCAGGAGGTCCAGGTTCATCTCCTCCGGCTTGGCGAGGAGATCGAGCGCCTGGCCGCCGATCAGGCCGTCACTGCCGATCGCGGCGGCCAGGTGGTGGACCATGTCCTCGGGCGTGTAGCGGCGCAGCGCGATCCGGTTCGCGGCCGCCGCGACCAGAGCGTAGGCGCGGTTGAGCAGCCCCAGGGCGGCGAGCAGCGCCACGGCCTCGCCATAGACCCGGTGGACCGTCGGACGCCCCCGCCGCAGGCTCGCGTCGTCCATCGCCGGCAGATCGTCCAGGATCAGCGAGCAGGCATGCACCATCTCGATGGAGCACGCCAGGTCGAGCACCGGCGCGGAGCGCTCGCCGAACAGCTCCGCCACCATCAGGGTGAGAACCGGACGGACCCGTTTGCCGGGACCCGTCAGGGCATACGCCATGGCCTCGTGCACCGCCTCCGGCCGCTCCGTGGAACGCGGCAGGAGCTCGGGCAGCCGGCGATCCACCCGCACCGCCAGGGAGGAGAGACCCCCGGCCATCGCGCGGGGGTGGGCTCCAGAAGAGGGGGGCTCACTGGAAGGCAGTGATAGCCTCGTCCTCGCTGTCGTAGACATCGAAGACCGTGATGAGCTGCGTCACTGTGAGGATGTCGGCGACCTTGTCGGGCAGGTTCACCAGCTTCAACCGGACCCCCCGGTTGGTCGCCGTTGTATAGGCGCTCACCAGCTCACCCACCCCCGACGAGTCGATGGTCGTGACCTCGTGAAGGTTGATCAGCACCTTCGTCGCGCCGGACTCGACCGCCTGGTGCACGGCATTGCGCAGCGCGATGTCTCCGGAGCCGATGGTGATCTTCCCGTTGAGGTCGATGATGGTCACGTCTCCCCTCGTCCGCGTCGTCACTCTCATCAGAGCACGCTCCTCTCGTTTCGACTCAAGATTCGGCCCGGCGAGCCGCTTGCGCATGGTCACCACCGTGCCGCCCCCAGGCCGCAGACTGTATTGAACATCATCCATGAATTTCCTCATGAAGAGGATTCCACGCCCGTTCGGCCGCAGGAGATTCTCCGGGGCCAAAGGGTCCTGGACCGAGGAGGGATCGAACCCCACCCCCTCGTCCTCGATCCGGATGACCAGCTCGCCATCCTCCAGCAGCAGGTCGATGTGGACCTGCTTGTCCGGATTCTGCGCATTGCCGTGCTTGATGGCATTGGCGACCGCCTCGCGCACGGCCAGGTCGATCCCGTCCCGGGCGTCCGCTTCGACGCCAAGCTGATCGAGCGTGTCCTTCAACACGACTTGGACGAGCTCGATATTCTCGAATCGGCTTCCGAGATCCATATGGAAGCGGTGATCTCCTGACATGCCTCGTGGTCACCCTGACTCGCGGGAGTCTAGCAGAACCCCAGGAAGGCTGCCGCCTTGTGCCCCTGGCCTTCGAGCAGGCGGAGCGCCCCGGGGACGACGACGAGGAGCTGGACCCCGTCGAACAGGGCGTGCGCCGCGATGGCCGGCCAGATGTTCTGCCGCCACCTCACCAGCAGGCCGTAAATCAGCGACAGCAGGGTGATGCCGATCAGCATGAACGGCTGGCCGTAGGCGAAGTGAGCCAGGGCAAAGAGGGCGGTGGACAGGAGGAGCCCCATGCGCGGCTGCAGAAAGCCGCGGAAGAACCACTCCTCGACCACGCCGGCCGACAGGCTGATCAGGACTTTCACCCAGATCGGCAGCCCGGCGATGAAGGGGATCAGGGCCGGCGGCTCCTTCGGCACCAGCGCGTCGGCTCCCAGCGCGTAGAGGAGGAGGCCGATGAGCATGATGCCGGCGAGCACCACCACCCAGGCGCCGGCGCCGAGCAGCAGGCCGATCCCGAGCTCCCGCGGAAGGTCCTGGGCGACGAACCCGAACTGCGCCGCGAGCTGGCGGGCGAGCGACACCTCCGGCGGTAGTGTCTGCAGCGGCCTGGGCGGTGCCGGCTCGAGCTCGGGGGCGGGCGGCTCATAGGGAAAGACCGCATCCTCCGGGGCCCCCCAACCGGCCTCTCCGGCGGCGGGCACCGGCTCGGGAGGCCGCGGCGGCGGAGCCATGCGGACACCCAGGAAGCCGAGGGCGAACCATGAGAGCAGGGTCGCCACCATGAGGACGTGCAGCAGGAAGAGCTGCGGCGTCGAGATCGTGGACAGGTCCGGCTCCGCCGCCGGCTTGCCGAGAGCCGAGAGCGGCGCGGTGACGCCGATCCAGAAGAGGAGGGCGACCACGAGGAGCGCGGCCCAGCGCCGCCACGGCTCGCGGAACCCGGGCGGCGTGAGCCCCTTGCGCTCCGTGAGACGGTCGAGCGTGAAAGCCCCCAGGAAAGCGAGGAGGCCGGTCAGGGCGAGCGTGAGCAGGTCGAGTCCGGACATCACAGATCCGCGAGCATATCCCGAAACCCCCGTGCTAAGATGACCCTCCGCGGTGGGTCCATCGCCCTCATTCCATCCAGACGACACGGCCGGGCCGCCGAGTGCCAGCAGGCCGAGAGCCATCAAAGGAGGTTTCCTTGAGCCGCTTCCCAGGCGTCGATCTACTGGAGCTCGACGCGCTCCTCAATGACGAGGAGCGGCTGGTGCGCGATACGGTGCGCGCCTTCGTCGACGACAAAGTCAAGCCGATCATCGAGGAGTGCCACCGCGAGGCGCGCACCCCCCTCGAGCTGGTCCCGGACATGGGCGCGCTGAACCTGTTCGGCGCGAGCCTCTCCGACTATGGACTGCCCGGCCTGGGCGGTGTCGCCTATGGCCTCATCATGCAGGAGCTGGAGCGCGGCGATTCCGGGCTGCGCAGCTTCGTCTCGGTGCAGAGCTCTCTGGTCATGTATCCGATCTACACCTTCGGCTCCCAGGAGCAGAAGGACCGCTGGATCCCCCGCCTCGCCTCGGGGGAGGCGATCGGCTGCTTCGGCCTGACCGAGCCCGACTTCGGCTCCAACCCCGGCGGCATGCGCACCACCGCCAGGAAGGCCGGGAGCGACTGGGTGCTGAACGGCTCCAAGCAGTGGATCACCAACGGCACCCTGGCCGACGTGGCGGTCGTCTGGGCGAAGACCGAGGACGGCGTCCGCGGCTTCGTGGTCGAGAAGGGGACCCCGGGCTTCACCTCTTCCGACCAGCACGGCAAGTTCTCGCTGCGCGCCTCGACCACCTCGGAGCTCGGGTTCCACGACTGCCGCATCCCGGCCGACGCCATCCTGCCCGGCACCACGAGCCTCAAGAACGCCCTGATGTGTCTGAACCAGGCGCGCTACGGCATCGCCTGGGGCGGCGTCGGCAGCGCCATGGAGACCTTCCACACCGCTCTCCAGTATGCCAAGGAGCGGGTGCAGTTCCATGGCCAGCCGATCGCCTGCCACCAGCTGGTCCAGGAGAAGCTCGCCTGGATGGCCACCGAGATCAGCAAGGGGCAGCTCCTCTGCCTGCAGCTCGGCCGCTTGAAGGACCAGGACCGGCTCAAGCACTGGCAGGTCTCGATGGGCAAGCGCAACAACGTCTGGGTGGCCCGCAAGTGCGCCCGGCTCGCCCGTGAGATCCTCGGCGCCAACGGCATCGTCGACGACTACCCGGTGATCCGCCATATGCTCAACATCGAATCGGTCTACACCTACGAAGGGACGCACGACATCCACGGGCTGATCATCGGCGAGGCCCTGACCGGCATCCCTGCCTACAACCCTCCGCTGCGCGACGAGAAGCCCGCGCGGGCGGAGCAGCCGAAGCAGCCGGAGACGGCGGGAGCGCGCGGATGAGCCGGGTCAAGATGGATCAGCTCCTCGAGCAGGACTTCATCCGGGTGACCGAGCAGGCGGCCATCGAGGCCGCCAAGACCATGGGCTTCGGCGACCGCCGCCATTCCGACCACGTGGCGGTGGAGGCCATGCGCCGCGAGATGGACACGCTGGCCATGGACGGGCGGGTGGTGATCGGCGAGGGAGAGCGCGACAAGGCGCCCATGCTCTTCGTCGGCGAGGAGCTGGGAGCGATGCGCGGCCAGGACGGCGCCACGGCCGTGGACATCGCCGTCGATCCGCTGGAGGGGACCAACCTCTGCGCCACCGGCTCTCCCGATTCGATCTCCGTGCTCGCCGCCTCCGAGCGCGGCGGCCTGCTCTACGCGCCCGACGTCTACATGGACAAGATCGTCGTCGGGCCGACCGCCCGGGGGTCCGTCCACATCGATGCGCCGGTGGCCGAGAACCTGCGCAACATCGCCGGAGCCTTCGGCCGCAAGGTCAGCGATCTCACGATCGTGGTGCTCGACCGGCCGCGGCACGAGCAGCTCATCGCCGACATCCGGACGGCCGGGGCGCGCATCCGCCTGATCACGGACGGCGACCTGTCGGCGGGCATCTCGGCCGCGGTGCGCGGCACCGGCGTCCATGCGGTGATGGGGATCGGCGGCGCGCCCGAGGGGGTGATCACGGCTGCCGCCATGCGCTGTCTCGGTGGCGAGATCCAGGCCCGCCTCAAGGCGACCGACCCCGAGCAGGAGGAGCGGGTCCGCTCCATGGGCTTCCACGACCTGTCCAGGATCTACAAGACTGAGGACCTCGCTCCAGGCAACGAGATCCTCTTCAGCTCGACCGGCGTGACCGACGGCGAGCTCCTGCGCGGGGTCCGCTTCTTCGGCGGCGGCTCGCGCACCTCGACCCTGTTCATGTCCCTGTCGCGCAAGATCATCCGCTTCGTCGACACGATCCACCGCGAGCAGGTGACGACTCCCATCCGGTTCATCTGAATTCTGGACGCGCCATGATCAAGCCAGACCATTGGATCCGCCGCTGGGGACAGAGCGGCGGAGTCACCCCCTTCGAGGAGAGCCAGGTCAACTCCGCCAGCTACGACGTCCGGGTCAGCGACCACTGGATCTGTCCCACCCGCGAGCCGGAGGAGTTCTACGCGCCTCACATCAAGCTGTTCCCGGGCGAGGTCGTGCTCGCCTCGACCATGGAGCACGTGCGCATCCCGCGCGACGTGGCCTGCGACCTGAAGCTCAAATCGACCTTCGGCCGGGTGTGGATCAACCACTCCCTGGCCGGGTGGTGCGACCCTGGATTCCAGGGCAACATCACCCTGGAGCTGCAGAACCTGGGCCCGCAGCCGTTCGTCCTCGAAGCGGGCAGGCGAATTGCACAGTTGATCTTCATCGCGATGGAATCCGAGCCGGAGATCGCATACGGCGAGCCCGGCTCGAGCAGCCACTATCAGGGACAGAGGGGAACGACACCCGCCCGCGAGTGAGGATCATGCATGCCTGTTGCGCCTGTCGGCCGCGCGTCACTTCTACAGTATTCGCAACGGTCTATAATCCCCCCGGTCATCATGGGCATCGTAGGGAACCTCCGAACGATGCAGCTCGAAGAGCTGCTCCAATGGCTCTCTTTGAGCAAGAAGACCGGTACGCTCGAAATCAACGGGGACAAGGTCGGGAAGAAGGTTTTCTTCCGCGACGGCCTGATCGTCGCCTCGGCGTCGACGCGTCCGGAGGAGTACCTCGGGCACTTCCTGGTCAGCCACGGCCTGATCAACGAGCCGACGCTCGCCAAGGCCATCGAGCTCCAGGAGATGACCGGGACGCTCCTCGGCAAGATCCTGGTCACCAGAGGCGCGATCAGCGAGCCGGACCTCCACCGGATGCTCCAGCTCAAGACCGAGGAGAGCATCTACGACATCTTCCAGTGGGAGGCAGGAGATTTCCGGTTTCTGGACGATGACGTCCTGCCGGAGAGCGCCATGGTGCCGATGGCGCTGGACGTCACCGGCATCCTCATGGAAGGGGTGCAGCGCGTCGACGAGTTCCGCCGCATCCGCAAGCTGATCCCCGGCAGCTATGCCATTCCGGTGCAGATCGCCGAATGGGACCTGGAGGATCTCGATGCGGGAGAGCGCCAGGTCCTGGAGATGGTGAACGACGAGCGGACGGTGGAGGAGATCCGCCTGCAGACCCACTCGGCCGAGTTCCACGTCTGCCGCATCCTCTACCGCCAGTGGCAGGAGGGGCGGCTCAAGGTGGTCAAGCCGCGCGCGCGGGATGCGTCGGGACCGCAGAGCCCGATCAAGGGCCCGGTCACCGGGCAGACGCTGCGGGAGACCGGGCAGAGGCATCTGGAGCATGGGGACTTCGAAACCGCCCTGCGGCATCTGCGCGCCGCCCGCAGCCTGGATCCGGACGATCCCGACATCCAGGATGCGCTCGCCCAGGCCGAGAAGGTGGTCCGGGTCGAGATCGAGAAATCCGGAGTGACCCTGGTCTCGGTGCCGCAGCTCGCGCTCAGCCTCGACCAGCTCACCGACTCGAAGCTCTCACCGCAGGAGGGCTTCATGCTGACCCGGATCAACGGCAGCTACGACATCCAGTCGATCCTCAAGATCACCCCCATGCCGCAGCTCGACGCCCTCCTGGTCTTCTGGAAGCTGTCCAAGGAGGGGTTCATCAAGCTGACGGCGAAGAAGTAAAGCCCTCACCCCCGGCCCCTCTCCCGCGAGCGGGAGAGGGGAGAGGGTTAGCCCCGCTCGCACCAGTCTTCGTGGAAACTTTCTAACCTACACCCCTCTCCCGCTTGCGGGAGAGGGGCCGGGGGTGAGGGATCTCGGCCGCGAGACGTGCCCGTTCCCCCGCACCATGAACCGCAACGGCCACCCCGCCGCCTCGCCGGCGTAGTCGACGCCGATCCGCGGGCCGGCGGCGACCTCGGCAGGCGCGACCGGCTCTCCACGGGCGACCCACAGAGGTGGGCGGTCCAGCGGAACCCCATCGAGCTCCCGGCCGACGGCCAGGGCCTGGCAGAGCTTGCCGGGACCTCCGGCCAGGTCTCCGGGCCGCGGGGCTCGCGGCCAGCCCCGGTTCTCCCGCATCCTCTCCTCCCCTTCGAGGGGCTCGCCCGCCCGCAGCAGCACGGCGCTCCCGACGTCCGGCTCTCCGGTGACCGCGTTCAGGCAGAAATGCATGCCGTAGATGAAGTAGACGTAGGCGTGCCCGCCGGGCAGGTAGAGGCTCTCGTTGCGCGGCGTGCGCCGGCCTCCCCAGGCGTGGCTGGCGCGGTCCGGGGCTCCCAGATAGGCCTCCGTCTCGACCAGGCGCAGGACCAGACGCTCTCCCCC
>DASPXX010000142.1:0-34220 GCA_035637095.1 Thermoanaerobaculia bacterium
TAGGGGGTGAAGGCGTCGACGTGCCTGAACCCCGCCGCATGGACCTTGTGCACGGCGTCGACCAGCTCCTCGGCGGTGTGGAACTCGGCCATCAGCCCATAGATCGGGTGCTTGGCATGGGGAGTCGTGCTCATCGCGGCATCTCCGTGGACGAGCCCTTCGCATCGGGCACCAGCGTGCGCATCTCGAAGATCGAGATCAGGGGCAGCAGGCGGACGAAGAGGAACAGGAGCGACAGGAACAGGCCGATCGTGCCGATGAAGGTCGCCCAGTCCCAGATCGTCCCCCGGTACATGCCCCAGGAGGAGGGCACGAAATCGCGGTGCAGGCTGGTCACCACGATGACGAACCGCTCGAGCCACATGCCGACGTTGATGAACATCGACACGAAGAAGAGTCCGAACGGCGAGCTGCGGACCTTGCGGATCCAGAGCAGCTGCGGCACCAGGAAGTTGCAGAGGAGGAGCGAGGCCCAGAACCAGCGGTACGGACCGGTGGCGCGGTTCAGGAAGGCGAAGCGCTCGTAATGGTTGCCGCCGTACCAGGCGAAGAAGAACTCCATCGCATAGCCGTAGACCACGATGAGGCCGGTGGCCAGCATCACCTTGCCCATGTTCTGCAGGTGGCGCTGGGTGATGAAGTCCTGGAGGCCGAAGGCGGCGCGCAGCGGCAGGGTGAGGGTCAGCACCATGGCGAAGCCGGCGTAGATCGCGCCGGCGACGAAATAGGGCGGGAAGATCGTGGCGTGCCAGCCCGGGATGATGCCGATGGTGAAGTCGAACGACACCACCGTGTGCACCGAGAGGACCAGCGGCGTCGAGAGGCCGGCGAGCAGCAGGTAGGCGACCTCGTAGTTGTGCCAGTGCTTCGCCGAGCCGCGCCAGCCCATCGCCGGGATTCCATAGAGGATCTTGGCGAGCTTGTGCTTCGCCCGGTCGCGCAGCGTCGCCAGGTCCGGAACCAGGCCGGTATACCAGAAGAGGAACGACACCGTGGCGTAGGTCGAGACCGCGAACACGTCCCAGATGAGCGGGCTTCTGAACTGCGGCCACAGGCCCATCGTGTTCGGATAGGGGAGCAGCCAGTAGGCGAGCCAGGGACGGCCGAGGTGGAGCACCGGGTAGAGGCCGGCGCAGGCCACCGCGAAGAGCGTCATGGCTTCGGCGAACCGGTTGATCGACGTGCGCCACTCCTGGCGCAGAAGCAGGAGGATCGCCGAGATCAGCGTGCCGGCGTGGCCGATGCCGATCCACCAGACGAAGTTGATGATCGCGAAGCCCCAGCCGATCGGCTGGTTGACGCCCCAGATGCCGATGCCGGTCAAGAACAGCTTGGTCATCGCCATCAGCAGGATCATCAGCAGCAGGAACGAGATCCCGAACGCCGGATACCACCACTTGGGCGTCCGCTGGAGGACGACGGAGCTGATCTTGTCGGTGACCGTGGCCGGCGTGTGCCCGGGGGCGACCACCGGCGGCCGGTAGGGCTTGGCCAGAGGTGCGTCGTCAAGAGTGGCCATCGTCCGTCCTTTCCGCCGCTCCGCGCTGCTCGATCGCCTCGATCGCGTCGATCGCCGGGTGGGTGTTGCGCACCTTGGCGAGATAGGTGGTGCGCGGCCGCGTGTTGAGCTCCTCGAGCATCGCGTAGTTGAGCTTGTCGGCCTTCCAGCGGGTCACGTCCCACTCTCCGTCGTTGATGTCGCCGAAGGCGATCGCCTGGGTCGGGCAGGCCTGCTGGCAGGCCGTCTGGAGGCGGTTCGGCGGGATCGGCTGGCTCTCGACCTTGGACTCGATCTTGGCCTGCTCGATCCGCTGCACGCAGTAAGTGCACTTCTCCATGACGCCGCGCATGCGCACCGTCACGTCCGGGTTGTAGAGCATCCGGTAGAGCGGGCTCTCGCGCTCGCTGAAGCGCAGGAAGTTGAAGCGGCGCACCTTGTACGGGCAGTTGTTCGAGCAGTAGCGGGTGCCCACGCAGCGGTTGTAGACCATGTCGTTCAGGCCTTCGTCGCTGTGGCTCGTCGCCGCCACCGGGCAGACCACCTCGCACGGCGCGTTCTCGCACTGCATGCAGGGGACCGGCTGGTTGTGGATCGCCGGCTCCTCGAAGTCGCCGTAGAAGTAGCGGTCGATGCGCAGCCAGTGCATCTCGCGGCCGCGCAGCACCTGCTCCTTGCCCACGACCGGGATGTTGTTCTCGGCCTGGCAGGCGACCACGCAGGAGCTGCAGCCGGTGCAGACGTTCAGATCGATCGCCATGCCCCAGGCGTGCCCCTTGTACTCGTAGCGCGGGTACATGGTCATCTCGGCGGGCGGCTCCTCACCCTCCTTCTCGATGAAGTCCGGGTCCGCGCGCATCTCGCGCAGCGTGCCGACGCGGAGGATGTGGCGGCGCTCCGCCTCTTCGCTCGCCTTGCGGACCTCGCTGTCTTCCGAGATCTCACCCTGCGGCGAGATCGACTGGATGCCGCTCTCGATCGCGTGGTGGTTCTGGGTACAGGCGAAGACGTAGCGCCCGCCGAGCCCGCGGATCGTGACGCCCGGAGCGGTCCACAGGGCGTCCGAGGTGCGCAGGGCATAGGCGTTGAACCCCTGGCCCGTCTTCTCCTCGTCCTGATCGCCGTCGCCCTTGCGCGTGCGGCCGTAGCCGAGCGACAGCGATGCGACGCCCGGAGCGACGCCCGGCTGCACCCAGACGGCGGCGCGCAGCTTCCTGTCTTTCCAGGTCACCTCGACCGGCTCCTCGTGCGCGAGCTCGAGCTTCGCCGCCGTGACCGGGCCGATGATGACCGCGTTGTCCCAGACCAGCTTGGTGATCGGCTTGGGCAGCTCCTGGAGCCACACGTTGGTCGCATGGCGGCCGTCCCAGATCGTCGGATCGGGCCGGAAGCAGAGCCTCACCTGGTCCTGCTGGGCGCGCGTCCGCGCGACCGAGCCGGCCACTTCCGCGGCCGCCTGTTGGACGGCGCCGCCCGCCACCGCGACGCCGGCCGGCGCCGCCTGCGTATCCGGCAGCAGGCCGTCGTGCAGAGCCTTGTGCCAGGCCGCCTCGAAATCGCCGCCGAGGAGCGGCTGCCAGTGCTGGCGGACGATGTCGTAGCCGGTCACGCCCGGCTGCTTGGCGAGGAGCGCGAGCAGCTCGTGGACGCTCTTGCCCTCGAAGAGAGGCTCGATGAGCGGCTGGATGATCGACACGGTGCCGTCGAAGGCGCGGGCGTCGCCCCAGGACTCCAGCTCGTGGGCCGCCGGGATGTGCCAGTGGCAGCGCTCCGAGGTCTCGTCCTCATAGAGGCCGTGGTGGATGCGCAGCGGCACCTTGGCGAGCGCGGCGGCGAAGCCGAGATCGGCCGGCGCGGTGTAGACCGGGTTGACCCCCAGCATCACGAGGATCTCGACGCGGCCGGCGTTCATGTCCTGCACCAGGCCGGTGAGCGACACCAGGTGGTCGACCGGGTCGACCTCCACCGGCTCGCTGTAGAGGACGGTCGATCCCACCGCGCCCAAGCGCTGGTTGATGCCGTGGAGGAGGACCTGCATCGCGGGCGACAGGTACTCGTCGCCCACCACCAGCGAGCGGCCGGGAGCGGCCTGGAGATCGGCCGTCACCGCCTTCAGCCACTCCACCGCCTTCTGCGGCAGCGTCTGCGGAGCGCCGCCGGCGACCCCGAGCCCTTGCGCCAGGGCGAGGACGAACGCCTCGACGTCGGCCGGGGCGAGCTGCAGCCGGTGGTCGGCCACGGTCGAGGTGTTGGTCGGCAGGCTTTCGACGCAGTAGACGCGGCTCACCGGCTGCTGCGGCTGGTTCGCCCGCGGTTGATTCGATCGTACATAGCGGCGCGACGCGAAATCCCGCTGATAGCGGGTGCTGCCCGCGCTCCGGGTCAGGACGTCCGAATCGATGGCCAGGACGACGTCGGCCTTGGTGAAGTCGTAGCGGGTCTCGACCGGGCGCCCGAAGGCGCGGAGGGAGGCGACGAACGACTGGCGCTCTCCGGCGGGCTCCCAACGGTGCCAGGCCATCCGCGGGAACCGGGTGCGCAGCTGCTGGATCTGCTCCGCCAGGGTCGGCGAGGTGACGGTCCCGGTGAGCAGGCGGATGCCGGTGCCGCCCAGAGCCTCCTGCGCGCGCAGCTGCTCGCCCAGCTCGGTGGTGAACGCGCTCCAGGTCGTGGTGCGCCCGCCGTGGGTGATCGCCTGGGAGCGGGCCGGATCGTAGAGCGTGAGCACGGCCGCCTGGGCGAAGACGTCGGTGGCGCCGAGGCTCGCGGGGTGGTCCGGGTTGCCCTCGATCTTGGTCGGGCGCCCCATGTGGCTCTCGGCGAGGACGCCGGTCGCATACCCCCCATGGGTGAGGGCGGTGGCGAAGAACAGGGGCTTGCCGGGGATGAGCTGCTCCGGCTTCCTCACATACGGAACGATCTTCTCGATCGGCTGCTTGGTGCAGCCGGTCAAGCCGGCCAGGGCGAGCGAGGCGCTCGCCAGCTGGAGGAAGTTGCGGCGCGACACCCCCTCGGGCCACTCGGACGCCTGGCGGGGGAATTCGCGGTGGAGCATGTCCGCGAATTCCGGCGTCCCGGCGAGCTCCTCGAGGCTCCGCCAGAGCTCCGGACCGCGCTTCCGGCGCAGCCTTTCGCGCAGCTCCTCCAGATCCAGGGGCGCCCCCGCTTCTGGCCGGCGGGACGCCTCGACCCCGCATTTGCCTTTCACACCATGGTCGCTGTCCATCAGGTTCGCTCGCTCTCCAAGTTGGATCACCGGTGGCAGGTCGAGCAGCTCGTCAGCGACTGGACGTGGTACTCCTTGACGAGCTTCGCCTGCAGGGCCTGCGCTGCCGCCGGATCGGCCGGCGGCTGCCAGTTGAGATTGAAGACCTCTTCCCGCGGACGGACGTTCTTGCCGGGATTTCTGTGGCACTCCAGACACCACTCCATCTGGAGCGACGCGTTCTGATACATCAACGGCATGCGGTCCACCTGCCCGTGGCAGCTCACGCAGCCGATCCCCTTCGCGATGTGGACGCTGTGGTTGAAGTAGACGAAGTCGGGCAGGTCGTGGACGCGGTTCCACTGGATCGGCGTGTTGTTGGCGAAGCTCGACCGCACCGGCTCGAGCAGCTCGGCGTTGGTCCAGATCTGCTTGTGGCAGTTCATACAGATCTCGGTCGTCGGGATCCCCGCGAAGGCCGACTGCTCGACGGACGTATGGCAGTACCGGCAGTCGATCCCGAGGCCGGCCACGTGGTGCTGGTGGCTGAACGGCACCGGCTGCGTCAGGTGCAGTCCCTGATGGGTGGCGTACGGCGACCGCAGGAGAGTCGAGAACGCCCAGCCGAAGAACGCCAGGAAGAAGACCGCCCCGAAGATGCTGACCCGGGCGATCGTGTTCGTGCTACGGTGGAAGATCTGCATGCGGAGGGACCCCCCTTAGCCACCCGGTGACTGACGATACCGGACCGCTCCGTTCCGTTCAAGGGACTTTGTGAAAGTCGTCACAAGCGCCACAAGCCGGGCATGCTACAGCAGCCCTCCGGCGTGTGCAAGAGCGGTGCCTTCGGGGAAGCGTTGCCGCAAAATCTGGGCGGCTGGCGGGCTCTGCACTTGATCTTCAAAGGCCTCTTCCCGACGCCATGTGCTTCGTACCAGTGAAGCTCCCGTTGGCGTGGGGATGTTTGTAGATGGCGAAGGCTAACCGTCGACGATACCTTTCGGAAAAAGGTGGGCGATGGAATTGGCGTAGTAGCGCAGGAGGGGCAGCTCGTCCGGCCGGGCGCGGTAGAGGCCGTCGGTCTCCTCGACCAGGTGGCGGAGGGTGAGCATGCGGAGGCCGGCGACGATCGCGTAGTCGCGGTCGCGCCGCGGGATGTAGACGTGGGCCCCGGCGGCTTCGAGGTCGCGCATCCGGCGGTGGACCTCGGCCTTGAGATCGAGCTCCGATAGCGCGTCGCCCGGCCGCTCCACGAAGACCGAAGCGACCAGCGGCACCGGCACCACCGGGATCACCCGGCCCACCGCGCCCATCAGCTCGGCCCCGAGCTGCGCCAGGGGTATCGCCCGCGCCTCGCGGTCCAGCCGCCGGAAATCGAGGCTCCGCTCGGTCATCCAGCGGCGCATCGACACCGGCGTCCCGAAGCTCACGCAGGCATAGCCGAAGCGGTGCCAGCGGCTGCGCAGCATGAGCCCTATGTTGCGTAGCCCGAATCCGAAGGTCGTCCGCACCGCTCCTGCCGTGCCGGGGCGAGAGGCGTCCGGCCGGGTATCGAGCAGCAGCGTCCGGTCCTCCAGCACGCGGTCGTAGTTGATCCCCACCGGGATGAACGCCAGGTCGCGCTCCCCCTGGGGATCGAAGCCGCGCAGCATGTAGTCGAGGACGCCGAGCTTGGGCTGGCGGAGGAGCCCGTCCCGCGTCAGCCCTCCTTCCGGATAGACCGCCTGCGGCACGCCGGACGAGGTCGCCATGTGGATGTAGCGCTCCAGCACCCGCCGGTAGAGCGGGTCGCCGGAATTGCGCCGCACGAAGTAGGCGCCGGTCGAGCGGATCAGCGTCTGGAGCGGCCAGATCCGCGCCCACTCGCCCACGGCATAGGAGAGCGCCGTGCGGCTCGCCGCCAGATACCCCACCAGGATGTAGTCCATGTTGCTCCGGTGGTTCATCAGGAAGACCACCGTCGAGCCGGGCTCCACGGAGGCCAGCCCCGTCTCGTCCGAAGCGCCCAGGCGCACCCGGTAGAGCAGCCGCGCCACGTTGCGCGACAGCCAGTAGCCGATCCGGAAGTAGAAGTAAGCGTTGAAGGCCGGGACGATCTCGCGCGCATAGGTCTCGACCCGCGCCAGGACCACCTCCCGCGGCACGCCCTGGGTGCGGGCGTGCTCATCCACGGCCTCGAGGACCTTCGTATCGTAGAGCAGACGGTCGATCAGCACCTGGCGCTTGGTGCGGTGGAAGGCCGGGATCTTCAGGGCGAGCCGGGTGTTGACCTCCTCGATGACCTGGTTGACCTGCCGCCGCAGGTACCAGCGGACGCTCGGCACCAGGAGGCGGTCGAGCACCGCCACGGCGGCGAGCGCGCCGAGGAGGAGGACCAGCCAGAGAGGGAGGTTGACGCTGCGGTTCATCGGAATCGCTGTGATGATAGCGCTTGGGATTGTCACGGAGAGGCATCCGGCGGAAACTAATTGACGAGAGATGCCGAAGATTCACCCGAAACCGGACGCGTTGCGCGGCATGTGGGGACTCCTTCCGGACTCCCGCCGCCGGGCTTTGCGCCATGCCCACGAGTGCGCCGCCTGCCGGAAGGCGCTGGAGGCGGAGGAGACGGAACAGCTCTGGCCGCTCCGCCGGATCGGGGTGAGCTACGACCGGGTCCTCGACCGGGTGCTGCGCGATCTCGCGCCGCGGATCCGGCAGGCGAGCCGGGAACGGTTCGAAGCGCCGGTCCTGCTCGCCGAGCTGGCGCGCCACCCGCCGGGCCGGCGCGAGATGATGGTCCGCAACACCCGCCGTTTCCGCAGCTTCTCGCTCTGCCTCCTGCTCCTCGACCGGTCGCGCGAGGTGAGCCCCGACGATCCGCGCGGCGGCGAGGGGTGGGCGCTCCTCGCGCTGCACCTGACCGACTTCCTCGACCCGGCGATCTACGGGCCGGGGCTGATCGAGGACCTCCGCGGCCGCTCCTGGTCCTTCCTCGCCAATACGAGGCGGATCTGCGGAGACCTGATCGGCGCCGAGCGGGCTTTCGCGCACGCGGAGGAGCACCTGCGCCGGGGGACGCGCGACCGTCTGGAGCGGGCGCAGGTGCTCGTCCTCAAGGCGACCCTGCGGTCGGTGCAGTGCCGTTTTGCCGAAGCGGAGAGGCTGCTCCGGCGTGCGCTCTCGATCTGGCTCTGGGCCGGGGAGTCCCGGCGGGCCGTCGAGGCGATGCTCACTTGGTCGCTGGTCTATCAGGAACATGGTGAGCCGGAGCGTGCAATCCGGCTGCTGCGGGAGGCGTGCGCCTTCCTGCTCGCCTCGTGGGCCGGGGCTACTCCGCGAGCCTGAATTCGTAGCTCCCCGCCGCTTCCTCGACCATCTTCTGGTACTCGCTCTCGTTCAGGCGCTCGGCGAGCGCCTCGCTCACCGGGAGCACCATGGGCATCGGCCGCCACGCGAAGCGCTCCCCGCTCCGCACGTCGATCACCCGCCCCGCGGCCACCGCGTTGGTCGCCTCGGCCAGATCCACCCCCGCCAGCGCCTCCTCCAGAGCCCGGACCAGCGCCTCGTGCTCCGGATGGATGAAGCGCAGGTGCTTGCGGCCCTGCGCCGCGGTGTGGAAGTGGGACGGCACGAAGAGCAGGCCGTCGAGCTGCAGGCGGTCGCAGGCGACCACCAGGAGGGCCATGACGTCGGAGAGAAGCCCCAGCCCCGGATGCTTCTGGCCGGGCAGGCGCGGGTAGTCTGGGGAGAACGGGAGCCGCGGGTTCTGCAGCAGCAGCCATTCGATGCGCAGGAGCGCCAGCCCCGGCAGCTCCCGCCGGTCGATGCGCAGCCGCGCCTCGATGAGCAGCTCCCGGCGGCCCCGGTCGCCATAGACGCGGACCGTGTCCCCGGCTGGATTGCCCACCTCCATCTCGACCGTCGGCTCGGCGAAGCCGCGGCTGCGCAGCCGCTCGAGCACGCCGGAGCGCTCCAGCGACAGCTCGAGCCCCTGCCGCGAGTAGAAGCCGAGGAAGCGGGTCGGCCGGAGGAGCCCCGCGCCCGCCGGCATGATGTCATCGAGGGTCAGCCCCCAATCGTCGGCCGCCGGGTTGACCGAGGAGTCGCCGGTCAGCTCCTGGGCGGAGATCTCCTGAGCCACCCGCCGGTAGCGCAGCAGGGTCGATTCCGCGAAATCCGGCAGCGGGAGCGGCTGCCCGCGATTCAGCAGGGCGGAGAAGAAGCGGGCCGAGTAGCGCCAGGAGCCACGGCCGTAGCCGCCGGCCAGCACCACGACCAGCGGCGGCTTGTGCAGTCCTCCACGGACGAGATGGGTGACGAAGAGGTCGCGCTCGAGCATCCCCGCGGGCGAGATCTTCCAGTTGCCGAGGGCGTCGTCCGCCGCCGGATCGCAGCCGGCGAGATAGACGACCAGATCGGGATGGACGCTCGCGCAGACCGGCGGCAGCTGCCGGCGCAGGGTGTCGAGATAGACCTCGTCGGTGACCTCGCCGGGCAGCTCGAGCACCGTCGCGCCCACCGCCCGCCGCCCCCGCTCGTCCGAGGTGGTCAGGTTGTGGATGGAGAAGGTGTGGACCGTGGGGTCCTCGGCGAAGATCGAGCGGGTGCCGTCGCCGTCGTGGAGGTCGAGATCGACGATCAGGACGGGTCCGGCGAAGCCGCGGGCGCGCAGCTCGCAGATGGCGACCGCCACGTCGTTGAAGACGCAGAAGCGCTCCCCCTTGCCGGCAAAGGCGTGGTGCAGGCCGCCGCCCAGATTGACCGCGATCCCTTTCGAGCCCAGGGCCAGAGCGGTGGCGAGGAGCGTGCCGCCCACCATGGTCCGCTGCGTCTCCAGGATCCGCTCGGTCTGCTCGTCGCCGATCGCCAGGCCGACGATCGAGGTCAGCGAGCCGGGCCGGCTCGAGGCGTCCAGGTAGTCGTCCGTGTGGACGCGGCGGAGGTGGCGGAAGGAGGCGGGCGCCGAGGTGTGCACGGCCGCGGCGGTGAGCAGGCCTGCCGCGTCCAGGAAGCTCAGGATGCGCTCGCCGCGCAGCGGATCGACGAGCGCGCCCTGCAGGTCGAGCTGGTAGCGCGGGCTGTAGACGAAGTCCGGACCGCGCCGGCCGAGCCACCGGTCGACCGTGCGCCGCCCACGGCGGAGCGCGCGGAGCAGAGGCGCCGGGAGGCTCATCGCAGCCGCACCCAGGTAGCCCCCCAGCTCCCTGCTTCGAGCGGGGCGTCGTCGAACGCTTCGACGCGCTGGTCCCGTGCGAGGAGGGTGCGGACGGTCTGCCGCTGCACGCCGACCCCCTTGCCGTGGATGATACGCAGCCGGCGCAAGCCCTTCTCGTAGGCCGCGTCGAGGTAGTCGCGCACCACGTCCGGCACCTCCGCAGGACGGAAGCTGTGGAGGTCCAGCACGTCGGTGATCGGCAGCTCCACGGGCTGGTCGAGCAGATCCGACCAATCCTCCTCCTCGGGATCTTCCTTCACAGCGGTCTCCTCCCAGGTCTCTCCAGGTATATATAATGCCCTCAACCATCGGTCGACAGGTTGGGGGATGCTCCGATGCACGGCAGGAAGACGGCCGAGAGCGCGCTCGCCGAGAGCACCGAGCGGTTGCGCGCGATCATCGATGCTCTCGACGAGGGGATCGTCCTCTACGAGGCGGACGGCACGGTCTCCAGCTGCAATGCCAGCGCGTGCCGGATCCTCGGCTTGGCGGAGGCGCAGATCCTCGGCCGGAGCAGTCGATCGGGTTGGGCCTGGCAGGCCCGGCGCGAGAACGGCGCCCCCTTCGAGCCCGAGAGCCAGCCGGTCGCCATCACCCTGCTCACCGGCCAGCCCTGCTCGCACGTGGTCATGGGGATCGAACGGCCCGACGCGACGCGCGTCTGGATCTCGGTGAGCTCCCGCCCGCTCCGCCGCCCGGGAGAGGAGGAGCCCTTCGCCGTCGTCGTCTCGTTCTCCGACATCACGCGCCACAAATCGAGCGAGGAGGAGCTGCGGCGCCGTGCCTCGCAGCAGTCGGCTCTCGCCGATCTCGGCCGGCATGCCCTGGAGGGGACGGAGATCGAGGTCCTGATGGACGAGGCGGTGCGCTCGGTCGCCGCGGTCCTCGGCGTCGAGCTCTGCAAGCTCGTGGACGCCGGACCGTCCGGTCTCCGCCTGCGCGCCGGGGTCGGCTGGGCGGTCGACGCGGCCGGGGGGCTGCGGCCGGTGCGGCTGACCGGCGGCGGGAATCCCGGAGAGCGGCTCTCCGGCATCGCCGTGCCGATCCCCGGCCGCGACCATCCCCGGGGCGTGCTCTCCGCCGCCTCGCGGACCGACCGCGACTTCCTTCCCGGGGACCTGGAGTTCCTGCAGGCGATGGCCAACATCCTGGCGGTGGCCCTGGAGCAGGAGGAGCTGCAGCAGAAGATCAGCAAATCGTCCTACGAATGGCGCAACACCTTCGACGCCATGCCCCACCCGGTCCTGCTCGTGGAGCCCGACGGCCGGATCATCCGGTTGAACGAGGCGGCCCGCGAGCTCGCCGGCCTCCCGTTTTCCGAAATCCTCCGCCGTATCGCCGGCACGATCAGCGACGCCGAGCCCTGGCGGACCATCGCCTCCCTCCTGCAGGCCGGGGAGGCCACCGCCCAGACGCGCGACGGAGAGGGGCGGACCTGGGACCTCTCCTTGAGCCCGGTGACCAGCCCGGACGGCCAGCGCGGGGTGGTGGTGGTCGCCCGCGACCTCACCGACCTGGTGCGTCTCCAGGAGTCTCTGCGCCGGAGCGAGACCATGTCGGCGATGGGGATCCTGGTGGCGGGCGTCGCCCACGAGGTGCGCAATCCGCTGTTCGGGATCTCGGCCACGCTGTCCGCCTTCACCACCCGCTTCAAGCGCCGCACCGAGTACCGCCGTTACGTCGAGGTCCTGCAAGGGGAGGTCGAGCGGCTGAACGCGCTGATGCAGGATCTCCTCGAATACGGCAAGCCGCTGCGCCTGATGCTCGAGCCCGGCCAGGCCTCCGGCGTGATCGAGGCGGCGGTGGCCGCCTGCGCGGCGGTGGCGGAGCAGGCGGAGGTCGAGATCGCAGCGACCGTTGCGGACGGCCTCCCCGCGCTCGTCATGGACCGCAAGCGGATCGTCCAGGTCTTCCAGAACCTCCTGGACAATGCGATCCAGCACTCCCCGCGCGGCGGGAGGGTCACGCTCCGGGCGGAGCCGGCGGCGGGAGAGCCCGCGGGGGTCTTCTTTGCGGTCGAGGATTCCGGCCCCGGCATCCAGCCCGAGGACCTCCCCCATGTCTTCGAGCCGTTCTTCACCCGCCGCCACGGCGGCACCGGGCTCGGGCTCTCTCTGGTCCAGCGGATCGTCGAGCAGCACCAGGGGGAGATCGTGGCGGCCAACCGTCCCGAAGGGGGAGCGGTGATGACCGTGCGGTTGCCGCTGAGACCCTGAAGGCCTGCTAACAGAAGCTCCCAAGTAGGCGCTCCGCCGCCGCTTCCCCTTCGGCGATCGAATCGGACAGACCGTAGGCCCCGAGAGGGCCTCCCGCGAATTCGAGACCGGAATGAGCCGCGAGCCGCCCGCGGAGACGCGCGACCAGAGCGGGGTGCCCGACCCGGCGCTGCGGCATCGAGGCGGGGTGGCGCCAGACGCGGCTCCAGGCCGGCGGCTCCCGGAGGCCCAGGAGCGGTGCGAGGAGGCTCGCCGAGAGATCCACCAGCTCGGCATCCGTCCGTCCGATCGCCTCCGGATGCAGCGCTCCGCCCAGGAACACCCGCACCACCACCTGGTCCTCCGGCACCCGCTCCGGGTACTTGACACTCACGAAGCTTGCCGCGACCACCGGCGAGCTCGCGGTCCGGGGGACGAAGAAGCCGTGGAACTGAGGAGGCCGTTCGACCGCCCGGGGGGTCCAGGCGAGGTGGACCGTCACGGCCGAGGCATAGGAGATCTGCCCGAGCTCCCCGGCGAGCCCCGGGTCCAGCCCGGCGACGAGCGCCGCCGCGGCGGGGGTCGGAAGGGCGAGCAGGACCACGTCGGCGGCGAGCGGCGGCTCCGCGTCCTTATAGATAAGGAACGTGGAACCCTCCCGGGAGACCCCCTGCACCCTCTGCCCCAGCCGCAGCGACCCGGCCGGCAACCGGTCCACCAGGGCGGAGACGATCTGGCCGAGCCCGCCGTCGAGCGTGGCCGCCGGAGGGCCGGGAGAGCCGGAGGGCCGCGCCGGCCCGCGCCGGTGCTCCAGGTCGACGAGCCGCGGAAAGCTCGCCGCGAGGCTCAGCTCCTCGGTGTCCGCCATGAAGAGCCCGCCCACCACCGGTTCGCAGATCCGCCGGTGCAGCTCCTCCCCGAACCGCCGCCGCACATAGGAGGCCACGCTCTCATCGGACAGGCCGCCCGCTCGCGGCTTCACCCAGGGCTCCGCGAGCGCCCGCAGCTTGCCGCGCCACGACAAGAGAGGCGACGCGAGCACCGGCCGGACCCGGGTGGGAACCACCAACGCGAAGCCCGCCGGCAGGGGGAGCAGGCGGCCGGCGTCGAGGATGTCGATCCGGCCCGCCGGCTTGAAGGCCAGGCGGTCGCCGAGCCCGAGCCGCTTGCACAGCTCGATGGCCGCCGGCTTGTGCGTCACGAGCGTATCCGGGCCGCGCTCGAGGAGGGCGCCCTCGCAGCGCTCGGTCGCGAGCCATCCGCCGGGGCGATCCGAGGCCTCCAGGACGACGACTTCGAGGGGCTCACCGCGTTCAGCCGCCCGGACGGTCAGGTGATGGGCGGCGGCGAGACCGCCGATCCCGGCACCGAGGATCGCCACCCGCCGCGGCCCTCTCAGAGACATCATCAGGAGACCGCGATCTCCGCCACCGCGTCCGCGAAGCGGTCGCTGGCGTTGAGCGCCGGCACCACCTGAAGCGTCTCGCCGCCGTTCCGGCGCCAGATCTCGACCCCGCGGATCGCCAGCTCCTCCAGCGTCTCCAGGCAGTCGGTCACGAACGCGGGGATGACCACCGCCCGGCGCACACCCCGGCGGGCCTCGGCCGCGAGCACCTCGTCAGTCTTCGGGGAGAGCCACGGCGCGCGGCCCAGGCGCGACTGAAAGCAGACGATCCGGCGCTCCTCCGGCACCCCGAGGCGCTCCGCCAGCAAACGGGCCGCGGCGTGGCACTGGGCGCGATAGCAATACCGGTTCGCCGGCTCCACCTCGGCGCAGCAGTCCGCGCGCACGAGGCAGTGGTTGCCGGAAGGATCGCTCTTCCGGATCTGCCGCTCGGGCAGGCCATGGAAGCTGAAGAAGACGCGTTCGGGCGCCGGATCGAGAAACGGCCGCGCCACTGCGGCGCGTGCCTCGACATAGGCGGGATGGTCATAGAACGGGGGGATGATCTGAAGGTATGGCGTGTTCCAGCGCCCGGCCGCGAGCCGCAGGACGCGCTCGATCGAGGAGCCGGTGGCGGCGGAGCTGTACTGCGGGTAGAGCGGGAACATGACGAGGCGGCTCACCCCGGCCTCTGCGAAGCGGTCGAGAGCATCCGCGATCGAGGGATTGCCGTAGCGCATCGCCAGCTCCACCTGGACGGCGTCCCCCAGGCGCTCCTGGACCTTCGCGGCCAGAGCCCGGCCATGGACGAGGAGAGGCGATCCCTCCGGGCTCCAGATCTTCTGATATGCCGCCGCCGAGGCCCGCGGTCGGCGCGGGAGGATCACCAGCTCGAGCAGCAGGAAGCGCAGGAGTCCCGGCATGTCCATCACGCGAGGATCGGACAGGAGCTCGCGCAAATAGCGGCGCACCTCGGGAGGACGAGGGGCGTCCGGAGTCCCGAGATTGATGAGCAACAGGCCGGAGCGTTCCTTCATGGCGAGCCAGCGGAGCGTACCACGGCCAAGGCCCCTCACCCGCTTCCCCCCTGCGCGCCGGCTTGGGTCTGCCTGTTTTGTTGCGTGCCATGAGACGCAAACAACACAAGAGACACAACCAAGCCGCCCCGGCGAGCCAGGAGAGCCTCGTCCGCGCACGCCGCCACGGCACCGTCTCCTACTACGTAGGAGACACCCCTTTCCGCGGCCCGTCCGGCGCCCGGGAGACGAGCGCGCCGCAGCACCGCCCGCAGTCCCTGCAACGCAACCATCCCGGCGGCTGGCATTCCGCTCACGACGTGAGACATTCCCCTCGGCACGTGCATCACTACAGCCGCGAGGGGCGTCATCCCCCTCGGCACGTGCATCACTGCGGTCCCGGGCTGCGTCATTCCCCTCGCGGCGTGCACCACAAACGTCGCGAGGGGAGCAGCGCCCCCCGAGACCCTAGTGTCTCCCCTCGCGAGCGTAGTGACTCACGCCGGGACCGTCGTGATGCACGCCGTGAGGGGAATGACGCAGCCCGGGACCGCAGCAACGTACGCCGCGAGGGTGGCGACTCCGGAAGAGACGGCGGTCTCGCAGCTCCCGGGGGCTGCGGCGGGGCTCCCGAGCGGGATGCCGCAGCCTGCGAGGAGAGCGTCCCGGGTGCCGGCGGGAGTGGCTGCCGGCCCTCTCGGCTCAGTCCCGGGCTTGCTCCCGAACCAAGGCCCGTAGCCGGGCCAACTCGGTCTCGGCTGCCTCGGCCCGCCGCTCCGCTGCTTCGGCCCGCTGGCGCTCCTGATCGGCCCGTTCCTGAGGTGTCGGCACCGGAGTCCCATCCGGGCGGTAGAGCCGGACCCAGCCTGCGTTCTGGTCGCCCATCCGGCCCTGCCACAGACCGACGTAAAGGCCGAGTTGCTCGCTCCACAGCCATCCCCGGCCGTCCGGCACGATCGCCCGGTATACACCGCCCGCCAGACGGAATCCATCCAGCCGCCGGCCTTTGGGGGTGGCCACGAAGTACTCGGCCGTGCGGAAGACCTTGGCGTAGAGCTCCTCCTTCCCCTCACGGTGCGCCAGCGTGTTCGACTTCGACAGCAGCTCGAAGATGACATCGGGCAGCCGGCCGCCTTCCTCCCAGGCCACCCAGCCCTCGCGCTCGCGCAACGGATCCACGCCGCCGACCCAGAAGACGTCCGGACCCCGCACCTCCGGCGCGCCGCGCCGCGCCACCTGGACGGCGACCTCGCGCGCCTGCTCCACCGAGTAGTAGACGAACTGGTTGGCGCCGATGTAGATGTCGGTGCTCCGCCGCTCCGTGCGGACCTCGCGCAGCAGGTTGAAGAGGAGGTTCATCTGCTCGTGGTGCCAGGGGCTCTCCAAAGGCTCTCCATCCTCGAAGACGATCTCGAAGTCCAAGGGCTGAGGCGCGAGCGCCGCGACGGCTGGCTGGCTCATGGCGTAGTCCCCTTCGGAGTCGTGACTTTGGAGAATCCTAGACCGCATCGGCGGTAAAGTGCAAGCGGAAGAGGAGACAGGCGGCTCCACATCCTGGATGACAGGATAGCATGGCCAGGCTCGCCGGCAGGGAGAGGCTCAGGCCACTGACGTGACCTCGTCGGCGGATGTGGCCAGGATGGCCCGGCGCACCCACCGTTTCAAGCGGTCGATGTCGGAACAGCCCAGGATCTCCTCCCGTTGCGCCGGGCTCACGTCGACTCCGCGCTCCTCCAAGACACCGAGGATGGACTCGGCGATGCCTCTGGCCTCCGCCGCCGCTCCGAATTTCAGGATCGTCGGATTCCCTTTGGCGATCAGGCCTTCCGCCACGGCGTTGTCGGCCTCTGCGGCATCGAGCAGAGCCGCCACCTTGAGCCGCGTCGCCAGGCATCGATCCTCGATGTAGGACTCCTCCTCCAGAAGCCGCCAACTCGCGCTCCCGGCAGACCACTCGCAGACCTTCCGGCGGCCCTTGACCCAGATCCCGAAGATCCGGCGCACGCCGCAGCGGCTCATCTCCTCCGCCTTCTTCGTCACGTCCTGCTCGCTCTGCGTCGAGACCACCTCGAAGGCGATCTCCTCCAGGTAGCGGTCGCCGGTCTCCGGGTTGATCCCTTTCTTATAGATACAGACGTCCGTGGCGAAGTCGGACTTCTCGCCGACGCGGGTCAGAAGGTCGGAAGGAGTCAGATAGCCGGAAGCCACCTTGCCCCGTACCACATAGCCGAGCTCGGTCTGCTGGTTCGCGTGGGGCGGCAGGGCCGGGTGGGCCACCACCCGCCGGCCCGCGATGATCTCGTCGCGTGTGACCTCCGGGACGACCAGATGGTCATCGATCCTCGGGAATGCCCCACGGCCCGGCAGATGCAGCGGAACACCGGATGGCGCCGGCGCTTTGAGACTCACTCCTGAGCGTTTTTCGTCCATTGGCGATATCCTAGCATGCCATGGCTGTCCCTGCCACGTGCCCACGCAGGACCCGGGCCGTCCGGCGACCTAGTGAAATGCGCAAGGTTGGCGTTTCTTGCTGGGAGCGCCGGCTTCCAGCCGGCCTCGGTGCCGCCAGGATGGCAGCGCTCCCAGCAAAGAGGCATGCGCCTCGTTGGACCCGCAAGCGATTGAGCTTCAGGCGCGCTACCCTAAGCGGTCATCTTGACGACACAGCTGTGCCCCATCAACCACGCTGCGACGGCTATGGAGGCACCGATGTCTTCGGGCTCGAGGGAAGGATACTGCCGCAGGATCTCCTCGCGGCTCTCGCCTGCGCTCAAGAACTCGAGGATGGTCTGCGCGGTGATTCTCTTGCCGCGGATCGTCGGCCTCACGTTGCAGACTTCCCCAGTCTTCGATCTCCTTGCGGAATGCGGCTCTCTTCTTCGCGTCGTCGGAGTCTCTGTCGGCGTCCTCGTCGAGATGCTTCAAGAATGGGAGGATCGGAATCCCCGCCGCTCGCGCGGCTCTCGCCTCCATGTGAGTGACCGACAGCCCGTCGCCCGCTCCGGGGCCTTCCTTGGGAATCCAGCCGTAGCGCTCCCCCAGGATCAGGACAAAGAGGTGCGACGAAAGGATTTCCGGCAGCAGCCGGTCCCAGCTCTTGGTGCCGTCGGGAAGCAGGACTTCGGCGTTCACCGGCTCGAAGTTGAACGCCGCGATCCTCCGCGCGACGGCGTCCCGCTCGTTCGCGAGGTCCTTCATCGTGCTGCTGATGAACACCCGAATTTTCATCCACCGATCTCCACTCGGATATTGCGCCACTTCCCCTGACTGAACCGCAGCACGCTCAGCGCGCAGCGCGTCACGTGCCCGGCGAGGATCGCCAGCCAGATGTCGATCGGATCGAGCGTCCCCCGGTGCCGAATGAAAAAGCAGATGCCGAGCGGCACGAGGACCTGCGACACGAGCGAGATGTAGAGCGGGCTCTTGGTATCGCCGGTGCCCTGGAGCCCGCCGGTGTAGGTGAGCGCGACGGCGATGAACAGGCCGGACAGGCTGAGGATGTGGAGGAGCTGGACGCCGAGGTCGACGACGGCCGGGTCGTGCATGCCGAACACGGCGAGCAGCTGCCGCGGGAGGAACAGGAAGAGCGATCCCACCACCGCGGCGCTGGCGAGACCGATGCGGGCCGCCCGGTGCACCGCCTGGCTGGCCCGGTCCGGATTGCCTGCGCCGAGGTTCTGGCCCCCCACGGTGGCCGCCGCGCCCATGAGCCCCATCGACGTCCAGGTGATGAGCGAGAAGAGCTGGGTGTAGGAGACGGCATACGCCGCCTGCGCCGCCGCGCTCTGGGCGAGCGATCCGACGAACGAGAGGAGCAGCACTCCACCCAGGTTCATGGCCACCCCCTGGATTCCGGTGGGCAGCCCGAACCGGAAGAGGGCGCGGATGAGGGCCCAATCCGGCCGGAGATGCCGGCCGCGGGGGAACTTGACGACCCAGCCGCCATGCCAGAGCTTCCAGAACGAATAGAGCGCCACCAGCCCGGAGGCCATGCAGATTCCCATCGCCGCCCCCATGGTGCCGAAGGCGGGGATGGGGCCCAGACCGCGGATGAGGATCACGTTCAACACGATGTTCAGCACCGTCATGGCGACCCCGAGGCGCAGCGGGGTCCGTGCGTCGCCGGCCGAGCGCAGGGCGCCGCCCAGCATGAAGAACATGAGCATGCCGCTGCTGAACACGAACATGATGCGCAGATACGGCACGGCCTCGGCCTGCACCTCGGGCGCGGCGTGCACCAGGTTGAGCAGCGAGGGAGTCAGCAGATAGCCGAGAGGAGCGAGCACCCCGAGCGAGAGCCCGGTGGCGGTCAGGAAGGCCTGATAGACCGTCCGGTCGACCTTGTCCTCCTCGCCGGCGCCCACGAAGCGGGCGACGAGCACGCTCATGCCGGTGAACAGCGAGGAGATGAACACCACGACGACGAGAAAGATCTGCCAGCTCACGCCGATGGCCGCATTGCCGGTGTACCCGACGAAGCGGCCGACCAGCACGTGGTCGACCATGCCCTGCATGCCGCCGATGACGTTCTGCAGCATGGTGGGCCAGGCGATCTTCCACACCGCCGGCAGGAGAGAGCCTTCGACGATGGACCGGTCATAGCGCCGTTCCCGCTTCGGAGGCGGGGGGATCAGCGGCTCGGTCTCCGCCGCGCTTGGAGCGGCTGTACTCTGCGAAGTTGCTTCGGGGTTCATTCTCTCCTCTCGCGCCCCACTCTACCCTACAAGGGGCAACCACAAGGGTCGCCCCGACGCCGGCCCCGGGATCACGGGACTGGAACGGTCGGCCCTTGCGGTTTCTGGGCGGCGGCCGGCAGCCGCACGGCAGGATCGCCCAGGATCACGTAGTTGCGGGCGTCCTGGGCGGCGGTCCACAGGCTGGCGAGGAGCGACTCGTCCGGGGCCTTGCCGGTGTCGATCCGGATCTTCTCGGCCATGAGGTCGGCGCTGATCTCGGCGAACTTGCGGTGGAAGGCCTCCAGGGCGGAGCCGATCGGCTGCCCTTCGAGGAGGCGCTGGAGGGCCTGCTCGAAGACGCGGGTGTCGTCGGTCCCCTTCCAGAGGAACGAGTAGCCCCAGGCGCGGTCGACGTGGCCGGCCACGGCGAGGGCTCCCTGCTCCAGCAGGCGCTGGGGGAGGCGGGCGACGAAGTCCTTGGGGGCGAGGAGCCGGGCGCCGCCGTCGCCGGCCGGGCCGTAGCTGTCGCAGCGGGGGGTGCCGGCGCCGTAGCAGGCGAAGTGGAACGCGATGAGGCCGGCGAGGCGGGCGTCGGAGGGCACGTCGTCGGCGGAGAAGTAATGCTCTTCGGGCAACCCCTGCCGGCCGCTCGTCCGCCACGCGGCGGGTCCGGGCCAGTCGCCGCACAGGAGCGCCCCCTGGTGGCCGAGCTGGCGGCGATCGCCATGGGGAAACGCGACGCCGTGGCAGGCGGTGAAGAGGAGGGCCGGGGGTTGGGAGCCGCCCAGGATGGCGGCGAGGCGGGCCTTGCGCGCCTCCTCTCCGAGGATGGTCTCGACGTCCCAGGCCGGCCGGCCGCTCTCCTTGCTGCCGTGCTCGCCGCGGAGCTTCTCGGCGATGGGGCGGACCAGGTATTCGGAGGTGAGGAAGGTCATCCGGTCGCCGGGGTTCTCGACGCCGAAGAAGGTGGCCCGGCGCGGCTGTCCCGTTCCTGTCGTCTCGGCCGCCACGACCGCCTCGGCGTACCGCCGGTAGGCCGCGGGCGAGCCCAGACAGAGGCGCCCGACCGCGTACTGCACGTCGAGCTGAGACTGAAACTCGTAAGAAATCTCCTCGGGCTCCCCGACCAGGAGGAGGTAGTAGGGGAGCCTGTCGGGGTCGGGCGGGCCGTGGCTGATGCCGTGGCGCTGCAGGAAGTCGATCTTGGATTCGCCGCGCCGGAGGCCCGCCTCGCCTCCGAGCTCCCGGAAGCGCCGCTCCACCCGGCCGCCGGCCTGTCGTTGGCGATGGCGCAGCAGGGGCTCCAGGGCTTCGCGGATCTCGGGATCGGCGTCCTGGGAGAAGATCACGGCCCATCCGGCCGAGGCGAGGTCCACGGGATCGACCTCCTCTCCCAGATGGTCCCGGTTCCGCTGGTGGCGCCAGGGCTCCGGCTCCGTGGACCGGCCCGCCTGCCTGGCCGCATGCAGGGCCAGACGGACGACCTCCTGCGAGGAGAGGGCGGGATGGAAGTACTCTCCCGTGGCACCGTCGACGCCGTTGAGCAGGACTGGAGAGAGTGTTCGGAAAGGAGGCGGGTTCCCCCTCTCCCGGCGGGGGGTGGGTGGAAGATGGGAGAGGGGGTTAGGGGGTGAGGACTCCAAGCCGCACCGTTCCGACTTCTCATCGGCGGCAGTTCCCGGAGGCGCAGCGGACCGCTTCGGCTTCGGGGTGGGCACGAAGAGGGCGCCGTCCTTGAGGCGCATGCACAGCACCGGGCATGCCACTCCGGCCAGCCCATGGGTGAGGAGGGCGCCGCGCGCCTCGTTGGCCGCCAGATCGACGATTCCATGGGTTTCGAGGCGCTGGTAGAAGGAGAGGGCGAACTGCCGGGCGGTCGCCGCGGGCACCCGGTCCCGCATCGCCACCACCGCCGGGATCCCGACCGCCAGCAGGGCGGGAGCGAGCCCCTGGAAGACCGGGCAGCCGCCCGCCGCGCTGTGGCAGCTCGCCAGGAAGAGCAGGCGCAGGGTGTCGGTCAGGGATTCCACCATCCCGGCAAGCTCCCGCTGCGTGAGCAGAACCGCCCGGTTGCGTTCGTCGGCCAGGAAGAGGCCCGGCTCGCCGGTGCTCCGCTGCGACCCGCCGTGGGCGACCAGGTGGAGCACGTGATAGCCCTTTTGCAGCTCCCTGAGAAGCGCCGCCCGGGTGATGGGCGGCGCGAGGAAGGTGGCCGTGAGGCGCTCCTCGTCGACGCTGGCGGCAATGGCTGCGAGGGTCCGCTCTTCGGCCGCCAGATCCAGGGCCGGAAGGTGATAGTCGGGCAGGTCGTCCGGGCTGGCGATGGCGACCAGAGCCCGGAGCGGGCGTTCGGAGATCAGCCGCCCCTGCCCGGCGCGGCTGGGGAAATACCGAGAGAAGGGGGTGTTCTGGTCGGCGGCCAGGCTCGAGGGGGGCCTGCCCGGCGCCGCGGGCAACAGCTCCCAGGGCAGCGGCTGGAGCTCGGCCGGATCGATGCGCAGCTGTACCCGCCGCAAGGGACTCATGCCCCGGATCTCGGCCCAGGCGTCCCGCAAGCCGGGATCGGCGAAGAGCAGGTCGAACAGCCGCCCACCCGCCTCGCTCTCCCGGGTCTCGGGGGCGAGGAGATCGAGGACATGGGCGGGCAGCCCGCCCCGGGGAAACTCCCGTTCGCCGTCCAGGGTCAGCTCCACCGGATAGACGTCGCCTTGCCGGTCCAGGATCCGGATCTTGACGTCGGTGTAGGTGGGTGCCGGCGAAGCGCTAGAAGTCCCCCCGGACATCACGGCGGCGGCAGCCGCCCGTCGTCCGGTGTAGGGTCGTTGCCGCCGTCACTGCCGGCATGCTGCTCGATGGTCCCTCCTTCGTCTCCGGTCTGGAGCGGCGCCCGCGGATCGGGTTCCTCGTCGTGAAGCTCGGACATGATGTCCCTCTTTCTGCCGGGGTGGGGTGAAAACCTTCCCGGCTGAGTTGGTCTGTGCCTGAGTAGTTCCCCCCGGATGGCTTTTTGGTTAGCGCGCGGTGCCGCCGCCTTCATCGCCATTCCCCCTGGAGCGTGAAACCGGCCCAATAGTAGGGAGCCCGCCAGTCTCTTTCCCGCCACAGAGAGACCTGGGCCTGGCGCAGCGCTGCCGCCGGGGGCAGGCCCTCGTGCAACATTCCTTCATAGAGGCGCCGCATCAGCTCGGCGGTGGCCCGGTCCTCCACCTGCCAGAGGCTCACCAGCACCCCGTCCGCTCCGGCGTCGAGGAAGGCCCGGGTCAGGCCCACCAGTCCCTCGCCCCGGATCTCCTTGCCCAGGGCGGTCCGGCAGGCGCTCAGGACCACCAGGTCCGCCGCGAGATGGAGGCCGGCGATCTCGTGCGCCCGCAGGAAGCCGTTCTCCAGCCGTCCCTGGCGATCCACCAGGGAGAGGACGAGCCCCGAAAGCTCGGGGTAGGCGGTGTCGAGGATGCCGTGGGTGGCGAAGTGGACGTACCGGTACCTGGCCAGTCCGCCGCTCAGGACTTCCTCGCGGCTGGCATCGAAGCCCAGCATCCCCTTCCCCTGGCCCGCGGGCACCAGGCCCAGGATGGCTTCCGCTTCCAGGCGGGAGAAGGGCAGACGCGGAAAGCGGCCTGGAGAGCTGCCGAAGACGGGATCGGCCAGCACCGCGACCGTCGCCGGAGCCCTCGGGCGGCCGGAGCGCCGCTCGCGCAGCACGGCGGCGGTGGAGGCCGAGGGCAACATGACGATCTCGTGGTCGACCACCAGGGGCACGAGGCCGGCTCCGGTCTCTCGCGCCGGAACCGGCAGGGCCGCGAACGGGACGTAGTGGAGCGCGCCGTCCGCGACCACCAGCAGGCGCCGGCCGGCCAGGCGGTCCCTCACCGGGGCCAGCAGCAGCCGGGACAAATCCTCGAGGGCGATTTCGGCGCCGGCCTGGGCCGTCCGCCGATGGCTCTCCGGCAGCAGCTCCTCGGCGCGGCGGGCGGCGGCTTCGATGACGGCGCGGCCGGGGAGCTGGAAGGTCTCCACCGAGGCCGGAGTCACCGCCCAGAGAAAGCTCCGCTCCTCCCCCAGGAAGTACTCCAGGAGGAGCGTCTCGCGATCCAGGACCCGGCGCTGGACCTCCTCCAGCTCGAGGGGCCTGGCCCCGCTCACCGCCAGCCGCGCTGTCCTTGAGACAGTCCCGCCGCGCAGAGCCGCCCTCACCTGGCGATGGCGGTCGAGCACCCGCCGCAGCTCCCGGTCCAACCCCTCGCGGCGCCCCGCGGCGGCAGCGGTCGCAGGGGGCGCGGCGAGCTCCAGACGCCGCATCTCCAGAACGTCGAGGCGCCGGGTGAGCTCGGCCTCCTCGGCGGCGAGCGCGCCGTGGTTCCGCGGCTCGCCTGCTGCGGCCAGATCCTCCAGAAGGCTGCGAGCCCGGAGCCGTTCGCTGGCCTCGAAGGCCCGCGCGTCGTGGTGCATCTCCATCAGAAGGTCGACGTCGAAAGCGAAATACTGCTGCTTCGAGGCGAAGTAGGAGGCCCGCAGCTCGGAGGAGGCCGGCTCGGTCCGCAGGGACTCGATGCGCTCCAGCGCCGCCTCGATCGCGGTCCGGGCCGCCTCCAGATCCCCTCGATGCCTCCTGGCCAGAGCGATGCCGAAGAGCGTCGCCGCCTGGCGCCGCCGGTCGCCGGCCGCGTCGAACCAGGAGAGGGCCTGGCCGTAGAGCTGCAACGCCCCGGGCGGATCGCCCAGAGCGTCCTGGATCCTTCCCAGGTTGAGGAGGGCCGTGGCCTCGTCGCTCCGGTCGCCGAGAGACCGGTCGACGTCCAGGGCCAGAGCGTAGTAGCGGCGGGCTTCCGCAAGGGCCCCCGCCCGGCGGTGGGCGAGGCCCAGCTCGTTGAGAACCACCGCCTGGTCCCGCCGGTTGCCGGTCTGGCGGTGGAGGCGGAGAGCCTTCTGGAGGTACTCGATCGCCTTGCCGGACTGGCCCAGGGAGTCGTAGGCGCCGCCCAGACTGGCGAGGACCCGGCCTCTCGTCTGTGCATCCTCGGACCTCTCCAGGATGCCCAAGGCTTCCTCGAATCGATCGATCGCCTGCGTGACCTCGCCCAGCTCGAGGGAGAGCTGGCCCAGCTGGTTCAGGCTCGAAGCCTCTTCGCCGGCCACCTCCAGCTCCCGCCAGCCGGCGAGAGCCTGTTCGTAGGAACCCTGGGCCTCTTCGACCTCCCCCAGGGCGGCGTAGACACTGCCCAGGTTGCCGAGGACCTCGACCTCCTGCCGGCGCTCCCGCAGCTCCCTACTTCGCGCGAGAGCCTCCCGGTAGCACCGGAGGGCCTCGTCGTTGGCGCCCAGGCGGCGGCAGGCTCGTCCCAGGCCGATCAGGGTCGCCGGGAGCTGCCGGGTGCGGCGAGCGGCGCGATAGAGATCCAGCGCCCCGCCATAGGCTCCGCGCGCTTCCTGGTACTCCCCCAGGTCGGAGAAGGCCGAGCCGAGGCTCAAAAAGACGTCGGCTTCACGGTCGGCGGCGCCGATGGAGCGAAAGAGAGCGAGGGCTCGGCGATCCTGCTCCACGGCTCTCCGGAGCGCTTCGCCACCTCCCTGGCGGCGCAGCTCCTCGCCGGCGGCGAAGGTCTCCTCCGCCGCGACGCGGCTCCGGTCCCTGGGAGTCGGGGAGCCGAGGCCCGCGAGGACGACCGCGTAAGCTCCGGCTTCGGACGAGCGGACCTCCACCCGGTAGCCTCCCGCCACGCCGGCGATGAACGGAAGCGGCTCCGGGCCGTGCTCCCCGTTGAGGCTGTCGACCCGGCGCAACAGGGAGCCGTCGGGCGCTCGCAGGACTGCGACGGCGTCGACCCCCCGCTGGTCGACGGTGAGATCGGCGTACTGGCCGGCCGCCAGGTCGATGCGGTAGAAATGGGTCTGACCGGCCAGGCTGGTTTCCAGAACGGTTCCCGGGGTTGCCGCAAGGCGCCGCTCCGGCGCCGGCGGCGTGGGACTCCGTGGCGCCTCCCGCCGCGGCGCTTCAGTCCTGCCCAGCTCCACAGGCGGCAACCGCTCGGCTCTCCCGCACCCCGCGACCACTCCGAAGAGGAGGATCACCGCCACCTGGGGAAACGTTCTCATGGCCAGCCCTGCCCCGGCGCTCAGCGGACGATCTGCACCCGGAACTCCTCGATGACACGCCCCGTGCCACCCGCGAGGCCGTAGAGGCGGAGGCGGTACTCGCCGGGACCCAGAAAGCTCTGGGCGAGGATCAACGTGAAGGAGCCCTGGGGGTTCTTCTCCAGGCCTTCTTGGCTCCACACCGCTTTCCCCCCTGCATCGAGGATCTCTACCCGGTAGCCGGCGTAATCGGCCGAGCCTTTCGGGCTGAGGATGAGGACAAAGAAACGGCTGGCCGGGGCCAGCTTCACCACCGCAGGCTCCTGCTGATCGCCGCGCAGCGGGCTCGCGGGGAAGAGATCGACGACCGGAGCGTTGACCTGCGGATGGCTGAGGTCCGCCATGCCGCGCTCGAGGTGCACTACGCGGAGGGACAGACCCACGACCGCAAGGAAGAGACAAGCGGCCAGTGCGTAGGCCGGGCGAGGGGAGGCGAGAGAAAACGCCGGGCGAGCGCGACCGGGCGGCGCCCCTTCCACGGCCAGCCGCGGCTGCAGGGCCTGCCAGGCGGCGGCCTTCTCGCCGGCCGGGATGCTGGCCTCGCCGTCAGACCCAGAATCGGACAAGCGCCCGAGATCGAGGAGCAGCTCCAGGCAGTGGGGACAGAGAGCGAGATGGTTCTGGATTCTCGTCTCCTCGGCCGCGGGCAGCTCGCCGGCATCGTAGGCCACCAGCTCGTCCGGGCTGGGGTGAGGCTCGAGGTCCCGCCGCGCCTCGGAGAGCAAGCCCTCCAGGACCGCCTTCAGCTCTTCCTTGGAGATGTCCGCCATGGTGCCCGTCCTCAGAGGTCCGGATCCTGGAAATAGTCGCCAAGGCTCTCCCTGATCCGCAGCTTCGCCTGAAAGAGGTGGGCCTTGACCGTTTCGATGGAAATCCGCATGGCCGCGGCGATCTCTCGATATTTGAGGTCATGGTAGACGCGCAGGATCAGGCAATTGCGCATCTGGTCCGGCAGCGTCCGGACGGCGGCGCGGAGCAGCCGCGAGCGCTCACGATCGAGGAGCCTGCCGTCGGCCGCGCTCCCTTCGGCGGGGATGGCCGCAGGCCCATTGTCGAGCGTCGCCGCTCCCGGCAAGGCGGCCGCGCTGTCCAGGGCGACTGCGATCCCCGCCCGCTTCTCCGCGTAGCCCCATCGCAGCCGCTTGCGGTAGAGATTGGCCGCGATCTTGAAGATCCAGGCATCGAGCTCCGCTTCCCCCCGGAAGGCGTCGATGCCCCGGTAGATCCCGATGAAGGTGTCCTGAGCCAGATCGCGGCAGTCCTCGGAGGGAAGGCCCCGCTTGGCAAAGAAGCGAAACACCCTGCCGTAGTAGAGGTCGAATAGCCGGTGGAAGCCCTCCTCGCGGTGGCTTCCCGCCTGCAGCTCCTCGAAGATTGCGCCGGCGCGCGCGCCGCGGTCCTCGGGCCTCTCGGGTCTCACAAGCCGTTGATTATAGACCCGAAGCGCCATCCTGGCGCCAACCTGGAGGTCGAGCCCTCCAAGCATCAGTCTCGCTCCTTCATGGTTTCCTCCTCCGATCCGGACTGTTCCCGCGGGAGATCGTTTTGGTTAGAAAAGCTCCTCGACTAACCAAAACGGCCCGCCTCCGGAACAGTCCATCCAGCGGGGCCACCCGGCCCATGGGCAACGTCCAAAAGGAGGATGTTGACCAAGCTCTTGAGTGTCAGGCTCAGGGCAGTCAACCCACTGGGGGACGGATCCCAGAAAAGGAGGGACTCGTGATGACAGCATGGTCGAAGCAGCCCATCGGGAATTGCGCGGCCGCGTTTCTCTGTATTGCTACGCTAGCATCTGGCGCCGGGACCCGGATTGTCCGCGCTGACGCTCCCACCCACGTTGAGGCCGATACCACACCCCTCTGGCGATTCACGACGACGAGCGACATCACGTTCTTCCAGCTCGTGAGCGTGGACCCGCCTCGTCTCGTCGTCGCGACGAAAGACGCGCTGCACTTTGTCGATGCCACCACCGGCAAGGCGCTCTGGAGTCGGGACGACCTTCGCAAGGTGCCGGCATTGCACTTTGACGTGATGGATGCCGGGTCGGCGGACCCGATCCGACTCGTCCGTGGAATCGCCTTGGCTGACGATGTCATGCACATCTTCGACCTCGAGACGGGGGCGAAGCTCGCTGAGTCTGGCAATTGGTCGGTGAAGAGTGTGTGCTGCTATCTGCCGGTCTACCAGCAAGGCCTCGTGCTGGTGTTCGCCAACTCGGCCCGCGGCAACAACGCTCTGCTCGGGGTGGAGCTCCAGTCGGGGACGGTGCGCTGGCGGAGGGAGGACGTCTTCAGGGCGCAGCCGGAGATGCAGCAGGTCCAGATTGGGACATTCGGCCTTGGGGTCCCCCTGTATATTGCTACCCTCTTTGGCAACCAGCCTCCCCTCCAAATGGACAGCGCGAACCTGCTCTTGTACCTCAGCAAGGACGGCCCCTTCGACATCAATCCCGCGACAGGCAAGACTGTATGGAGCGGGGATGTCTTGAAGAAGAAGGAAGTTCCTGGCATAGCTGCCGGATACGCTCCCATTCTGGTCGAACAGGGAGTCGCCTACGTCCCCTCCAAACACACCCTCGTGGCCCTCAATGCCAGTAACGGAACCCCGCTCTGGCCGAATGCCCCTCAGCTGCCGGGCCAGATCGTTCAAATGGAATGGACGGCGCGCGGCCTCTTGGTGGCGGGCGCGAAGCCCGACGGCTATGGGCAGCTCACGAGGGACCCATTCCTCGCCCTCCTCAATCCCGCCACGGGCCGTTTCCGGTGGCCAGCCCGGGTGACCGATCTGAAAGACCCGTCCTGCCTCACCGTACAGGGGGACACGGCCTACGTGGCCGTGAACAAGAAGTTGGTCGCCATCGATCTAGCCAGCGGATCCGTCCGAGACATTGCGACCGTCACGTTTGAGGGCCGGGAGCAACCGGAGCGAGTGGAGGTGAGGCCGGACGGTATCCTGCTGATCTCGGCTCACAATCTGCTGTTGCTGGGTGCGGACGGATCCCCGAAGTACCGGCGTTACTACCCCGCCCCTGGGGTGGGCTTCTTGGCCGCCTTCGGGAGCGCCCTGCTCAACAAACCGATATCGCTCCCAGTCACAGTATGGGATCGCGACTTCGTCTACATCTTCACCACGGCTCCGGATGACAGCGCTCATCAAGGCGTGAGCCTGGTACGCGTGAACAAGGCGGACGGAGCGGAGGCAGGAAGAATCTGGCTGACTGAGAAGTCCTTCGACTACCAGACCGATCCCGCCACCGACATGGTTTATCTGAAGCAGGGCAGCAGGGCGATCGTCGCCCTGCGATTCGACGTTGGGACCTCCGCGCCGGCACAAGCTCCGGATCGGTAGGGCGCTCTCATCAGCATGCGGCCGCTGTCTTCGCATTATTACTTCACGATTCTCATGTACGGCCTTTTTTCGGCCGTCTCGTTGCAAAAGAGCGTGCGCGACAGGGTGGAGGGCATCCGCGTCACGGGCATCTATTACGGGCTGTGCTGGATCTCGGTGACGCTGTCGGTCGTGTTGTTGACCGTGGGGCTGTGGAACGCCCCGCTCACCGCGAGCGAAAAAGGGTTCTATGCGATGTCCTTCGTGTTGAGCCTCTTTGCCGCGATCACCGTGCAGAAGAACGTCCGTGACGTTGCTCTGCTGGAAGGCCGAGAGCTTCGCAACGTTGGCGACGACGTCTGACGCCTGGAGGAAAAAGAAATGTCAAGATATCTGAAAGTACGCTCGTGTTTCCTCTCCCTGCTCGTCTGGACGGCCGCGGCGGCGCTCTGCGCGGCGGGGCGGCTCGACAACGGGCTCCTCGACCCCACCTGGTTCGGCCAGGACGTCGAGCTCCACACCTCGGCCCGGCTCGACTACTTCTGGGTCAAGCCCGGGCTCTCGCTCGAGGGCGCCAGGATCCAGATCGCCGAGTGGCCGGACCCGGTCTTTCTCGGTCCCAAGGCCGACGTCGACAACAAGGATTCGGCGCGCGCTTTCGAGCTGTCCGGCTCGATGCCCAACTGGATCCGCGGTGCGCTGTCGAATGCCCTGGACGGCTACGCCGAGGTGTCGAAGGACGACGGCGACTACGCGCTCTCCGGCCGCTTCGTGGACGTCAATGCGGGCAACAAGGTCGCCAAGTGGATGGTCGGATTGGGCGCCGGCGCCGCCACCGCCACCTGGGACATGAAGCTGACCGACAAGAAGACCGGCGAGCTGGTCGCCGCGATCCATCACCGGTCGGTCAGCGGTACTCACATGAGCGACATCGATGACAAGATCCTCAAGTGGCTGAGCAAGGATTTCGGTCCCGCCGTGCGGCAGAACTTCTCGGACTATCCGACCACCAAAGCCGCGCGCAAGTGAATCGAACGGCAAGGAGGGCGTCATGAAGAGAGCTTGGAGGGAGGCGTTTCTTCCGGAAAGGAGAATGCCGTGAAGCGCAGGCTCCTCGCGGTCTCCGCGCTTCTTCTCAGTGCGGCCCTGCCGGCTCTCGCCGGGTCCGCGGGGCGCGTGCTCATCGACGACATGAGCCGGCTCAACCCGACGTATGTGGATTCCGTCGTGCAGGAGAAAGAGATCGCAGGGTTGCAGGCTGCGCTCGCCGAGGCCCGAGAGCGCCATCTGAAGGTCTCGATCGCCGGCAAGCGCCACAGCATGGGCGGACACGCCTTCTACCCGGACGCCGTCGTCCTCGACATGACGGCCTTCGACAAGATCCTCGCGATCGATCCGGCGGCAAAGACGATCACGGTGCAGAGCGGCGCCACCTGGGACGAGGTCATCGAGGCCGCCAACCAGCACAACCTCGCGGTCGAAGTGATGCAGGCCTACGCGGGCTTCACCGTCGGCGGCTCGATGAGCGTCAACGTGCACGAGAGCGATCCGCGGTTCGGCCCGATGATCGAATCGGTCCGGTCGTTCCGGCTCCTCCTCGCCGACGGCTCCATCGTCCGCGTGAGCCGGGACGAGAACGCGGAGCTCTTCGGTCTGGTGATCGGGGGCTATGGCCTCTTCGGCATCATCCTCGACGTCGATCTGGCGCTGGTCGAGAACCCCATCTATCAGCGAGAGGAGAGCGTGATCGACTACCGCGGCTACGGCGCCTTCTTCCAGAGGGCGGTCAGCGATCCGCGGGTCGAAAAGATCTCCGCGCGGCTTTCGATCGCGCCGAACGCTTCGCTGCTGCGCGAAACCGTGGTCACGGTCTATCGTACCGCGCAGGTCCCGCCGGAGCCCTACCGTGCGCTGCGGGTGCCGCGGCACGTCAAGCTGCAGCGGTTCATCTTCGGGCTGTCGCGGAGGCACGACTGGGGAAAGCGCTTCCGCTGGTACTTGCAACGGGAGCACAGCGGCTGGCTGGAGCCGCCCTTCCTCTCCCGCAACAACGAGATGAACCGGGACCTCGGCTTCCTCGCCTACTCGTCGCCCAAGGACACCGACATTCTGCAGGAGTACTTCGTGCCGGTGGACCGGCTCCCGGCCTTCATCGACGCGCTGCGCGAGATCGTCGAGAAGGACCGGCTCAACCTCCTCAACGCGACGATTCGCTACGTGCCGCGCAACTCTGAGTCCGTCCTCTCCTACAGCACACCGGAGGCATCCTTCGGCGTGGTGCTGTACTTCAACGTCGGACTCGACGACAAGGCGCAAGCCGGGACCGCCCGCTGGACCCGGACGCTCATCGACCGCGCCCTTGAGCTGGGCGGAACCTACTACCTGCCCTACCGGCCCTACGCCACGCGCGAGCAGTTCCTCGCCGCCTACCCCGGTGCGAAGCTCTTCTATGAGAAGAAGCTGCAGTACGATCCGCAGGAGATCTTCATGAACAGCTTCTATACGGCCTACGTGCGGCCGGAGGGGCAGTGACGCCCGTTGTCGGCACGGTAGTTGCAGTGTTTTCAAACAGGTTATCGACAGTCTCCGAAAATCGCTTGCCTGCACTAGGTCGACCGATCGGGGTCTGATCAAGGAGATCCATCATGTCTAATACCACCGTGGAGACCCATCCCAACGTCCTTTCAGCCACCGCCGTCATCGGCGATAGCACGAACACCACGAGTCACAAGCTCCTGTGCCACTTTATGGTCAAGAAAGTCTTCAACGAGGGAGATCTCGATTTTCTCGATCTCTTGATGGCCCCCGACGCGGTCAGCCATGAGATGGAGATCTTCGGCCCCTCAGCCGCACGGGGTCCCGAGGCCGTCCGCCAGTTCATCCGGGTCTTCCGGTCCGCCTTCCCCGATCTCCGGGTGACGGTGCTCGATCAGATCGGTGAGGGCGAGCGTGTGGTCACCCGCTGGCAGATGGAGGGCACGCAGAAGAATCGCCTGATGGGCATCGAGGCCACTCATCGCTTCATGAGAATCGAAGGGATCCGCATCGACCGGATCGCCAACGGCCGGATCGCCGAGACGTGGAACAAGTGGGACACGTTAGATATGCTCCGCCAGCTCGGAGCCACGCCGCCACTGAAACGGCGGCCGGTTGTCGCGCCTGTCACCCCGGCCTTCGTCAGTATCGCGGCCTGACTTGGCCGGTGGTTCAGCCTTGAGCGTCGCCATGGCCTGCTCCTGCATCCACTCTGGAGGAGATGGGGGATCGGTGTCAATGCGCCCTCGTCTTCTCCTCATCGGCTTCGATTTCGGCCCGGTGCTCGGCTTCGAGATCCGCGAGGGGATCCCGCGGGAAATCCCTCAGGCAGCCATAGAGGGTGTCGATGGGGTCCCCGGCCTCGATTGGCGCCAGGCGCACGGCACCATCGCCCATGATCTCGACGGCAAGCTGAGTGCCCGACACCCACCGGAGCTCCTCGCGCACGGGCTTGGGAATGACGACCTGACCCTTGCTGGTCACACGGGTTGCGGACTTCATGATCGCCATCTTACCAAGCGAGTAAGACCGTGTCCACGGTTCGACCCTGGGACAGGTACTTCGGATTTTCTGCAGGCCGGCGACGTTCCTTTATGACAGATCCAGCGGACGGGCGATCTCGTCATGGCGACTCTGACGATCCGCCTCTCCGACGAGAAGCATGTACGCCTCCGGCAGCTTGCCGAGCCTCGGAGGATCAGGCTGGAGCTCGGCGAGCTCGGGATCGAGCCCTGGATGGCCTGCTTGCGGATCTCCTGAGACCAGATCCTGGGCCGGTGCCGCTGCTCCTGGAGACGGGCTATGCGGCCCGAGAGCCAACTCATCCGGCCCAGGAGCCCACCCACTCGGCTCCCGGGCCCCCCTGCCTGGCCCGGAAGCCGACCTGTTCAGATCCCGGGCCGACCCGCTCAGCTCCCGGGCCGGCTTCCCTGTCTCCCGGGCCCGCCTCATGGGCCATGGGCCCACCGGCTTGTCTCCCGGGCCGACCGGCTCAGCTCGCGGGCCAGGTCACCTGTCTCTCGGACCGGAGCCGCCGGGGATAGCGCTCCTGGTAGCCTTCAGAATAGCAAGAAGGCGGCGTGGCATCCCTGTAGCAAAAAGACAGGGACCGGCCCGCGGCCTTCGGACCGGTTCCCGGATGTGGGACGACTTCTCCGGATGCGCGGCTCCTTCCGCGGATGTGGGACGACTTCTCTGGATCTGGGGCGCCGTCTCCGGATGGATGGCGCCGTCCCGGGATCTGCGGCGACTTTTCCCGGGAGGAAGGGAGGGGATGGGAGAGAGGGGTCGGGGGGATGTGAGGGGCTTCTTGACCGCCCGAAACCCGCCACGGTAGACTCTGCGCCGCCAAAACGGAAGGCAGCACGGGCCGCTGAGTCGGAGGTGCACTACGTGTTGAGTAGGGTCGGCAAGAGCTTGGTCGAACGGCGATCGGACCGGGTGCGGGGGTAGCGCATGGCGCAGATCTTCCCACGCTGGACCAACGAGCTACCGCTGCGCCTCGCCATCGGCGGCTCGGTCTTCGCCGCCCTGGTGGTGGCGGGCATCTGGTACTACTTTTCTCCCCGCTTCATCGATGTCGGCTACCAGCCGGTGCAGCCGGTCGCGTACAGCCACAAGCTCCATGCCGGTGACATGGGAATCAACTGCCTCTACTGCCACGCGACGGTCGACCGCGCCCCGGTCGCCGTGGTGCCGCCGACGCAGGTGTGCTTGAACTGCCACCGCACGGTCAAGCGCGACTCTCCGGCTCTCGCCGTGATCCGCGACAGCGCTTCGACCGGGCAGCCGGTCCGCTGGGTACGGGTGCACAACCTGCCCGGCTTCGCCTACTTCGACCACCGCCCCCATCTGCGCGCCGGCGTCGGCTGCTCGACCTGCCACGGGCGCATCGACCAGATGGAGGTGGTGACGCAGGCGCAGCCGCTCTCGATGAGCTGGTGCCTGGACTGCCACCGCAACCCCGACCCCTACCTGCGGCCCGCCGACGAGGTGACGAACATGGACTGGACCCCGCCGCGCGACCAGCTTCAGAACGCGGCCCGCATCAAGAAAGCCAAGGCGATCCGGCCGCCCGTCGATTGCACGGGGTGCCACCGGTGACCGCCCCGCGGGAGCACTGGCGCAGCCTGGAGCAACTGGCCGGCACGCCGGAGGCGCGCGCCTACCTGGAGCGCGAGTTCCCGGTGGGGGCTTCGGAGCTGCCGGAGGGCATCGACCGCCGCTCGCTGGTGCAGCTCCTGGGAGCCTCCCTGGCGCTCGCCGGGCTCGCCGGCTGCCGCAAGCCGGTCGAGAACATCGTGCCCTTCGTGGAGCCTCCCGAGACGCTGGTGCCGGGCATCCCCAAGAACTACGCCACGACCATGCCGTTCGGCATCGGCGGGTACGGCTTGCTGGTCGAGAGCCACGAAGGCCGGCCGACCAAGATTGAAGGCAATCCCGACCATCCCGGTTCATTGGGCGGCACGACCGTTTACGAACAGGCTTCGGTGCTCACCCTCTACGACCCCGACCGTTCGCAGACCATGCTCAATCTGGGCGACCCGCGAACCTG
>DASPXX010000143.1:0-17136 GCA_035637095.1 Thermoanaerobaculia bacterium
GCCGATGTGGACCTGAGGTACACTTTGGCCATGGCTGCTCTCGTGTATTTGGAGACGTCGGTCATCAGCTACCTCACCGCTTGGCCTTCGCGCGACGTGATCGTGGCAGGGCGGCAGCAGTTGACCCACGAATGGTGGCTCCGGCGCCGCAGCTCTTTCGAGGTGGTGGTCTCGGAGCTTGTGCATCTGGAGTGCGCAGATGGCGATCCCGTTGCCGCCGCCCGGCGGGCGAATTTCTTGGCAGTCCTGCGGTCGCTGGAGACCACTCCCGAGGCGGAGATGCTCGCTCTTGCGCTGTTGGAGGGTGCTGCCTTGCCCTCAAAGGCTCGGGCGGATGCGTTGCACATTGCCATCGCGGCCACCCAGGGCGTCTCGTACCTCTTAACCTGGAATTCGGCGCATATCGCAAACGCGGAAAAGCGCCCGCTCGTAGAGGCCGTTTGTCGCCGGGCCGGCTACGAGGCGCCCATCCTGTGTACACCCGACGAACTAATGGGAGAGGAATCCTCGCATGTCGATGCCAGTTGATGAGCCGCAGACCCCGTGGGTTGATCCGATCGTCGCCGAGGTCCGAGCTGCACGCGAACGGATCGTCGCCGCCGTCGGCGGGGACCTCCACGTCTTGTGCGAGCAACTGCGCGCTCGCCAAGCAGCCGCTGGGAGGATTCCAGTGCGGCACGCGCCACGCCCACCCCGTTCGGAGACCGGTCAGACGGCTTAGTTAAAGTTAGCTGGTCGCCATCCGTCGCCAGCCGCTCCGCGAGGGTGCCGCTCATGTATGTCTCGCCGGCCAGCAGGCGACGGATGGCCCCGCGGCACCCTCATGCAGAGCGGAGTGACTACTGCAAAAAATGGCTGTTGTTCTTCGCGGGATAGACCACGACGGCGATGCTGGCGCCGCTGTTGGTTGAGGTTGAGCCCGTGGGCAGGTCCCCCCTGTAAGTATAGATGCCTTCCACGTCGAGCGGATCGAGCGGCATCTTCGAGTTCGGCGGGGCATAGACCTCGAGGATCACGAACCCCTCCATGTAAGGAGGAGGCATCTGGCCATTCAAAGGTACATTGAGAAGTTTGTAGATGTCCTTGCAGACGACTTCCATTGCCTGGTCCGACTTCAGCTCCTCAAAGACCTTGGCCTGGGGATCGGTCGCTGACTCACCGCCGCGAAGCCGGATGATCTTCTTGCGGAACTGAATCAGGATTCCGGTGTTGTTGTGGACGTTGACTTTCGTCGAGTAGCGGCCCGCCTGGGTCTCCGGCAAGAAGGTGAAGCCGCTCTCCGCCTGCACGCCGCAGATGAACTTCGCCGCATACGTGGTAGTGACCTGTGCCCCGGCTGGCCCGTCGATCACCGGCTCCTGCGCCCGCTCCTGCTCCTGCGCCTGCGCCTGCGCCGAAGCCACGGTAAGAAGCACGGTCACGGCCCATGCGAATCCGATGACATTCCGTCTCTTTTCCATCTTCTCCTCCTTCTGACTCACTTCGGTTTGCGGTAGCAACACCTCCGGACGCACCTCCTCTCCTTGTGGGCACCGGCTGGGGCACGCGGAACTCCGGCTCATGTGAGCCGCAACAACCAGCCGCAAGAAGCCGAAAGCCCGCGACTGGTTTGTGATCCTGAGGCGGCTGCTTGTGAGCGGTGCGGTCGCCTTTGGGCCGCTTATTGGCCCACCACCCGCACCACACTTGTCGTTGGCAAGTTCTTGCCGGATTTCTGCAGGGCTATGAGCTGCGAAACTATGGTAAGGACCTCCATAGACCGGCCCGGATCGCACGACAATGGGAGCAAGTCAAATTTCGGGAAACACTTCGAATCATTGGCCTCGTCTTCTTCCATATTTATTGAGTTTTCTTGTGCTGGTATAGAATACGCACTTCCCTCGCCGGTAGCCACGGAAACCAAACTCCTGGCGCATTCGCCCTTGCGCCGCGCCACGAACAACGGTCCTAGCCGCCCCCCTATACAAATGGAAGGGGCCTTTCCTTGATCTTCTTCGAGCCGCGCCACTTCTCCCAAATAGTAAAGAATAGCTTCAGGCGAACGGAGGTAAAGGGTGATCGTCATTCGTGCCCGACCATCCTTTGCTTGAATTAAGCCAGATTCCCTGAACTGCCCGGCGGAAGCCTTGGCCTGAGGGACTGAGTCGCTAGATTTGGTTGCTTTCTCTGGGCACCCCTCAGCGTCTCGTTCAGAAGAATAGGGCTCATGGTGTTGATACTCCTCCCTCCCCTCCCCGCTGCTGGGAGGCATGGGAGGCATAGATACCCAATCGTAAATTTTTTGCAAAGCATCTCCGTCTCCACCTCGATCCAGCTTGAGTATCGCAGGGGACGCAGCAAGTCGCTGAAATTGATATTCGTCTTCGCCAAGCTTGATCAGAGTAAGCCCTTCCTTCCAACCCTGGACGAGGGCGCCTTGAGCTGCCTCTCGTGTGAGCGTTGGCACCAAGGACTCTATTTTCCCTTCTACGAGGTGAGGGTTTTGTTCAAGAAAATAATCCACCCACTCGGCAAAGCGCTTGATCTCTTTGGGAAAAGTGTTGCCCCGCTCATGGTTATTTTGAAAGATATACTCGTCCACTAGCCTGTCGTCCAGCTTGGTGTCGCAAACTTCGTGCTTTACGGTAATCTGTACCCTTAACACCATCAGATGAAACAGCACTTTTGGGTAAAAGCCTAGGTTCCAATAGTAAGCGAAGATATCGCTACTCACCGGCGTCAGGAATCCGTGCATGAACTCGCTCGTGTCCCAGACGGTGACATCGAACGTTGGGTTCCAGTAGTAGGTCGCGCTTGGAGAAGCTGTATAGTGAACAGCTGGTGCCCCGGACCCGAATGGCACTGTGGCGTTGAGAGACGCCTCAGCCTTGATGCTGCCCGTGATATTCGAGATGCTGGTCACGTACATGGGTAGGTGGTCTTTCGCCCTCAGCACGTTGAGAAGAAGCATCTCGTTTTGTGCCTTCTCGACCGCCAAGTTGTCTGCTACGGCGCTAGCCGAGATGGCCTTGTTGACTACACATCCGGTGACGCAAGCGAGAAGTATCAACAGGAAGGGAACTACCTTGACCTGGGGTGCGATCCAGGAGAGGCTTGGAAAGCCCCAAATGCTCTGCCGATGGGCCTTATTCCTCATTCAAACAGGTTCCTTACCACAGCTGACGGGTTCCTTGCTCCTGAGGCGACACGAGATTGCGCCATCCTCGACAGACTCTTGCTGCCCGGACGGCTAGGTACTCTCGAAGCGGGGGTCGCCGAGTCTCGACCGAGGGGGCCTGTCTGATAGTGTTCCCAGGGAGCCTACATGTCAAGAAAAGCACCGCAGTTGAATATGCGTTTTTGCAAATCTCTCGCCTCCGAGGCACCGGGAGCTCCCGGAACCGTGGGCGCAGCTCCGGCTCGTCTGGCTGCACGGCAAGATGATCGATGAGGGTTGGCGTAGGTGAGCCCCTTGCCGTTGGGTGCCTCCCGTGATCGCCGTCAACCTGGCCGCGGGGTGATCCCCGTCATCCGGCCGACCCTGTGGACGATCTCCCGGGTGCGCAGGAGCCCGCTCCGGACCCCGCGCAGCGTACCCACGGCGCCCAGCCCCGTGGCATCGAGATCGACCCCCGCCGTCAAGGACTCCGAGGCTACATCCCGCCGGCTCCGGGAACTGCTCGCCGTGCTGGACAATCCTGGCGCAGGACCCGGAGACCGGCCCGGGATCTTTCCTGCCGTGCAGGCTCTTCTCGCCTATTGAGCCCCGCACGGATCACAGTCGCAGGGGCCTCCGCAGAGGGATTCACAGAAGGAACAGCAGTCGCTTGCGGAGCCGTAGCAGTATGCGTAGTCCGGAGTGTAGTAGCAGTAGACGTAGAAGAGGCACGCTTCTGCGTTCCTGGAATCCCCCCCACCCTTCTGCATGCTGCCGCCGCCACCTTTTCCGCCAAAGGCGTCAGGCACAACCAGCACCGACATCCCCAAGACTAACAGGAGCATCGAAAGCCGAAAGAGCTTCATAAACACCTCCTTTGGTTATACCCGCCTTTTACCACGAGTTTCATAAACATTCAAGCTGCGACGGCGTCCATGGCGCGCGATTCATCTACCCTGCGGTTTCCGCACTTAAGGAATAGGAGCGCCCACAGGCCCAGGGGGTGGGCCGGCCGGACGCGCTCCGGAAAGGAAACCGTCATGCTTCGCGTCGAGCTCCTTCTGCCACTTCTGCTGGCGCTCTTCCTCGGGGTCGTGGCCACGAGCGACAGCGGCTCGGGGATGGACCCCGACGGCCACCCAGCAGTCACCACGGGCGACAGCGGGTCCATCATGGACCCCAACGGCTGAATGCCTGGTTTCCGCCGGCCGCGAATTCCCCATGCGGCCGGCACTTCTTTTTTTCCGTTGTCCCGCTACGGCGCTCCGAATATACTCAATCGAGAGGACGGCAGCATCTACTTCGGAAAAGGAGCCGCTGGATGGCGGACATGCACATCACCCGCGAGCTGTTGGATGCCATCGCCCGTGGCGAGATCCCCGTTCGGGTCCTGGAGGAGACGATCTTCGAGCACCTCAAGAAGGTCTGCCCGTATTGTAAGAGAGAGCTGGAGGAGTTCGCCCGGGAGCAGGAGGCCGAACGGAAGGGGAAGAGCCCAGGACCCGGCTTCCAAGCCGTCTCCGCATTGCTCGATCGCCATCTGCGGGATCTCCGTCGCGGCCACGATCGCGCACAACGGGATGTGGAGGAGCTCCTCACGCTGCCCCGGGATGAGCGGGTCGCCAGGATCAAGCGCTCGCGGACTCGGTATCGGGGGCCGCAGGTCGTCTGGGTCCTCCTCCAGGAAAGCCGCACGATGGTGACCGGCTCCCCAGACGAGGCCGAGCATCTGGCGGAGCTTGCCCGCCTCGTCGTCAAGTACTCGCCGGGCGGCACGGGGAGCATGGACCTGCTGGCCCTGACCACGGCCCACATGGCGAACGCCTGCCGCGCTGCCGGCAAGCGTCCCGAGGCCGACCGCCACTTCGAATACGTCCGGTCCTTGATCACCCACCAGGGAGTCACCGACACGGAGATCCTCGCCCGGATCGACCATCTGGAGGGCTCTCTCCGGATGGATCAGGACAGATTCAAAGACGCCGAGAAGCTCCTGAGCCGGGCGGCCATGCTGTTCTCGGTTGCCGGAGAAACGATCGAACGTGCTCGGACGCTCATCAAGCTGGGCTACATGTACTTCCTCCACGGCGAGCTGATCAAGGCGATCGAGACGACCAAGGTGGGCTTGCTGGACCTGCCCCATGACGAGAAGTACCTGTACCTGTGCGGCCGGTACAACCTGGCCCGCTTCCTCACCGAAACGGGCGAGTACCGGGAGGCGACCGAGATCCTGCACGAGGACGAGGAGCTGCACCGGGAGTTCCCGGAGCCGTGGACGCAGCTCCGGCTCGTCTGGCTGCGCGGCAAGATCGATGCGGGCCGCGGGGACGAAGAGGCTGCGGAGGAGCGTTTCCTCACCGCTCGGGCCGGCTTTCTCGGGCAGCGGAATGCCTATGACGCGGCCATGGTCTCGCTGGAGGATCTGGCCGTGATGTACCTCCGCCAGGGGCGCACCGCCGAGGTCCGGCAGCTCGCGGAAGAGATGGTCGCCGTCTTCCAGGAGCAGGACCTCCCCGACGACGCGCTCCGCGCCCTCCGCCTCGTCGCCGCGGCCGCCCAGCGCGAGGAGCTGACGGCGGCCATGGCGCGCGACTACGCCACCCAGATCCGCCAGGTGGTCGCGCGAGCGAACGGCATGGTGTAACCGCGGGTCGTCATCCCCCACTTCTCCCTCCCATCCCCACTCCCCGCCTTCTGAGCCATCCAGCTCAGAAGCCGAGTCGTTAAGCTCGAAGTCCGAGCCACTCAGACCGAAGTCCGAGCGACTTAGACTGAAGTCTGAATGGCTCGGATCAAAGTCTGAATCATCCAGACCAAAGTCTGAGCCATTCAGATCGAAGTCCGAACCACTCGTACCGAAGTCTGAATCGCTTGGACTGGAGTCTGAACCGCTCGGATCAAAGTCTGAGCCACTCAGACTGAAGTCTGAGTCGCTTAGATCGAAGTCCGAACCGTTCGGATCGGAGTCTGAACCACCCAGACTTCAATCCGAACCGCCCAGATCAGAATCTGAACCGTCCAGCTCGGCAGCTGAGCTCCTCCGCTCGAAGGCTGGATCGTCCGGCTCAGAGGCTGGATGATCTGGAATCGAGGCTGGATCACCCGGCCCGAAGGCCGGGAGGACTGTCTTGCGGAGTGGATGGGACGGGAATCGGGGCGGGTCTACCGGCGCCGCTCGCGACGGTCTGGGCGCTCTTCACGCCTCTCCCGTCTCTCCGGGCGGTTCTCGCGCGCCATCGGCTCGGGCATGTCCGCGATCTTCAGCTCCAGGCGGCGGTGGCGGAGCGAGACTCCCGCCAGCTCGACCTCGACCGCGTCGGCGAGCTGGAAGATGCGCTGGTTGTTCTCCCCCACCAGGCTGTGCGTGTCAGCCTCGTAGACGTAGTAGTCGTCCGCCATGGTGCGGACCGGTACCAGGCCGTCCACGAAGAGGTCGTCGAGTTGCACGAAGAGACCGAAGGGTTGCACGCCGGTGATCCGGCCGGTGAAGCGCTCGCCCACCCGGCCGGCCAGGAAGCGGACCTTCTTCCATTGCAGGAGATCGCGCTCCGACTGCTCCGCCCGCCGCTCGGTCGTGCTCGTATGCTCCCCCATCTCCGGCAGGCGGTCGGCGACCGGGTACCAGGCCGCGAGCTTCTGTCCGCCGAGGAGCGCCTTGAGCGCCCGGTGGACCACCAGGTCCGGATAGCGCCGGATCGGCGAGGTGAAGTGCGTGTACCAGCGCGAGGCGAGAGCGTAGTGCCCGCGGCACTCCGGGCTGTAGAACGCCCGCTGCATGCTGCGCAGGACGACCGAGGAGACGAAGGCTTCGACCGGGGTCCCCTGCGCCTGCGCCACCGCCGCCTGGAGCACGGTGGGATGGACGACGTCGAGGCTCCCCTTGATCTCGATCCCCAGCGGGCGCAGCACCTCCCGTAGCTCGGCCAGGCGGTCCGGGCTGGGCGCGTCGTGCACCCGGTAGAGGGCCGGGATCTGCGCCGTCTCCAGCTCGAAGGCCACGGCCTCGTTGGCCGCCAGCATGAACTCCTCGATGATGCGGTGCGCCACGTGCCGGTGCGCCGGCGTCACCCCCACGACCGTCCCCTCCGTATCCAGCTCCACGTTCCCCTCCGGGAGGTCGAAGTCGATCGAGCCGCGCTTCTTGCGCGCCTGATGGAGGATGGTCATGAGGCCGTGCATCTCGCGCAGCGTGGGCAGGACCTCGCCGTACTCCGCCGCATCCCCGGGCTGCGGCTCTTCGAGGATGCGCCGCACCTCGTCATAGGTCATGCGGCGGGCGCTCTGGATGACCGTCTCGGCGAAGCGGCGGCTCTGGATCGTGCCGGCGCGGTCGATGTCCAGGAAGGCGGAGACGGTGAGCCGCGGCACACCGGGGCGCAGCGAGCAGAGACCGTTCGAGAGCGCCTCGGGGAGCATCGGGATGGCCCGGTCCGGGTAGTAGACGCTGGTGCCGCGCCGGTAGGCCTCGAGGTCGAGGTCGCTCCCCTCTTTGACATAGCTCGCCACGTCCGCGATGTGGACGCCGAGGCGGAAGGTGCCGCCGGAGAGGCGCTCGATCGAGACCGCGTCGTCGAAATCGCGGGCGCTGGCGCCGTCGATCGTGATGATCACGCGCTGCCGGAGGTCCTCGCGGCCTTCCCAGTCGGCGGACCGCGGGTCCGGCGGGAAGGTGGCGGCCTGCTGGAGGACGATGGGCGGGAACTCGTCGGGGATCTGGTAGTGGCGCAGGACGACCCGGACGTCGGTGCCGGGCGTCTCGGGATGGCCGAGGTCTTCGATCACATGCCCGACCGGCCGCTTCCCGCGCACCACGCGGACGGCTACGAAATGGTCGGGCTGGACGTCCTCCGCCCCCTTGACCTCCAGCTCGATCGACGTCTTCGGGTCGTAGGGGACGAGCCAGGAGCGCCCCTGCTCATCCCTCTCCAGGCTCCCGACCAGGGTGTCGGCCCGCGTGGAGAGGGTTTTGAGGACATGGGCCTCGGGGAGCTTCCAGTCGCCGGGCCGGGCCTGGCGGCCCAGGCGCTTGACCAGGACCAGGTCGCCGCTCAGCGCACCTTTCAAGGAGCGGCCGCGGATGAAGTGGTCGGGCTCTTCGCGGAAGCCGGGGCGCAGGAGGGCGTCGCCGGTCTCCAGGATTTCGACGACACCGACCGCCCAGGGGGTCTTCTCGGGGGCATACCAGACCCCTTCGACCTCCACAGCACGGCCGCGCGCTTCGAGGCCGCGCAGGGCCGACTCGATCTCGGCGGCCGGCACGCCCTCGATCCGCTCGGCGATATCTTCGAGCTCCAGGCCCTTCCTTCCGGCCTGGTCGACGACGGTAAAGACCTGTTCCCGCAGGGGCCCTTCGGCCCCGGGTAAAGCGATTGACATCAGGCAGGTTCCTCCCTACAATGCACCCCGCGCTGCGAAAGTGGCGGAATTTGGTAGACGCGCAAGATTCAGGATCTTGTGGTCGCAAGGCCGTGGGGGTTCGAGTCCCCCCTTTCGCACCAGAGCTCCCACCCCCACAAAATCCCCGGCAGAGAATATACGAAGTGAGGGAAGCCCTCACCCCCGGCCCCTCTCCCGCAAGCGGGCGAGGGGAGCAGGTTACCCAAAACACAGAAGCTTTCAGAATTTCTCCGAACCCTCTAACCCACACCCCTCTCCTACTTGTGGGAGAGGGGCCGGGGGTGAGGGCCTTTCACCCCACCGGCAAAGCCGCCGAGAGGCCGGGTCCCGGAGCGGTCGACCGCTCGGAGGCCGGTGCCAGGGCTCCCGCCTTGTGGATCGAGGTCCAGGGCAGGGCGCGCAGCAGCTTGCGGAAGCGCACGTCGAAGCCTTCCCGGCCGGTCTCGTGGATGAAGCGGGCGAGGCCCGTGAGGCGCCCCGGCGTCGGCCGTCCGGTGATCTCCCAGGGGTGGACCACGGCGACCGGAAGGCCTCCCGCGGCGAGGTGCGCCTGCGCGGCGCGGACCAGGCGCGAAGGGTGCGCCAGGCGGCCCGTCCAGCTCCCGGCGGGCAGCCGCAAAGGACCGGCGAAGGTGAGCGGCGGCAGCTCCAGGAGCTCGCGCGCCGGCGGACCGCTCCATTCGAGCAGGGAGACGGAGCGCGGATTGCCCGGCCGGCCCGAGAACGCGAACGGGGCGAGCGAGCTGTCGTAGAGGAAGCCCGCTTCGGCGACCAGAGGCAGGCGCAGGCTGGCCAGGCAGCGCAGGGACCACTCGGGAGCCCGGAAGCCGTGCACCGGCTCGCCGAGCAGGTCTTCGAGGACCGCCTTGGAGCGCCGGAGATCGCGGACGAATTCGTCGAGCGTGCGCCCGGTGGCCCGCAGGTGCAGATAGCCATGGCTGCCGACCTCATGGCCGGCGGCGGCGATCTCGCGCACCCGCCGCGGCAGCCGTGCCGCGACCTCGCCGAGGACGAAGAAGGTGGCCGTCCGTCCGGCGGCGGCGAGCATGTCCAGCATTTCAGGAATCAGGCGGTCGAGCTCGTGCGGCAGCTCCGGACGCCGCTCCGGTTGCACGAAGCCCGGAACCAGACAGGTGTGATACCACTCTTCGACATCCACCGTGAGCGCGCAGCCGAACGGCCCGGCCCAGCGGACGACCCGCGGCATCTCCTGACCCATCGAATCTCCCCCGCCGCGAGGGCGCCATTGCCCTCCGTCCTGCGCCGATGTCACCGGACTGCTCAAACCGGGACTGTCGGTTGTGACGGTTCTGTTGCAGAACGCGTGCCGGGGCCCCTCACCCCCCTGCCCCCTCTCAAGAACCCAGGTCCTTCTCCTGCAAGCCTCCCCCCGCCCGACCTCACCCCCGACCCCTCTCCCATCTCCCACCCACCGACCGGGAGAGGGGCGCCGCCACCCTCTTGCTCACAAGGCAAGAAAGAGCAGCTCCCCCCTCTCCCGGGGGATGGGTGGGAGATGGGAGAGGGGGGCCGGGGGGGTGAGGTCGGGCGGGGGGAGGCCCCAGCTACCGCGGCTCCAGCGTCACCGGATCGCGCTCCGGCAGCCGCGTCACCGGCCCCCGCACCAGCGACTCAGGGCGGATTCCGGCCTCCGCGGCCCCGCGGGCGACGTCGGCCCACTTCCCCACCAGGACGACGACCAGGCGGTCGGGCTGGAGAGAGCGCTGCGCCAGGCGCTGCACCTGCTCGGGCGTGACGTGGCGGATGCGGTCGCGGTAGTCCCGCCAGTAGGTGTGGGGACGGCCCAGGTACTCGTCCTCGGCGAAGCGGCCGGCGACCTCGGCTGGGGTGTCGAAGAGGAGCGGAAAGCCGTCGACGAGCGCCTTGCGGGCGTAGGCGAGCTCCGGCTCCGGCACCGGCTCCTCGCGCAGGCGCCGGACCTCGGCGACCGCCACCTGGATGGCTTTGGCCGCCGAGGCGTTCTCCGTCTCCAGGAAGATCCGGAAGACCCCGGGCTCGGCGAGGCCGAGGTCGAAGGACGACTCGACCCCGTAGACCAGTCCCAGCTCGACCCGCAGCCGCCGCATCAGGCGGCCCTGCAGGGTCTGGTTCATCACTTCCAGGGCCGGCTCGTCGGGATCGTCCCAGCCACGTCGTTTCGTCCCCAGATGTCCGAGCAGGACCTTCGCCTGCGGGATCTCCCGGTCCACAGAATAAAGGCCGGGGCGCGGCGTGACCGTGGAGGCCGGGGGTGGCCAGGGGGGCGGCGGACCGGAGGGCGCCGGCCAGCCGGCGAAGCACTTTTCCAGCCGGGCCAGGGCGTCCGCGGTGGCGACGTCGCCCGACACGGCCACGACCATCGAATCCGGCCGCCAGGTGGCCCGGTGAAAGGCCGCCAGCTCGCCCGGGACGAGGGTCTCCAGATGCTTCGGGGTCACCTCGCGGACCGCGTAGTGATCCGGTCCGAAGAGGAGCCTCCCCCATTCCCGGTTGAGGACCTCCAGGGAATCGTCGGTGCGCCGGCCGAGGCTCTCGCGCAAGTTGTCGCGGGCCGCCGCCACCCGGCCCGCGTCGAAGCGCGGGGCGCGGATCATCTCGCAGAACAGGTCGAGCCCTTCGCCCAGGGACTGGCTGGAGACGTTGAGCGTGGCGCCGCTCCGGGTGGCGCTCGCCAGGCTCTCGATGTCGGCGCCGAGGAAGTCGGCCTGCTCGTCGAAGTCGTCCGGAGGCCGCGACGCCGTGCCGCCGCGCCGCACCAGGGCGGCGGTGAACGAGGCCCGGCCCGCCCGCTCGGGCGGATCGATCCAGTCGCCGCTGCGCACCGCGACCGCCACGTCGACCAGCGGCAGCGTGTGGTCCTCCACTACGTAGACCGGAACGCCGTTGCTCAGCACATGGCGGAGCCCGGCGGCATCGGGGATCTCGAAGCGCAGGTCGTCGAAGTGGAGGTTCTCGGGGCGGTCGGGGATGGTGATGGGGGGTGCGGCCAGGGCGGGGGAAAGGACCAAAAGGACGCAAAGGACCCAAAGGACGGGAGAAGAGCTTCGGGTCATCGGCGGCCCCGGTTGAGAATGCCGACGGTGCGCTGTTGGGGATTGAGCCAGGTGCTCACCACCCTTTGCAGGTCGGCGGAGGTGATGGCCTGGGTGGCTTCGGGCCAGCGGTCGAGCTCTCGCCAGTCGCCGCGGGCGTCCCAGGTGAGGAGGCGGAGGGCGAGGGCCAGCGGATCGGCCAGGCCTCGCCAGGAGTCGGTGAGGATCTGGTTCTTCACCTTCTGGAGCTCGCGCCCGGAGACCGGCTCGCGCCGCAGGCGGTCCAGCTCGGCGTCCCAGGCTCCGACCAGCGCCTCGGGAGTCGCCTCGCCCTTCGACTCCAGGACCACCTGGAACAAGCCGCTGCGGCGGTCCGGCTCGTGCTGGGCATAGGCGGCGAAGGCGATCCCCTGGCCGAGCACCAGCGAGCGGTAGAGGCGGCCGGTGCGGCCGTTGAGGACTCCCGCCAGCACGTCGAGGGCGTAGGTGTCGGAGTGCCCGAACGCCGGGGTCCGGTAGAGCACCCGCGACTGCGGGGTGCAGTCGCAGGTCTCGGTGACCCGCCGCTCGGCGGTCTGGGCCGGGGCGGGCGAGGAAGCCAAAGCCGGAGGCGGCGTGGCGGGGCGCGGCAGGCGGCCGAAGTAGGAGCGGGCGAGGGCCTTCACCTGCTCGGGGTCGAAATCCCCCACCAGGGCGGCGGTGATCTGGTCCGGCCGGTAGCGCGCCAGGAACCAGGCCTCGGCCTGGGCGCGGCGGATCCCGGAGAGGTCCTCGGTCCGGCCGAGCGTCGGCCAGGCGTAGGGGTGGCCATCCCAGAACGTTGCGGCGAGCTGCTCGACCGCCTTCCCCTCCGGCGTGGATTCCAGCCGCTTCCGCCGCTCCTCCTCGACGACGCGCCCTTCGGTGTAGAACTCGCGGAAGACGGGATCGCGCAGCCGGTCTGACTCCAGCCAGAACCAGAGCGACAGCTTGTTGGCCGGGATCTGCCCGTAGTAGACGGTGTAGTCATAATCGGTCAGAGCGTTGATGCCGACCGCTCCCTGGTCCTGGTAGAGGCGCCACAGCTCGCCCTGGACCATGAGCGGCCGCTGGTCGTCGAGAAGCTTCTCCAGGCGGTGCTGGAAGTCCGCGATCTGAGCGTCGCGCGCGGGCGAGGCCGGCTGGCGGCGAAGGTCGAAAAGGCGGTCCGCCACGTCATCTTGGCGTGCCATCAGGTCACCCTCGCGGTCGGGCGAGCGGGTACCGATCCGCCGGCTGCCATGGAACATGAGGTGCTCCAGCAGGTGGCTGATCCCGGTCGATCCGGGCTGCTCGTCGCCCGATCCGGTGCGTACCGCCCACCCGGCGGCCACCATGGGGACCCCCGGCCGGCGCACCAGCAGGAAGCGCATTCCGTTGTCCAGCTCGAAGGCCTCGACCGGCAGCCGTGCCGCAGCCTGGGGAGACGAGGCCGGCGCGGCCATCCCGGGATCGATCGCGGCGAGCGCTATATAGATAAGGTAGGCGGCGGCGGGACGGACGGAGGGACGGCAGAAACCAGCGAGCGGCACGCGACAGATCTTAGCGCAGAGCCCGGCGAAGCTGGTTTGACTCGCCCTGGTGCGCACCGTATTCTTGGTCTGAGGAGGCCACGGCATGTCCGTCCAGACCAAAGCGCGGCTCAGCCCCCAGGAGTACCTGGACATCGAGCGGCGCGCGGAGACGAAGAGCGAGTACCTCGACGGCGCGATGTTCGCGATGACCGGGGTGAGCCGCAGACACAGCCTGGTCACGACGAATCTGACCCGCGAGCTCAGCCAGAGGCTCCTCGACCGTCCTTGCGAGGTCCACTCGAGCGATCTCCGCGTCTACATCCCTGCGACCGGCCTGTACACCTATCCCGACCTGGCGGTCGTCTGCGGCGAGCCACAGTTCGAGGATGATCAGGAGCTCGACACTCTCCTCAATCCCACCCTGATTGTCGAGGTCCTCTCCCCCACCACCGAAGCCTATGACCGGGGGAAGAAGTTCGAGCACTACGACTCGATCGGCTCGCTCGCCGAGTACGTGCTCGTCTCCCAGACCACCCCTCGCGTCGAGCAGCTCGTGCGGCAGGAAGGCGGCCACTGGCTGTTCACCGGCACGTCGGGTCTCGACGGGAAGGTCATCCTCTCCTCCATCGGCTGCGAGCTGGAGCTGGCGAAGATTTACCACAAGGTTCCCTTCATCTCACCTAAAGGTTGACCTCCGTAATCTCCTCCTTGCGCACGGGGATCATGGGGATTCCCGGGATGCACCAAGGAAACATCAGGAGGCTCGACCATGAAGTCCAAGACCGTTCTTTCCGCCCTGCTCGTCTCCGCCGCTCTGTCCACCGCCGCCTACGCCGCCACCGCGCCGGCGAAACCCGCCGCCCCGGCCAAGGCGACCACCACCACAGCCGCCTCCACCAAGCCGGCGCAGACCTCGTCGACCCACAAGCGGAAGCACCACATGCGCCGTCATACCACCAAGACCACCAAAACGACCAAGACGACCACGCCCGCCAAGTCGAACTGACCGGCGCTTGTCCCTGATCCTCCGCCGGGCAGAGAATAGAAGCATGAGGCGAGGGAAGGGGAGATGAGAGTCCTCGTCGTCGAAGACGATCCCGATCTGCGGCGCCTGCTCCACCAGGCGCTGCGGGAGGAAGGGTACGCCGTCGACGCCGCAGCGGACGGCAGCACCGGGCTCTACGATGCCACCACCTGGAGCTACGATGCCGTCGTCCTCGACCTCATGCTCCCCGGCCTCGACGGCTGGCAGGTCCTCTCTGCCCTGCGGAAGGAGAAGCAGCACCTCCCCGTCCTCATCCTCACGGCGCGCGACAGCGTGCCCGACCGCGTGCGGGGGCTCGACAGCGGCGCCGACGACTACATGATCAAGCCGTTCGTGCTGGCGGAGCTGCGGGCCCGGCTGCGAGCCCTCATCCGGCGCGCCGCCGGCCGGGCTCACCCGCTTCTCGAGATCGGCGACGTGCAGGTGGACACCGTGAGCCGCACGATCACCTTGAACGGCCGGCCGGTCCACCTCACGGCGCGAGAGTACGGTATCGTGGAGTTCCTCGGTCTGCGCCGGGGCGAGGTGGTGAGCCGCACCGACCTCTACGCCCATCTCTTCGACGAAAACGACGACAGCTTCTCCAATCTCCTCGACGTCCACGTCTCCAACATCCGCAAGAAGCTCGGGAAGGACTTCATCCAGACGCGCCGGGGGCATGGCTACGTGATCGACTGAATGTTCAGGTCCATCCGCTGGAACCTCCTGGGCTGGTACTCCGCCCTGCTTCTCGCCGCCCTCTCCGGTTTCGGCTCGGTCCTCTATCATCGGCTCCAGGCACTCACCGATGAGCGGATCGAGACCGAGCTGGCGGGGGCGGCCGAGCTCATCCAGGAGCGCATCCACGTCCACCGGCCGCACCACCCAGGCCAGCCGGCGGTCACCATCCCCGAGTCGCTCCTCCAGCGCTTCGGATCGAGCGAGGACGAGGCGGCCTACGCCGTGCTCTGGCTCCCCGACGGCGCCCGCTTCGCCTCGGCCCAGGCCCCTCCCGACGTGCCGCGGCCCAAGACCCTGCGCAGAGAGCAGCCGGACGTGCCGCGCTTCCGCCAGCGCGGCGACCTGCGCGAGGTCATCCTGGCGCGGCACAACGGCGGCCATCTCGTGGTCGGCCGCTCGACCGCCGTGGAGGCGAGCCAGCTGCGCCGCCTCACCTGGGAGCTGGTGGGCACGGGCTTGGCCGTCCTCCTGTTCGGCCTGGGCGGCGCCTGGCTCCTGCTCGGCCGCTCCCTGCAACCGATCGCGGACATGAGCGCCACGGCCGAGGCGGTCTCGGCCTCCAACCTGTCGCGGCGGATCGACGTGGCGGAGACCCAGAGCGAGCTGGGGCCCCTGGCGCGTGTGCTCAACCGCATGCTCGACCGCCTCGAAGGCGCCTTCGAGCAGCAGAAGCGCTTCACCGCCGACGCCTCGCACGAGCTACGCACCCCCCTCGCGGTGGTCCTCTCGCAGACCGAGCTGGCGCTGGCCCGCGAGCGGGAGCCGGCCGAATACGTCCAGGCCCTGGAGACCTGCGCCCGCGCGGCGCAGCGCATGCGCTCGCTGGTCAACGACCTGCTGGTCCTGGCGCGCGCCGACGCCGGTGTGCTCGAGCTGGAGCCGCAGCCGTTCGACTTGAAGTCCTGCATCGAGGAGTGCGTCACCCTGGTGCAGCCGCTCGCCGCCGAGCGCGGCCTGCCGATCGGCCTCGACTTATCCGAGGGCGCCGACGTCGAATGGACCGGCGACCTGGAGCGCACCGCCCAGGTGATCACCAACCTCCTCACCAACGCGATCCGCTACAACCGGCCCGGCGGCCGTGTCGACGTCCATCTGGAGGCGCACCCCTCCGAGATCGTGCTGACCGTCGCCGACACCGGCATCGGCATCCCGGAAGACGAGCGCGCCCGCATCTTCGAGCGCTTCCACCGGGTCGACAAGGTGCGCTCGCGAGAGATGGGGGGGAGCGGCCTCGGCCTGGCGATCTGCAAGAGCCTGCTCGCCGCGCAGGGAGGGACGATCGAGTGCACCAGCACGCTCGGCGAGGGGTCGACGTTCACGGTGCGGCTGCCGGGGCGCTGAGCGAGCCGGGAGATTATTGGCTGCTCACTCCATCCGCTCGCTCAACCATTCCGGGAACCGCCGCCAGGGGATCGCGACGTTATTCCCGGGCAGCGGGCGGCTCTCGGGCACCGAGCAGACGATCACCCCCTCGGCTGCGGCGGCCTGACCGGCCAGGGTCTTGAATCTCCCGAGGACCTCGGCGTGTCTCAGGGTGGGAGTGGCGGTGAGCTTGATCTCGATGGGAACGAGCTTCCCCGCCAAGCGCAGGACGAGATCGACCTCCAGGCCGTCCTGGGAGCGCCAGAAGTAGAGGTCCGGCCGCTTTCCGCGTACGGCAAAGACCTTGTAAGCCTCGGCGATCACCAGGCCCTCCATCAAAGAACCGCCCATCGCTCCGGCGAGCGCAGCCTCGGCTCCAGGCTGGCGCGTCAGGGCGCAGGCGATCGCAGAGTCGAGAAGGTAGAGCTTCGGGGATTTGATGATTCGCTTGCCGAAATTTTCGAAATACGGCGGCAAGAGGCGGATGATGTACGCCGCCTCCAGCAGGCCGATCCAGGTCCTGACGGTCGGCTGGGAGATGCCCGCCGCGCGCGCGATGTCGGCCACGTTCAGCTCCTCTCCGTGGCGCGCCGCACAGAGAGCGAGGACGGTTTCGAACGTCCGCAGGTCCTGGACGTTCGAGAGCTGGCGTACATCCCGCTCCACGTAGGTCTGGATATAGGAGGCGATCCAGAGGTCTCTCTTCTCCGGCTCGAGGGCCGGTTCGGGATAGGCGCCGTTCCAGATCATGGATGCGACGTCCGGAGGCCGCACCTCCGCGGTTTCGAGCAGGCTGAACGGCAAGAGCTCGAGGAGAGCGATCCGGCCGGCGAGGGACTCGCTGACGTTGGCCATGAGCTGGAACTGCTGTGAGCCGGTGAGCAGCCAGCGGCCGCTGGCGGGATGGCCGGATTG
>DASPXX010000144.1:0-72364 GCA_035637095.1 Thermoanaerobaculia bacterium
GGGAAGAGGCGCGCTGGATGCGTTGACCTTCAGATTTCGACCACCACCGGCACGTGATCCGAAGGGCCCTCCCCCTTCCTCTCGTCGCGATGGATCGTGGAGTCCTTGCAGCGATCCAGCATCCGCGCCGTGCCCAGGACCAAGTCGATCCGCAGGCCGTTGTTCTTCGGGAAGGCGAGCTGGCGGTAGTCCCACCAGGAGTAGAAGCCCCCCTCGGTGTGGTGCTTGCGGAAGAGGTCGAAGAGCCCCCAGGCGGTGATCCGGGCCAGGGCCTCGTGCTCCTTCGGATGGAAGTGGATCTTGCCGCGCCAGAGCTCGGGATCGTGCACGTCCCGCTCGTCCGGGGCGATGTTGAAGTCGCCGAGGAGCAGCAGGGGGTCCGAAGGCGAGGCGGTTTCGTCCAGCCAGTCGCGGAGCCGGCCGAGCCACTGCAGCTTGAAGACGAACTTGTCGCTCTCCGGCGACTGCCCGTTGGGCACGTAGACGTTGATGATCCGCACCCCCTTCACCTTGGCGGCGATCAGGCGCCGCTGGGCGTCGGGAGCGTCGCCGGGCAGACCCCGCGTCACCTCCGCCGGCCGGGTGCGGGAGAGGATCGCCACCCCGTTGTAGGTGGGCTGTCCCCAGGTCTCGACGTGGTAGCCCAGCTCCTCGAAGGGAGCGCCGGGAAAGAGGTCGTCCGTCGTCTTGATCTCCTGCATGCAGAGGACGTCCGGCTCCTCCCGGCGGGTCCAGGCCAGGATCCGCTCCAGGCGCGAGCGGATGGAGTTCACGTTCCAGGTGGCGACCTTCATGGACTTCATTAAACATCTTTCCGGGGTGCTCCGTATATGGAGGTGGAGACGGAAGAGCGCACGCGACACCAATCTCCTCTCCACACCTCCCTCCTCCGAAGCCCCGCCCGAACGCGGGGCCTTTTTTTGCCGCTCAGAAGCGGCGGCGCCGGGGCTGCCAGAGGGGCGGCCGGCGCGGTCCTCCCTGCTGCGGTCCTCCCAGGGCCGGGGGCCGGAGGCGGGAGATGATGTCGAGGAAGAGGCGTTCCTGCTCGGGGTCCAGGATCTCGCGGGTGGCGAGCACGTTCCTGGCCATCGCCTGCTGCAAGGCCAGATGCGTCCGCGCGGAGGCGCGGGTCAGCTCCTCGATCCGCTGGCGGTCGGGCTCGGGCGCGGTCAGCGCGCGGCGCAGCTCGCGGAGGGTCTCCTCCTGTTCCGTGCGCAGGCGGACGGTCTCCGAGAAGAAGCCGCCCTGGAGCTGCGTGAAGCGGCGCCTCTGCTCCCCTTCCAGTCCCAGACGGTCGGCCAGGCGGACCACCCGCAGGGGCGTACCCGCGTCCGTCTCCGGCGGGGGCTGCGGCTCCTCCGGGCGCGGGCGGTCGGAGGGACGGCTGCCGTGGCGGACCGCCAGGGTCGCCAGGATGCCGATGTTCACTCCCAGCGAGAGCAGGAGCGCGAGAGCCAGACCCCACCGCCTCACGGCTTGTCTCCGAGCTCGTCCAGGGCGCTCCAGTAGCTCTCGGCGAGATTGTCGTCGAAGAGGGAATCGGAGACTGTGACCGAGGAGCTCGAATCCTCCGGGGCCCGGGTCCCGGTCCACAGGCCGGCGCCGGCTCCAAGGGCGATGCCGGTGACGAGGGCCGCCGCGGCCGCGGCTTGCACCCAACCCGGCGCCGCTCCCCAGGAGGTCGCGCCGGCCTCTTCCCGGGCTCGCGCGGCGACCCGCTGGGCGAAGCCGGGGGGGACGGGCGCCGGGGGCGGGAGCTCCAGCCCGCTCCAGGTCCGCTGCAAGCGGGTCCAGGCCGCTGCCAGCTCGGGCTCCCGCTCCAGCCGGGCCCGCAGCGCGCGCTCCCGGTCGGGCGGCAACCCGCCCTGCAGGAGCCGCATCAGTTCCATCTCCGTTCCGCGATTCATCGTCTGCCCTCTCTGGGTGAAACCTGCGATGAGCCTGTTTCCTGCGCTGCCTCGATCCGGCGCATGGCACGGAACAAGCGGCTCTCAACCGCTCCCTCGGTGATTCCGAGCACCTCGGCGATCTCTCTATAGGACAAGCCCTCGAAGCGGGCGAGGATCAAGACGGCGCGCTGGCCGGCCGGCAGCTTCGCGATCGCCCGCCGGGTCGCATCCCAGCGCCGGCGCGCCTCCAGCACGGCGGCGGGTCCCGGTGCGGTGTCGGGAGGATCGAACGGGGCCGCGTCCGCGTCGTCCGCCGGATCGTCCCAACGCAGGAAGCGGACCAGCCGGCGGCGCCGGAGCTTGTTCAGACAGTGATTGACGGCGATGCGGTAGAGCCAGGTGTAGACCTGGCCCTGGGGCCGGACGTCCCCGGCCTTGCGGAACGCCTTGAGGAAGACTTCCTGGGCGGCGTCGCGGGCCTCCTCGGCATCGGCGAGCAGGCGTTCGCAGAGGCGCAGCAGCCGCTCCTGGTGGCTGGCGACCAGCTCGGCAAAGGCGTCGGCCTCTCCGGCGGCCACCCGCGCCAGCGCGTCCCACCCCGGATCGACGGTCGCTCGCCCGGTCTCGATACCCACTCCGTGTCCTGGAACCCGTGAGAGCGGTCCGTCTTGCGGGGCCTTGCCGGAGATCAGAGGTCGGAGGGGACGGCGCGGTGGACCGAGCAGCGCAGGCACAGCCGTTTGAGGGTGGCGAGCGTCCAGACCTCCGGGCTCTCGAGCTGGTCCCAGCGATAGGTCAGGAGGGTGAGCAGCTCCTGGAGTGCGCTCTCGGCTTCCTCGTGAGTCAGCCCATGGGAGGCCAGGAGCGACTCCGCATCCGGAGCCAGCCGGGAGAGGAGCTGGATCATCGAATCCTGGGCCTGGTCAGCCCCGGTGTCGGAAGTCGGGCGCCTCATGGTTGTGCGCGTGCTAAACAATCCCATTATAGCATAATGGGGGAGTGCCAGAGATCGTCGAGCTCGTTTCCCGTTACCTCCAATCCCCTGCCGCAGTCGGTTCCCCCTCGTTCGAGGAGCTGGCGCTCGTGGCGTTCGCCTTCCAGCTCGAGCGGATCGCTGCCTACCGCCGGCTCTGTGAAGGGCGCGGTGCCACCCCCGCCTCGGTGACCGATTGGCGGCAGGTGCCCACCGTGCCCGCCGCGGCCTTCAAGACCCTGGAGCTCGCCGCCGCGCCGGCCGTGGAGGTGTTCCGCAGCAGCGGCACCACGCAGGGAGAGGCCCGCAGCGTCCACCACCATCCCTTTCCGGACCTCTACCGGCAGGTGATCGACGCCTCGTTCCCCCGGTTCTGTCTGCCCCATCTCTCCCAGGGAGCGAGGCTGCCGATCCTGTCGCTCGTCCCCTCCCGCGAGCAGCTCCCGGACTCCAGCCTCTCCTTCATGGCGGACCACATCTTCGCCCGCCATGGTAGCCCGGAGAGCGCCACGACGTTCGGCAGCCGGGGGGTCGAGGTGGCGAAAGCCCGTTCCTGGGCGGGGGCCCGGCAGCGCGAGGGGCACCCGGTCCTGGTCCTCGCCACGGCGTTCGCCCTGGTGCAGTGGCTCGACGGCCTCGATCGCCTGGACCTCCGCTTCCGTCTCCCCCCCGGCTCCGTGCTCTTCGAGACCGGCGGGTTCAAGGGGCGGACCGGCGAGATCGGCCGCGAGGAGCTGCTGCACCGGATCGCCGAGCGGCTCGGGGTGCCCGCCGGCCAGGTGGTCCGCGAGTACGGGATGACCGAGCTGACCAGCCAGTGCTACACGCGCGCTCTCTACGGCGAGGACCCGGACCTCTTCGTGGCACCCCCGTGGGTGCGCGTGCGCATCCTCGACCCGGAGACCCTGGAGGAGGCCCCCTTGGGCAAGCCGGGACTGATCGCCGTCTTCGATCTCGCCAACCTCGGCTCGACCGTCCACCTGCTCACCGAGGACCTGGGCGTCGCGGACGGCTTGGGCTTCCGCCTCCTCGGACGGGCGGCGGGGGCGGAGCTGCGCGGGTGCTCGCTGGTGGTGGAGGAATTGCGGAGAACCTGAGCTCACAGGCTTTCGCTCTGCGGCTCGCGCAAGGGGATCAGCCGCCGGGCGAGGCGCAGCTCCCAGGGGTTGCGGTAGAGCCCGGCGGCATAGCGCCAGGAGGCGAGCGCGCCGAGCAGCGCCCGGCCCCAGCGCGGCGTCGTGTGGTCCTGCACCGTCGGGAAGCGGCAACCGAGGACCATGGCGAAGTCCTTCACCCGCTGGCGCAGGCGCGGCGAGAGCCACGGCGCGTCGCGGTGGCAGACGTAGTCGATCCACCGCGGCTCCGTCCATTCCTCCGGCGTCGTGGGGAGCTCCGGTCCCTCCGGCCCGTAGCGCTCCTGGACCGGCAGGCGCAGCCCCAGCTCCCGGGTGCGCTCGGACGCGGGCTCCCGCCGCGGCGTCGGCGTATAGAAATAAAGGACGACCTCGCACTCGGGGTGGATGGTTTTGAGGCGCTTGATGAACGCCAGGGTCTTCTCGGTCTCCCCCTCGGGGTCTTCGGGGCCGCCGAGGACGAAGGAGAGCTCCGGGATCACCCCGTTCTCGCGGCAGAGGCGGACGGCCTCGAACGTGTGCTCGACGCGCGCCCCCTTCTTCATCTGGGCCAGCGCCTCGTCGCTCGCCGCCTCGGCTCCGACGTAGGCCATGGCGAGGCGGCTCCGGCGGATCAGCTCCCAGGTCCGCGGCGAGAAGCGGGCCAGCGTGTCGGTCCGGGCGTAGCACCACCAGGGCATGGCGTGCCGGGCCAGGACCTCCAGGATCGGGACGCTGGTCTCCTCGCGGTCGAAGAAGTTGTGGTCGTAGAACTGCAGGGCGTCGGCGCCCCAGTTGTCCCGCAGCACGCGGATCGCCGCGTCGAGCCGCTCCGGACCCTGCAGCCGGGTGGCGCCGTTCCACATCGTAACGACCCCGCAGAACTCGCAGTGATAGCGGCAGCCGATCGCCGCCTGGTGGACGGCGGTGCGCCGGCCCATGAAGCTCGGCCGCAGGTACTGGCCTACGTTCCTCAGCCGCTCGTAGGGGTACGGAGGGAGCGCGTCGGGCGGCCGGAAGTGGCGGTCGGCGTTGTGCCGCACCAAGCCGTCGTCCTTCCAGGTGAGCCCGCGGACGTCCGCGACGGCCGCCGGGTGCCGCGCCGAAGAGAGGGGACCGGGAGGAGGACCGGCGTCCGGCAGCCGTTCGAGGAGCTCGCCGAGAGCGTCCTCCCCCTGCCCCCGCACCACGTAGTCCACATACGGCGCATGGACGGCCGCATCCGGATAGAGGGTCGGGAAGTAACCGCCCCAGACGACCGGCACCTCGGGGCGGACGGCGCGGATCGCCGCGGAGATCTCGATCGCCGGCCCGACCTGCGGCCCGGGCATGACCGTCACCGCCACCAGATCGACGGCGCCGTCGGCAACCGCGCGCAGCGCGCGCTCGGGCACATCGGCGTCGGCGTTGCCGTCGAGGATCTCGTACTCGCGCTTCCCCTCCAGCACCGCGCCCAGGGCGAGCAGGGACAGCGGCAGCCGCATCGAGCGCCGGGAGCACATCCGGGGGTTGATGAGGAGGACTCGCGCCATCAGTGACTCTTTTCCAACTCCAGGACGAAGAACCGACCGGCTCTGCGCAACAAGAGTAACCCACCCAGGATCGGCTCGATCCTGCCGAGGAGGCGCCGCAGGGGAAGGGGAAGCCATCTGTTGGCGCTCCGCGGCCAGAGAAACCCGAGCGACCAGGCGCGGCGCAGAGTGAACGCTCCAGCGAACCCCCTCTCATAGGTTTCGAGCGGTGGGAGCAGCGTGAGGTGGACGGACGAGCCGGCGATCTCGGTCGTCAGCTCGCGGCGGCGCGCCGTCAGCCAGGCCTCGCGCCAGCGCAACCGGGTGAGCGGACGGACGAGAGACCAGACGCCGGCTGGAGCGAGCAGATGGAGGACCATGCGGCCGCCGGGGCGGAGCACCCGGTCCGCCTCCGCGGAGAAACGCTCCAGGTCCACCGTGTTGAGGCCCGCGAACGCCGACACGATGCCGTCGAAGGAGCCGTCGGGCCACGCCGAGAGGTCGGAGGCATCGCCGACCCGCGCCTCGATGGCGAGACCCTCGTGCGCGGCCTTGGTCCGGAGCTGCTCGACCATGCCGGCCGAGGCGTCGATGCCGGCCGCTTTCATTCCCGCGCGGGCCAGGAACAGGGTGTCGAGCCCGGTGCCGCAGGCGACGTCGAGCACCTGCGATCCCGGGGGGAAGAGTCGCAGGTAGCGCTTCCAGAGAAGCTGCCGCATCCAGAAGTCTTCCTCGACCAGTTGGTCGTAATCGGCGGCCAGGGCATCATAGGCATCCGCCACCTTCTGGGACGGCATGGGGCGGCAGTATAGTCCACCCCGTGCGTGCCATCGGCGTCCTGACCCTGACCCATTCGAGCCGGGAGACCAACCTGGAGCGCTGCTCCGTGCAGTTCCTCACCCGGCGCTTCTCCGATCCGGCGCGCCTCGCGGACCCGCCCGCCTTCGACAGCCTTCCGCCGGCACCCACCCTCTACAGCGGGGCCGTGAGCTTCTTCCAGGTCTTCGAGGACGGGAGCGGGCGGCTCCATCTGCGCCGGCTGGGGAGCGTGCGGTCGCGCGACCGCATCCAGCATGCGGCGGTCCTGTCGTCCGGGGACGTTCTGGTCGGGTTCGAGCACCGGGTGGTGCGCTGGCGCTCCCGCCTGCCGATCCCCGAGATGGGCCAGATCAACGCCATGGACTTCCAGGTCGCCGCCCGCTTCGAGCACCCCCACATGGCCGGCCTCCACACGGTCGACCCGGTGGGGCCGGAGAGGGTGGCGGTCGCCTGCTCGTCGCCGGACGCCGTCCTTCTCCTGGACGCCGGGGAGGGGAAGCTCGAGCGCATCCTCCGCCTGCCGCGCGACCTCTACGGCCGCAACTACGACCTGGCGCCCGGCATGGACCTGCGCCGCCACTACATCGACGACGAGCTGCAGGTCGCCCACCTGAACGCCGCCTTCGCCGACCGCACCGGCCGCTATCTGGCGGTCTCGACGCTCATCCAGGGGGCGGTGGGGGTGTTCGACCTGGAGACCGGCCGCTACGACGAGGTCACCCGCGGCTTCGTGGGCTGCCACGGCGCCCGCTTCGACGACCGTGGCAACCTCTATCTGGCGGACAGCACGACCGGGACCCTGGTGATCTTGACCGAGGAGGGCAAGATCGCCCGCCGCTTCGGCACCGGCTCGCGCTGGCTCCACGACGTGCAGCAGCTCAAGGCAAGCGTCTACGCCTTCGCCCTGGCCGACGCGAACGAGCTGAGGGTCTACGACATCGACAAGGACGAGCTCCTCTTCCGCGCCACCTTCACGACCTGGTCAACCGAGAACCCCGACGAGGGGGACCCGCCGGTCGGGTGGCTGGGGAACAGTGTGCAGGCGCTGGGGTGGCGGGGGATTGACTGAGCTTCGCGCCATGTCCCCAAAATTCTCCCGACTTTTTTCGGGTCGAGTGCAAGAATCGACCCCCGTTTTCCGACTTCTTATGGGGTTGAGGGGATTCGAACGCCCATGCCGCCCCATGATCGGCTCTTCAAGAGCCTCCTCCGCGCCTTCCTGCCCGACCTCCTGCGCCTTGCGGCTCCGGGGGTGGCGGGACGGCTGCGCCTCGGCCGCGTCACCTTCCTCGACAAGGAGCTCCTGCCCGAAGACGGCCGCAGTGGGCGCCGCGAAGCAGACCTCGTGGCCCGGATTCCATTCCGGGACCGGGGGACTCTGCTCGTCCACGTGGAGGTCGAAGCGCGGGCGCGCCGGTCGATGCCTCAGAGGCTCCGCGCCTATGCTCATCGGATCCAGACCCTCTACGAAGGCCAGCTTCTCACCGTCCTGCTGAACCTCCGTGGCGGTCCGTCCGGAGTCCAGAGGGTCCGGCCCGATGGAGAAATCGCCGATCCCGAGTTGTCCAGCTTTCAGTACATCGCCTTCGGCCTGGCCGGCTGCGCCGCGGCGGACTATCTGGAGAGACCCGAGCCCCTCGCCTGGGCTCTGGCCGCCGTCATGCGCCCCGGCTCCATGAGTCGCGCAGAGCACAAGCTCGCCTGCCTGCGCCGGATCGCTGCCTCTCGGCTGAAGCAGGGCCGGGAGCTTCTTCTTGTCAATTTCGTGGAGGAGTATCTCCCCTTGACCTCGGAGGAGACCGCGGAGTATAAAGTTCTCAACGCCCGCAACATGGGCGGGAAGGGGGAAGCCATGTGGATGCCTTGGTCGGAACGAATGAAGGAGGAGGGCCGGAAGGAAGGCGTCCGGCTCGGGCAGCGCAAGCTCTTGCTCCATCTTCTCGCCCAGCGGTTTGGGCCGCTGCCGGAGGCGGTCCGCAGCCAAGTGGAGGCGATCACCTCGACACGTCGCCTGACCTCCCTGGCCGGCAAGGTCCTGACCGCCCGCTCCCTGGGCGATCTCGGTTTCTGCTGAGAGGGGCCAGAAAGGCAATCTCTCAATCTGCCGCCTCGCTCTTCCTCCACCGCTCGCACAACTCCCGGGCCGCCGCCGGCCACTCCGGATACCTGAACGAAAACCCGTCCTCGAGCAGCCGGCCTGGCACCACCCGGCGGCTCTTCAGGATCAACTCCGTCTCGGTTCTGAGGAAGATCGCTCCGATCTCCAGCATCCACTTCGCCGCCGGCAGCCCGATGGGCGTGCCCCAGGCCCGCCGCAGAGCCGCCATGAACTCCTTGTTGGGCAGCGGGTCCGGAGCCGCCAGGTTCACCGCGCCGTTCAGGTGCTCGCGCTGGATGAGCCAGTAGACCGCGCGGATGAAGTCGACCTCGTGGATCCAGGAGACGTACTGACGGCCATCTCCGGCCGTGCCGCCGAGACCGCGGCGCACCAGTGTCAGCAGGGTGTCGAAGATGCCGCCGCGGTCGGGACTCATCACCACGGCTGAGCGGAGCTTCAACTTGCGCGTCCCGGGGGTCGGCTCCTCGTCGAGAGCCCGCTCCCAGGAGGTGGCGACGTCGATGCTGAAGCGCCACGTCTCGGGAGCGCCGGGCTCCGAGCCTCCGATCAGGCCGGACCTCTCGTCGTTGGGGGCATCGTAGCGATGGGCATAGATGGTGGCCGTGCTCGCCTGCAGCCAGACCGCCGGAGGGCGCTTCGCGCTCTGGATGGCCTTCCCGACAGCATGCACGCTCGCGACGCGCGACTGGAGGATCTCGTTCCGGTTCTTCTGCGTATACCGGCAGTTGACCGAGCGGCCCGCGAGGTTGATCACCACGTCCGCCCCGTCGAGCTCCTCAGCCCATTCCCGCGGATCTGTCAGGTCCCACCGGACGACGCGCCAGGGTGCGGGCTTGGGATGGCGTCCGAGGACGACGACCTCGTGGCCGTCTCCGTGAAACGCTCGGGCGAGCAGGGTTCCGACCTGCCCCGTGCCGCCTGGAATGACGATCTTCATCGTCTCGCCTCCTCTGCCGCGTTCGTTTTGAACGCGTTCAAGGAGAGGCTACGCCCCGCGCGCGGAGGATGTCAAGGTAGTTTTGAACGAGTTCAAGTGCTTCGCCCGGAACCAGCACCTGGGCGGCACGGTCCAAGGGGTGATGAACCCCAGAGCACTCGTCGTGGCGGCTCTGGCGCTGGCTCTGGTGCAGTGCCGTCAGCCGCCCCAGGAAGATCGCCGCCCGGCACCGCCGAAGCGGGAGCCTTCCACCGCGGCTGCACAGCACAAGGCGAAGCCGCCGGTGATCGACCCAAAGCCGGCGACAACCCCGCCACGGGAGGGCGAGCCGATCTACCATGTCGGCGGCGCGGTGAGCCGCCCCCAGCTCATCCATCGCATCGACCTCGATGACGACCGTCTGAGCCACCTTCGACCCGCGGGTGCTCTGATCCTCGCGGCGGTGATCTCGAAGAGAGGTACGATCGAGAACGCAAGGATGCTCAAGCCGGCGGATCCGGAGGTCGAGGCGATGCTTCTCGGGGCTGTCCGGCAGTGGCGGTTCCGTCCCGCCATGAAAGACGGCAAACCCGTATCGGTCTACTACACGCTGACGCTCAACATCGATTGGCAATGACCATGGACATCTTCAAGGAGAAGGTCTGCCTCATCACCGGCGCCGCCTCAGGCGTCGGCCGGGGGCTGAGCGAGGCCCTGGCGCGGCACGGCGCGCGGGTCGTCGTGACCGACATCGACGGCGAGGGAGCCGGGCGGGTCGCCTCCGGCATCGGTGAGCGCGCCATGGCGCGCCGGCTCGATGTGGCCGATGCGGAAGCGGTCGAGGCCCTGGTGCGCGAGGTCGCGGCGTCGCACGGCCGGCTGGACTACATGTTCAACAACGCCGGGTTCGCCATTCTCGGCGAGACCCTCGACTCGACCGTCGAGCAGTGGCGGCGGCTCGTGGACGTCAACCTGATGGGGGTGGTCTACGGCTCGCTGGCGGCCTACCGCGTCATGGCGGAGCAGGGGCACGGGCATATCGTGAACACCGCGTCGCTCGCCGGCCTGATCGGCTCGGTCTCGTTCTCCTCCTACGCGATGACCAAGGCCGGCGTGGTGATGCTCTCGAAGATGCTGCGGTACGAGGGCGCCGGCCGGGGCGTGCGGTTCACGGCCGTCTGCCCCGGCTTCATCAAGACGGGGATCTACGACAATGCCACGTACAACCGCGTCGACCAGAGGGACGCCTTCGCGCAGATCCCGTTTCCGCTGGTGGAGCTCGACACGGCCATCGAAAAGATCCTCCGCGGCGTGGCTCGCAACCGGGAGCTGATCGTCTTCCCCGCCTATGCGCGCATCCTCTGGTGGCTGACCCGCTTCGCTCCCGGGCTCACGTCTCCGCTCCACCGCAAGACGGTCCGCGATCTGCGGAAGATCCGCCAGAGCTGAGAGGAGATCTCGAAGTTGATTCTCCTTCTTGCTTTGCCAGCAACGCTGGTTTAGAGTCGCCGGTGTTATCGCCTTTCGTCAGTTGAAAGATCACCCCAGGGGGTGGCGTCCTCGCGGCGGATGCCGGTTTCCCTTTCGGGATCCACGAAGCAGGTTTGGCTCAGGGAGGATCAGAGATGAGAAGTTCTTGGTCCCTCGCCCGCAGACCGGCTGTATCGACCGCCTTCGCTCTGGCGGTGCTCGCGGCGCTGCCAGGACCGGCTCAGGGTGCCGCCTGCAGCCGGATCGTCACGGCGCACGTGGTGGCGCTCGACCAGGTCATTTCCTTGAACCGTATGGGCTCGCAGATCCCCGGCGGCATGATGTACGCCCTGGCCCGGGACGTCTTTCCCGCGGGCACTCCAGTGGACCAGCAGACGGACGCCAACAGCTGCCGCTGGAAGCCGGACCAGTGCAAGCCCGGCCAGGTCGAGCTCCGGCACGACAGGCGGCCCCGGCCACTGGTCCTGCGGGCCAACGAAGGCGACTGCCTGCAGATCGTCTTCACCAACCTGCTGGGTCCCCAGGAGTGCTTCGACATCAGCGGCAAGAAGGTCGACTGCAGTGCCACGGACGTCGCCATCAAGCAGCCCTCCACGCCTTGGGCCTCGCTCCACGTCCAGGGCATGCCCTGGGTGAACGGCCCGCAGGACGACGGCTCGTTCGTCAGCTCTCTGGGGACGAAGCCGCCGCAGGCGAGCAGCCTCGCGGCTTCCGCCCAGGCGACGGGCGCCTCCAGGACCTACGAGCTGTTCGCCGAGCACGAGGGCTCCTATCTCCTCTACAGCACGGCGGACGACTGGACCTCGAACCCCGCTGTCGCGGCGGGCACTGCGCCGGTCACTGCCGACGGCGGCGCGCTCGCCGCCGGCCTCTTCGGTGCCGTCAACATCCAGCCCAGCGGCTTCGACGTCTCCAAGCGATTCCCGGCCGAGTGGTACCGCAGCCAGGTCACCGAGCAGGACCTCTGCCTGGCGAGCCAGGGCCACAGCAGCAGCGGCGGCCGCTGCCAGTGGGCCGATTCCCGCCAGCTCCCGGTCCTCGACTATCAGGCCAGGTACCCGGCGGGCCATCCGTACGCCGGGCTGCCGATCCTCAACATGCTCTGCACGGCGGCGACCCCCGGGGTCTGCGACGCGAACGAGCTGGTCTCGGCCGACCTCACGGCGGTGATCACCGGCCCCAAGGCCGGCCGCTTCCCGGATTTCCCGATCGCGCTCCAGCCGCCCGACCTGCGGCCGATCTATTCATCGCCCGACCGGCTGCAGCCGTACCGCGAGTTCACGATCATCTACCACGAGAGCTTCCAGGTCGCGCAGGCCTTCCAGTCGATCTTTTCGACCAGCCCGGGCGGCCAAGTGCTGCAGGTGGCGCAGGACAACTTCGGGATCAACTACGGCATGGGCGCGCTCGCCCCCGAGCTGCTCTCCAACCGCCTCGGGGTCGGTCCGGCCGCCAAGTGCACGGACTGCAAATACGAGGAGTTCTTCCTGAGCTCCTGGGCCCTCGGCGACCCCGCGATGCCGGTCGACGAGCCGGCGTCGAGCTGCCTGGATACCACGACGAACCAGCCGAAGCCCGGCTGTCACGCGACGGCGGCGCTCTACCCGGACGATCCGTCGAACGTCTACCACAGCTACATCTCGGACCACACCAAGTTCCGCATCCTCCACGCCGGGCCGGACCTCCACCACCTCCACCACCAGCACGCGCACCAGTGGCTCGGCACGCCCAACTCGCCGAACGGGGATTACCTGGACAGCCAGTCGATCGGCCCCGGCTCCTCGTTCACCCTGGAGATGGTCTACAACGGCAGCGGCAACCTGAACCAGACGGTTGGCGACTCGATCTTCCACTGCCACTTCTACCCTCACTTCGGCTCCGGAATGTGGTCGATGTGGCGGGTGCATGACGTGCTGGAGCGGGGCACCGAGCTCGAGCCTTGCGGCGGAGCTCTGTGTCCGCGCCAGGGAGCCCGCGCGCTGCCGGACGGCGAGATCGCCCGCGGCACCCCGATCCCCGCGGTGGTGCCGATGCCGACGCTGCCGCTCGCGCCGGTGCCGGCCCGGGTCGAGCTGCAGAGCTTCTGCTCGAACGATCTGACGAAGACCTGCTCGGCCGATGGTGACTGCGGCGGCGGCAACACCTGCCAGCAGAGCTACTGCGTGGTCCAGACCGATGCCGTGACCGGCCAGGAGGGGGCGTGCGTGTCCTCCATCCAGGCGAGCCAGACCTCCTGGGAGGAGGAGAAGAAGTTCCGCAATCCGGGCTACCCCTTCTTCATCCCCGGCATCGCCGGCTCGCGGGCGCCCCATCCGCCGATGGACTTCGCCTATGCCTGCTCGACGAGCGGCAAGGTCTGCACGCCGGGGACCCCGGCGGGGCTCGGGACTCCCGAGTCGTGCGACGCGGGCGAGACCTGCGACGAGATCAACGGCGGCCTGCCGCGCCACCTGGTTGCCCGCGGCGGCTCCGTGACCTATCCCAATCCGGCCGGCGGCAACTACCAGCCGACCTTCGATCTCACCCCGACCGATTTCAGCAAGGTGATCGCGACGGCCACCGCGGTGCGTCTGCCCGAAGAGGGGACCTGGGTCGAGAAGGTGGCCATGGGCACCCATTCCCAACGGTTCCATGACAGCCAGCTCCCCGACGGCACCAAGACCGGGGTCTGCTCCGACAACGGCGCCCCCTGCAGCGGGCCGGGCCTGTTGCAGAAGCAGCAGTGCGCCGACCCGCCGCGGGCGACCTGCGGCGCGACCGGCATCTGCTCGGACAACCGCGCGTTCTGCAGCGGCAATACGCTCGCGGGCAAGCAGCTGTGCGACAACCCGGTGCAGGCGACCTGCGACCCGTACAACCGCATCAACTTCGTGCTCAACGGCCTGCCTCCCGAGCACGGCGCCCCCTACGCCGATCCCTGCATCCAGTTCCAGCGCGAAGGCGGCGCTCCCCAGAACATGCTGAGCCGCCGTTTCCTGGCCGCGGACATCCAGCTCGACGCCATCTTCAACAAGTCCGGCTGGCACTTCCCGCAGGAGAGGATCCTCAGCCTCTGGGGCGACGCCCAGGATCTGATCGACCGCAAGAAGCCGCCAGAGCCGTTCTTCATCCGCACCAACTCCGAAGACTGCATGGAGTACGTCTACGCCAACCTGGTGCCCAACGTGTACGAGCTGGACGACTTCCAGGTGCGCACGCCGACCGACATCCTGGGCCAGCACATCCACCTGGTGAAGTTCGACGTCACCTCCTCGGACGGCTCGAGCAACGGCTGGAACTACGAGGACGGCACCTTCGCGCCCAACGAGGTCACCGAGCGCATCCACGCCCTCAACCACGGCGGCGGTCTGCTGCCTCCTCCGGGCAGCGCCACGACGACGCCCGACAAGGACCTCACGCCCACGTTCATCAAGTTCTTCGGCCCCGGACCGGGCGCCCAGCCGGACAATCCGGAGAGCGGCGCCTGGATGGGGGCTCAGGCCACCATCCAGCGCTGGTACGCCGACCCCTTGTTCAACAACCAGGGCTTCTGCTCGACCAATCTCGACGTGGCCTGCTCGCTCGACGAGATGAAGTTCGGCATCGCCAAGTGCCCGCGGCTGGGGCGTTGCATCCCGAGCGCCGGCGTCTGCTCGGACAACCAGGCCCGCTGCACCGACGACGACCGGAGCCGCTGCGGCAAACCGGCGCTGGCGGAGTGCAACTCGATCTACGACCGCACCATCCGGACGGTCTTTACCCACGATCACTACGGACCTTCGACGCACCAGCAGGCCGGCCTCTACGCCGGCGTGATCGTGGAGCCCAAGGGCTCGATCTGGCGCGACAACCAGACCGGCGACCAGTTCGGCGGCTACCGTCCCTCGGTGGGCGCCAACGACGAGGGCCGCACCGCCCTGAGCGGCTACGAAGGCAGGCGCGTCCGGGACGGCGGACCCACGAGCTGGCAGGCCGTCATCGAGACCGCCAACAAGAACGACAGCTACCGCGAATTCCTGCTCCAGGTCCAGGACTCGACCCTGACCTACCAGGCGTTCGCCGTGGCCGGCAACCCGTTCGACAAGGAGCGCAAGGGCGTCTGCACCAGTCCAGAGAACAAGGATCAGCCGTGCGGCTTCTGCTCCTACAACGGGGTGTGCGTCGACGCCTCGACCGGCAATCCCACGCAGGAGCCGCCGCAGCAATGCACCCTGGCGCCGCCCGCGATGCTCAACCAGAACAAGCCGGTGACTTCGACGGGGTGCACCACAGGGGTGTGCCGCCTCCACCGCGACTTCCTCACCGCTTGCACACCGGAGGATCTCTCGGCCTGCAAGGCGGGCGTCCTGACTCCCGCTCCGACTCCGCCGCTCAACCCGACCTATCTGATTGCAGCCGCTGCGCCTGCCCCTGCCTCCTGCAACTTCGTCACCGGCGTGCCGAGCACGAGTTGGGCCGCGGGCAACCCGATCAGCTCCTCCAACGTCGAGGCGATCACCTTCTACGGCGGCACCAACAACTTCTCGTTCAACTACCGCAACGAGCCGCTCTATGCGCGGACGACCAACCCGGCGACCGGCGCCGTCCTCACGGGGAATACCGGCGACCTGGCCTATGCCTACAGCTCCGACCCGGGCCTGAAGCGCCCGAACCCGCGCGGCCAGGTGTGCTCGAACAACCTGGCCACGGCCTGCACCGCCGACGCGGGCTGCCCGGCCGCCACGGCGGGCTCCTGCGCCTGGGCCGGTTTCTGCTCGGACAACTCGGCCCTCTGTACCTCCGCCAACGTGACGCTCTGCAGCGATTCCACGAAGGCGACGTGCAAGGGAGCCTGCGACCCGCAGACCCAGGCCTCCTGCGACACCTCGTTCCCCTACCCCGAGCTGCCCCTGATTCCGGGGGTGCCGGTCGAGCCGGGCGACCCGTTCACGCCTCTCCTGCGCGCCTACGCGGGCGACGACATCCAGATCCGGCCGCTCATCGGCGCCCACATCAACCCGCACAACTACACGATGAACGGGCTCAAGTGGCTGCTCGAGCCGTCGTTCGTCGACTCCGGCTGGCGCAACAGCGAGGTGATGGGCATCTCGGAGCACTTCGAGCTGCTCACTCAGGTGGCGAAGCCTTTCTCGCCCGCCGCTTCCGGCCAGAAGCCCTGGGAGGACTACCTGTACCAGCCGGGGTTCGCCATCATCGAGCAGGCGTCGGGCAACTGGGGCCTGCTGCGCGCCTACGACACCAAGCAAAACGAGCAAAATCCTCTCTACGCGCTGCCCCAGAACCAGCCTCCGGCGAACGCGCCGGGCTCGCGCGCCGTCTGCCCGAAGGGCGCGCCGCCCCAGTCGTACGAGGTGATGGCCGTCAACGCCGACCTGGTCTACAACCAGTCGAGCCCCCTGGGCCTCAAGAACGCGGACGGAATCGTGTTCGCCAAGAAGGGCGATCCCAACCTGGACTGCACCGTCACCAACGGCGTTGAAACGTGCTCGTACAAGGAAGGAGTCACTCCGCAACCGCTCGTGCTCCGCGCCGCGGCCGGGGACTGCATCGAGGTGACGCTGACCAACGCGATCGACGCGACCAAGCTGGCGGCGGGCACGTCGTCGACGCAGACCAACGCCAAGTCCAACACCTCCGCCGAGGTCGGCCTGCACCCGCAGCTCCTGACCTACGACATGCGCGCGAGCGACGGCACCAACGCGGGCTTCAATCCGGTCCAGACCGCCGCTCCTGGCAAGTCGGTCCACTACGAGTGGTATGCCGGCAGCATCGACACCTCCAAGAGCCCGGCGGTTTACATCCCCATCGAGCTCGGCGCCTCCAACCTGCTGCCGCCGGACCCGATCAACCACGCGATCAACGGCCTGTTCGCCGGCCTGATCATCGAGCCGAAGGGGGCGACCTGGAAGGAAGGCAATCCGCTGTCGGGCTCGACGGCGTCGACCGAGGCCGTGGTCACCGTGCACAAGCCCGGCGGCAAGACCGAGCAGTTCCGCGAGTTCGTGATGTTCACCCAGGACGGGCTCCCCAAGGCTTTGAGCGCCGATGTGGTGAACTACCGGACCGAGCTGCTGAACACCGGAGGTACGGTGCGGTTCTGTGATTCGAAGTGCGCCGACACGGCCGACTTCTCGTGCCTCTATACCGCGGCCGATGCCTGGTGCAACTACTCAGGCTCCTCCTGCGAGCCCTGCACCGACTATTACACGACCAGCAAGATCCCCTTCCCCGAGACTCCGACCTTCGAGGCCTGCGCGGGCGAGCAGGTGCGGTTCCGCATGCTCCATCCGGGCGGCACCAACACCGACCAGGTGATCGAGATCTACGGCCACAACTTCTCCGAGGCGCCGTACATGACGCCCTACGCCAACCTGGCCGAGGCGCGGCGCAACTGCAAGGCGCCGATCACGCACACCAACCTCTACGCCTCGCAGGTTCAGGGGACCGAGAACCTCTGCGGCAGCATCGACTTCCTGAGGGCCGGGTCCTCCTTGACCCGCGAGGGGCTGTGGAACGCCTCGCTCAACGAGTGGCGCGGCTCGCGCATGGGGCACGGTCCGGGCAACCACTTCGACGCGCTGATCGGCCAGGCCGGCGGTCCGTTCAAGGTGCCCGGCGACTACCTCTACCGGAGCTTCCCGGCCTTCCACTTCAACTTCGGGATCTGGGGGATCTTCCGGGTGCGGAACCCCAACGACAAGGATGTGGCCAAGCAGTGCCTGGCGCCGTCCCCCGGCCCCGCCAGCAAGGAGTTCAACCTCAAGGGCCTGCCGACGTCGCCGGAGATCACCGGCATCCTGCCGACCGCGACCGGCACGCTCGACGAGCGTTGAAGAGGGCCGCATGAGAGCTGTCCGGGACCGTCTCCGCCTCGCCCGCGGCCTGTCCGGCGCGGGCGCCGCCCTCCTTCTGGCGCTCGCGGCGCAGGCGGTCCCGGCGGCGGTCGACTCCATCCCGCCCTCTCCCTGGCGCACCGTCCAGCAGGGGATCGCCGTCGAGCTGGCCATCCAGCCGGTCGAGCCCGGCGGCGGCGCGCTGCGTGAAGGGCAGGACGTGGCGGTCCGCCTCTCCCTCTCCGACACCGCGACCGGACAGCCGCTCAGCCGCCTCGATCCCGCCGCCTGGATGGTCCTGCTCCCGGAGGGGAAGGCCGCCGGCCCCGACACGACCTGCACCGAGCGGGTCGAGGAGCTCGTGAGCGGCGGCCTGCTGAGCCGGCCGGAGCTCGACTTGAACGTCTACTTCGTCCTGGCGATGAACCAGGACGCCACGGTCAGCGTCGTCGATCCGCTGTTCGGCTTCGGCGGCACCAAGCTCCTCGCCATGCTCAGCCTGCAGAGCCCCGGCGAGGACTGGGCCCTGACCGCCGATCAGAAGCGCCTCTTCATCTCGCAGCCGGACGCCGGCCGGGTGGCGGTGGCCGATACGGCCGGCTGGAAGGTGACGGACCAGCTCGACGCCGGACTCCGTCCCACCCGTCTCGCCCTGCAGCCGGACGGCGCCTATCTCTGGGCCGGCCTCGACGCCGCCGCGCCGGAGGGCTCCGGCGTGGCCGTGATCGACGCGCGGACCCTCGCCGTGGCGGCCCGCATCCCCACCGGCCGCGGCCACCACGAGATCGCCTTCACCGCCGACGACACCTTCGCCTTCGTCACCAACGCCGGCGACGGCACGGTCTCGGTGATCGACGTGCGGCGGCTCGCCAAGGTCAAGGACGTGAAGACCGGCACGAAGCCGGTCTCGATCGACTACTCCTCGCTGGCCGACGCGGTCTACGTCACCGACGAGACCGAGGGGACCATCGTGGCGGTCGGCGGGCGCAGCCACGAGGTGATCGCCCGCATGACGGCGCGGCCGGGGCTCGGGCAGATCCGTTTCGCGCCGGGCTCCCGGTTCGGCTTCGCGGTCAATCCCGAGGCTGATGCCCTCTCGGTTGTCGACGCCTCCAGGAACCGCATCGTCCAGACCGGGGAGATGCTCGACGGTCCGGACCAGGTTTCCTTCTCCGACGACCTCGCCTACATCCGCCACCGCGGCAGCGAGACCGTCCTGATGGTCCCCTTGAAGGAGATCGGCGAGGAGGGGCGGACCGTGCCGGTGGTCGACTTCCCCGGCGGCGAGAAGCCGTTCGGCCGCGGTATCCGGCCCAGCCTCGCACCCGGCATCGTCCGCTCGCCCGAGACTTCAGCCGTGCTGGTGGCCAACCCCGCGGACCAGGTCATCTATTACTACAAGGAGGGGATGGCGGCCCCGATGGGCGCCTTCCGCAACTACGACCGGGAGCCGCGCGCCGTGCTGGTGGTCGACCGCAGCTTACGGGAAAGGGGCCGGCCCGGCACGTACGAAACGACCACGCAGCTCCGCCGCCCCGGCCGCTATCAGGTGGCGGTCTTCCTCGACGCGCCGCGCATCGTCCACTGCTTCGACGCGCAGGTGCTGGCCGACCCCGTGATGGAAGCCCGGCGCCGCGAGGTCCAACCGGCCGAGGTCACCTGGGTCGGCAGCGCCGCGGCGACCGCGGGCGACCCTGTCCTCCTGCGGGTCCGGCTCACCGATCCGCGCACCGGCAAGCCCGCCACCGGGCTCACCGACGTCGTGGTGATGACCTACCCGGCGTCGGGTCTCTGGCAGAAACGGCAGAGCGCCCGCGAGATCGGCGACGGGATCTACGAGGTCTCCTTCGTCCCGCCGTCCGCGGACCTCTATTCCGCCCGCGTCGCCTGCCCGTCGCAGCACCTCGACTTCTACCAGGCGCGGCAGCTCAACTTCCAGGCCGCCGCGGGAGCACTCCCCCGCCCGACCCTCACCCCGACCCTCTCCCACCCGCACTCACGGTCCGCCCGGGAGAGGGCGCCCCCGCCCAGGGCAACCCACAAGGTTGCACCCTACGCCAACTGGGCAGACCCTGTAGGGGCAGGCCTTGTGCCTGCCCTCTTCCGCTCCCCCTCTCCCGGGCGGGCGTGAGTGCGGGTGGGAGAGGGGGCTGGGGGGTGAGGGTCTTTGGGCGGGGGAAGCTGCCGCCACCGCGCTCGCCGCGGAGTACAATGCCTCGTTCCTGAGCTGATCCGTCATGGTCGAAGTCCTGCTGGCCCACTCCTTCTTCCTCGAGAACGATCCCAAGCAGATCGAGAAGATGCGGCCCTATCCGCCGCTGGGGACGCTCTTCGCCGCCTCCTGGCTGCGCGAGGCCGGATACGACGTCGCCCTGTTCGACGCCATGCTCTCCCGGGGCGAGGAGGAGCTCGCCGCGGCGCTGGAGCGCCACCGCCCGCGCTTCGTCGTCTTCTACGAGGACAGCTTCAACTTCCTCAACAAGATGTGCCTGGAGCACGCGCGCGCGGCCGCCTGCCGCATGACCCGCACGGCCCGCCGGACCGGCGCCACGGTCCTCGCTGCCGGGGCCGACGTCTCCGATCACCCTCTTCCTTATTTTGATGCGGGGATTCAGTACGGCCTGACCGGCGAGGCGGATCACACGCTGCGCGAGCTGCTGGACACGCTGACCGGCCGCCGCGACCAGCCGGTCGAGACGGTCGCCGGGCTGGCCCTCCCCGATCCGGCCGCGCCGGGCGGCGTACGCCGGACCGCCGAGCGTGCCTTCGAACGCCACCCCGACGTTTTCCCGCTCCCCGCCTGGGACTTGGTGGACGCCGAGCGCTACCGCCAGGCCTGGACCGAGGCCCACGGCTATTTCAGCGTCAACCTGGTGACCACCCGCGGCTGCCCGTTCCACTGCAACTGGTGCGCGAAGCCGATCTGGGGCCGGCGCTACGCCATGCGCTCGGCCGCCCGGGTGGCCGAGGAGATGGCCCTGGTCAAGCGCCTCCTCGAGCCCGACCACGTCTGGTTCTCCGACGACATCTTCGGCCTCCAGCCGAAGTGGGTGGCCGACTTCGCCCGCGAGGTGGAGGAGCGCCAGGCGCGCATCCCCTTCACCATCCAGACCCGGGCCGACCTGATGACCGGGGTGGCGGTGGCTGGCCTCGCCCGCGCCGGCTGCGTCGAGGTCTGGCTCGGCGCCGAGAGCGGCAGCCAGAAGGTCCTCGACGCGATGGACAAGGGGATCCGGGTCGAGGAGACGGTCGAGGCGACCTTCCGCCTGCGCGAGGCGGGCATCCGCGCCTGCTGGTTCCTCCAGTTCGGCTACCCCGGCGAGACCTGGGAGGACATCCAGGAGACCGTCCGCCTGGTGCGCGAGACCCTGCCGGACGACGTGGGGGTGAGCGTCTCCTATCCCCTCCCCGGCACCCGCTTCCACGCCATGGTGGCCGCCGAGATCGGAGACAAGACCCACTGGGCGGACAGCAACGACCTCGCCATGATGTTCCAGGGCACCTACCAGACCCCCTTCTACCGCAAGCTCCGTCAGGTGGTGCATCGCGACCTCGACCTGCGCCAAAGGCTGCGCCGGGGAGAGACCGGCAACGGCTTCGAAGGAGAGCTGAACGGCCTCGCCGAGGACTGGCTGGAGCTCGGCCGCCTGGAAGCCACCTGCCGGAGCGCCGCGCCGACCCACGTGACCCGGACGTACGGGCCGCTGGAGGCGCCGGACCTGAGCAAGCCGTGGAATTGAGCCCCTACCCGCCCTGCGTAGCCGTTGTCCCCGCCGTGTAAGCGTTATCCCCGGCGTGTAACGCTTATCCCGGCGGTGTAAGCCTTATCCCTCGCGTGTAAGCGTTATCCCGGGCGTGTAAGCGCTATTTCCCTCGGTATAAGCCTTATACGCGCCGTGTAACGCTTATCCCGGGCGTGTAAGCGTTATTCCGGTCGGGATAAGCGTTATACGCGCCGTGTAGCCGCTATCCGGCGGGGATAAGCGTTATACGGCCGGGATAAGCGTTACACGGAGCGTGTAGCCACTATCCCGGCGGTGTAGCGGCAAACGCGGGCGGTTAGCGGCTAACGCTTTCGGATATTCTTGAAGCCCAGCCATGCCCGATCCCCAACTCCTCGCCGAGGCTCTGGTCCTCCTCCTCGCCAAGGCTCTCCCGACCCTTGTTGCCGCGGGAGAGAAAGCGGCCGGCAAGGCCGTCGAAGAGGTGGGCAAACAGGGTGGTGCGGCTGTCACCGGCAAGGTCAAGGAGATCTGGGGACGCCTTCGCGGGAAGGTCGAGGAGAAGGCTGCCGCGCAGGACGCCGTCGTCGACCTCGCGGAGGACCCGGCCGACGCGGATCGCCAGGCGACTCTCCGGCGCCAGCTCGTCAGGATCCTCACCGCCGATCCCGACCTCGCCGCGCTCCTGGAGCCTCTGGTCGCAGCCGCCCGCATCGAGGTCAATACGACCCAGGTGCGGGCCGGAGATCAGGCGGTCGCTGTGGGGCGCGATGTGTACGGCGACATCAACATTCACAACGCCACTTCCACCGACCGTACCGACCCCACCGCCCTCCGCAGGGCCTACCTGACGCGCCTCATGGAGCAGGTCGGCGTGCTCTCCCTGGCCGGCATCGATCCAGCGGCGGCGGGTGGCGAGGCGGAGGCCCGTTTGAGCCTCGATGCCGTGTACACGGCGCTACGGACCCGGACTCCAGAAGTCGACCCCCACGGCGGCAAGCTCCAGCGAACAGAGCGGCGCGCCTTGTCAGCCCTGGAGCAGCTCAACCACCATTCGCGTCTCATACTGCTCGGAGATCCGGGCAGCGGCAAGAGCACGTTCGTCCATTTCGTCGCCCTCTGCCACGCGGGCGAAGCGCTCGACCACCCCCAGATCAACCTCGAGCTCTTGCGGGCGCCCCTCCCTCAGGGGGAACCGCAACGTCCTGGCGAGAAGCCGGAGCCTCAACCCTGGAGCCACGGACCTCTGTTGCCGGTGCGTGTGGTGTTACGCGATTTTGCTGCGCGGGGCTTGCCTCCCTTGGATCATTTGGTGACGGCCCGCCACCTGGCCAACTTCCTGGAGAAGGATCTCGAGGAGGCGTGTCTGGGAGACTATGCCCCCATTTTGTTCAAAGAGCTTCAGGAGAAGGGCGGGCTCCTCCTCTTCGACGGCCTGGATGAGGTTCCGGAAGCGGAGCACTGCCGCGACCGGCTCCGGCAGGTGGTGGAAGAATTCGTCCGCACCTTCTGGAAGTGCCGCGTGCTCCTGACGAGCCGGACCTACGCCTATCGGAACCAGGGTTGGCAACTCGACCGTGTCATCTTCAAGGAGGCGGAGCTGGCGCCGTTCGACGAGGCGCAGATCCGGACCTTCGTGGAGCGCTGGTACAGCCAAGTTGCGGCCACGGGCCGGCTCGGCCGCGAGGAAGCCCAGGGCCGGGCTCAGCTCCTGCTGAACGCCGTGCTCGGCAGCGACCGCCTCCAGGGATTGGCAGAGAGGCCGCTGCTGCTGACTCTGATGGCGAGCCTTCATGCCTGGCGCGGAGGGAGCCTTCCGGAGAAGCGCGAGCAGCTCTATGCGGACGCCGTGGAGCTTCTCCTGAATCTGTGGGAGAGCCAGCGGGTGATCCGTGATCCCGATGGGACGACGCGACTGATGCAGCCGAGCCTGGCCCAGTATCTGGACATCGGGAAGGATCAGGTGCGCCAGGTGCTGGAAGAGCTGGCTTTCGAGGTGCATTCCCGCGGGGACCTGGCGGGCACGGCCGACGTCGCCGAGGGGGAGCTGGTCGCGCGCCTGATGCGGCTGGGGCGGAAGCCGGGCACCAATCCGGCCGAGCTCGTGGAGTATCTCAGCCAGCGGGCGGGCCTTCTCGTGCCGCGAGGTGTCGAGGTCTACACCTTTCCTCACCGGACGTTTCAGGAGTATCTGGCGGCGTGCCATCTGACGGCGAAAGGATTCCCTCGGGAGCTTGCGGATCTCGGTCGCAAGGACCCCGGGCGCTGGCGCGAAGTCGTGCTTCTCGCCGGGGCCAAGGCGGCGCGAGGTGCCGCGTTCGCGACCTGGTCTCTGGTGGAACGGCTATGCCCTCACGAGCCGGCCGAGAGCGTTGGGGTGGAAGATGCGTGGGGAGCCCACCTGGCGGGCCAGGTGATCGCCGAGGTGGCGGATCTGGAGAACCTGGACGAGACGGATCGGAAAAAGCTGGAGCGTCTCCAACGCTGGCATGTCCACCTGTTGGCGACCGGTCTCCTCCCGGCACGGGAACGGGCCCTGGCAGGAAAGACGCTGGCGCGGCTCGGCGATCCGCGCCCGGAGGTGATGACTCTGGACGGCATGGAGTTTTGCCGTGTGCCGGCCGGGCGGTTCCGCATGGGGAGCGAGGCGGATGACGAGATGGCCTCCGAAAGCGAGCGGCCGGCTCACGACCTGGATCTCCCCTACGAGTACCGGATGAGCCGATATCCGGTGACGGTGGCACAGCTCCAGGAGTACGTTGAGGAGAGCGGGAATCAACCTGGAGATCCCGACAGCCTCCGAGGGCCGGCGAACGCACCGGTGGTCCGGGTGAGTTGGGACGAGGCTCTCGCGTTCTGCCGGTGGTTGACGGTTCGCTGGCGAGCCTGCGGAAAGATCGAGCCGGATTGGGAAGTGAGCCTGCCCTCGGAAGCGGAATGGGAGAAGGCGGCGCGCGGGGAGGACGGCCGGCGCTATCCGTGGGGAAAGGACGCCGATCCGGAGAAGGCCAACTATCATGAAACGGGGATCTCGGAACCGAGCACGGTCGGTTGCTTTCCCTTGGGGGCGAGTCCTTGTGGCTGCGAGGAGATGAGCGGCAACGTGTGGGAGTGGACGCGGAGTCTTTGGGGAAAAGATGTGAGTGAGGCTTCCTACGTGTATCCCTACAAAGCAAAAGACGGCCGGGAAGATCTCGAAGCATCATCTGAAGCCCTCCGGGTGTTGCGTGGGGGCGCCTTCAACAGTGGCTACTGGTTCGTGCGCTGCGCCTTTCGCTACTGGTACTACCCGTGGTACCGCAGCTGGAATACGGGATTCCGGTTGGTGCTGCTTCCATTCTCCTCTGATCTCTGAACCTCTGGACTCTGAATCTCTGGACCATCAGGCTCGGAGGGGGGAGCCCCGAGGGGGGCTACTGCCCCCCTCGGGACACACGGGCTCGACATGGGCGGGTGAGTTGAAGTAGTCTCTTGGAGCGACACGAGTCAGAGGAAATGCCTATCTTCGCCTGGGCGAGCTTGGCCGATGAAACTCCCCGGAGCCGACCGCGCCATCGTCGATGAGGCGAAGGTACGTGACTACCTTCTATCTCCTGAGCATCCAATCGGCAGATTCAAAGCCGCATTTTTCGCAAGCGTTGGTTACACGAGGCAGGACTGGGAATGGCTCCGGCAGGAATTCGTATCGATCGCCGCGTCAGAGGACGCCACGCTGGGGCAGTCCAACGCCTTCGGCCAGAAGTACGAGGTGCGTGGTAGGATCGAAGGGCCAAAGGGGAGACGCTTTGAGATCGTCACCGTATGGATCGTCCTACGAGGCGAAAGCGTTCCTCGTTTCGTTACAGCGTATCCAGGGTGATCACGATGAAGTTCAAGGATCTCGACACTGTGGTTCTGGATCGCGACCTGCCCGAACAGGGTCTGCGGCGTGGAGATCTCGGCGCTGTCGTACAAGTCTACGAGCCGGATAGCATCGAGGTTGAGTTCGTGACCGCAGCGGGCCGAACGCAGGCATTGGTGACGCTGAGGCAAACCGATGTTCGAGCGGTCGGGGACGAGGATCTCGTCGCGGTTCGTACGCTCGCGCGGGGCGTTGCCTGACCGGCGGGGCTCATCGGAGATCCAAAAGCCCCCCGCGCGTGCTAGCTTGAGCAACCTGGCAAGCACGCCTGGAATTCAGGACTCCTCATCATGCCGGACCTCCTGCTGACCCACGGCTACTTTCTCGCAGAGGACGAGAAGGAGCGGGAGATCATGAAGCCCTATCCACCTTTCATATCCCCGATCCAGACAAGCTCGAAGTCCGGCGCTGTCCGGAGGGCATTGTAGAGACGGCGATCGGCTGTGACGAGAGGACAGGCATCGCTCACCGCCAAGGCGAGATACAGGCTGTCGTAAAAACTCCGGTCGAACCGATGCGCGACATCCCAGGCGAGATCGCAGAGAGGCTCGGACGGGAGTATCCGTACGGGGAATCGCCGCAGGTCGGGAAGGAGCTCCACCACCTGCTCGGAGGTGAGCTCCTTCCTCCTCCACTTCTTCCACAGAATGTTCCCTGATTCGGCCCAGAGGAGGTCTGGCGACTGCAGATCAAGACCATGCCCGAGGAGGCTGTGCGCTGCCTCGGAATGCTCTTCGGGAAGCAGCCACTTGATCGCGACGTTCGCATCGACGACGATGCGCGTCAACGGTCGCGGTCCTCGCGGAGCAAGTCGGCGCTGTCGCTCGTCATCTGGCCCGCCAGCCGCCGTCGCCACCGCTCGCTCGTCGCACGCGCTTCGTCCACGGAGAAGAGGGCGGCAGACTCCAGGATGACCTTGAGCTCACCCTGTAGGGAGCGGCCATGCATCCGCGCACGGCTCTTCAGATGCTCCAGCACCTCAGGAGCGAGATCTCTGACCAGGACTTGAGACATCAGGACACCTCCTTCGCTAGCGGAATGATAGCAGAAACTCTCAGCATTGCCCCCACCCCCCGCGCGTGCTAGGTTGAGCAACCTGGCAAGCACGCCCGGAATTCAGGACTTCTCATCATGCCGGATCTCCTGCTGACCCACGGCTACTTTCTCGCGGAGGACGAGAAGGAGCAGGAGATCATGAAGCCCTATCCACCCTTGGGGCTCCTCTCCGTCTCCTCGTTCCTGCGCCGCGCCGGCTTCGACGTCGAGATTTTCGATACGACGTTCTCCCGGCGGGAGGACTTGCTGGCGCGCTTCGCGGAAGGGCCGGGAGTGGTGGGGATCTACACGAATCTGATGACCCGCCGGCCGGTGCTCGATCTGATGGGCGCGGCCCGGGCGCACGGCTGGACCGTGGTCCTCGGCGGTCCGGAGTCGGCGGGGTATCCGGAGGAGTACCTGGCGCGGGGAGCGGACGTGGTGGTGGTCGGCGAAGGGGAGGAGACGCTGGCCGAGCTTCTCCCGGCCCTGGCCCGCTCGGGGCCGCTCCGGCTCCACGGCGTGGAGGGCACGATCTTCCGGGACGAGACCGGCGCCGTCGTCCACAATCCCGAACGGACGCAGATCCCCGACCTGGACGCGCTTCCCTGGCCCGACCGCGAGCGGATCGACCTGGAGCGGTATGTCGATGTCTGGCGGACGCACCACGGGATGGGGAGCGTCAACCTGATCACCGCGCGCGGCTGTCCTTATAAATGCCGCTGGTGCTCGCATGCGGTGTTCGGCTTCAGCCACCGGCGGCGGAGCGGGAAGGACGTGGCCGACGAGGTCGAGCACATCCGCGACCGCTGGCGGCCGGACCAGCTCTGGTATGCGGACGACGTCTTCACGATCAGCCACCGCTGGCTCTTCGACTACGCGGCCGAGCTCAAGCGGCGCGGCCTTCGCCTCCCCTTCGAGACCATCTCGCGGGCCGACCGCATGATGCGCGAGGAGGTGCTCTCGACGCTCGCGGAGATGGGGTGCTACCGCATCTGGATTGGCTCGGAGAGCGGCAGCCAGCGCATCCTCGACGCCATGGAGCGCGGCGTCACCGCCGAGCAGGTGCAGTGGGCCACCCGCGCGGCCCAGCGCCACGGCATGCAGGTCGGCATGTTCCTCATGTGGGGGTACGACGGGGAGACGGAGGAGGACATGGAGGCGACCATCGAGCACGTGAAGAAGAGCAATCCGGACGTCTTCTTCACCACGGTCGCCTATCCGATCAAGGACACGGGGTACTACCAGGACGTGAAGGAGCGGGTGGTCTCCGCGCTCGACTGGGAGGAAGCGACCGACCGCGACTCCAAGGTCCGAGGCCGTCACTCGCGGGCCTACTACAAGCAGGCCGACCGCTGGCTGCGCGGCGAGGTCGCCGCCTTCCGGCTGGAGGGAGAAGATCCTGCGGAGGCCGAGGTCCAGCGGGAGGCGGCGCGGATGGCGCGGGCGGCGATGGTGGGGGTGGCGGGGGAGGTGGAGGCGTGAGGGCCTTCGACGCTCTGGCGGCCGACTACGACGCCTCCTTCACCGCCACCCCTCTCGGCACCCTGCTGCGCGAAGCCGTCTGGCGCCGTCTGGACGCCCGCTTCTCCCCCGGCGACCGGGTGCTGGAGTTGGCCTGCGGCACGGGGGAGGATGCGGTCCACCTGGCGCGGCGAGGCGTGCGGATCACGGCGACCGACGCCTCGCCGGCTATGGTCGAGACGGCCCTCCGCAAGGTCGCGGCGGCCGGGTTGGAGGGGCTGGTCGAGGTCCATCAAGTGGATGTGGAGGATCTGGCGGCGGATCCCGGCAAACTCACACGGATGCGGAGCCTTCCCCCGCCCGACCTCACCCCCGACCCCTCTCCCATCTCCCACCCGACCCCCGGGAGAGGGGCGCCCCCGCCCGGCCCTCGCGAGCACGAGCCAGACAAGCTCCCCCCTCTCCCGGTGGAAGGGTGGGAGATGGGAGAGGGGGGCCGGGGGGGTGAGGTCTTCGACGGCGCCTTCTCCGATTTCGGCGGGCTCAACTGCGTGGCCGACCTGCGAGCCGTGGCCGAAGCCCTCGCTCTTCGGCTGCGCCCGGGCGCGCCGGTCCTCCTCTGCATGATGGGACCTTTCGTCCCCTGGGAGTGGGCCTGGTATCTGGGACGGGGGGATCTCAAGCGGGCGTTCCGGCGGTTGCGTCCGGGTGGGGTGGCTTGGCGCGGGATGACCGTGCGGTATCCGTCGATCCGTTCCCTGCGGCGGGCGTTCGCTCCGGAGTTCCGAGTTCTGCGGACCGGTGCGGTCGGGGCTCTTCTGCCGCCGACCTATATAAAGGAATGGGGGGAGCGCCATCCGCGCCTGCTGGCGGCCCTGGCCCGCTGGGAGCGGCGCCTCGAACGGATGCCTCCTCTCCCGTGGCTGGCGGACCACTATCTGATCGAGCTGGAACGGAGGGCGGCGTGACGGCGCTGGCTCCTGCACCGCGTCCGGAGACCGCCGGCTCGATCGCTTCGGACCCGCTGCCTCGTGTCGATCCGATCGAGCGGCTGCCGATCCTCATCCTCTATCCGCACAGCCGCTGCAACTGCCGGTGCCTGATGTGCGACATCTGGCGGGCTCGCGGCAAGGGCGAGCTGTCGGTGGAGGACGTGGCCGGCTGGCTCTCGGAATGGCGGGCGCTGGGAGTGCGGCGGATCGTCCTCTCGGGCGGAGAGGCTCTGCTGCATTCGGATCTCGACGCCTTCTGCGCGCCTCTCCACGCGGCGGGGATCGGGATCACGCTCCTCTCGACCGGGCTCCTGCTGCGGCGGGATGCAGTCCGCCTGGTCCGCTGGTGCGACGATGTCATCGTCAGCCTGGACGGTCCGCGTCCGGTGCACGACCGCATCCGCAACGTGGTACGGGCGTACGAGAAGCTCGCCGAGGGGGTGGCCGCGGTGCGCGCCGCCGACCCCAAAGTCGCCGTCTCCGGCCGCTGTACGGTGCAGCGGGAGAACTTCCGGGATCTCCGCGCGACCGTCCAGGCCTCCCGCGAGCTGGGGCTCGACCGCATCAGCTTCCTCGCCGCGGACGTGACCAGCGAGGCGTTCAACCGCCCGGGGGGTTGGGCGCCGGAGCAGGCCGCCGCGGTGGCCCTGGAAGCGGACGACCTGCCGCTCCTCGCCGCCGAGCTCGACGCCCTGGAGGTTGAGCACGCCGCCGACTTCGCAGCCGGGTTCATCGCCGAGAGCCCGGAGAAGCTCCGCCGGCGCCTCCTCCGCCATTTCGCCGCCCTCTTGGGCCGCGGCGACTTCGCTCCGGTCGAATGCAATGCTCCCTGGGTCTCCGCCGTCATCGAGGCGGACGGCATGGTGCGCCCGTGCTTCTTCCAGCCGGCGCTGGGCAACCTCCGGAGCGCCGGGAGCCTCAAGGCCGTGCTCAACTCGCCGGAGGCCGTGGCTTGGCGCCAGGGGCTCGACATGGCGCGGGACGAGATCTGCCGCCGCTGCGTCTGCTCGCTGGCGCTGCGGGAGGACGCCTCATGAGAACCAAGGTCGTCCTGTACAACCCGCGGGCGGTCTTCTACACCATGCCCCTCGCCCTCCTGGCCGTGGGCTCGCACCTCGATCCGGAGCGCTACGAGGTCGTGATCGTCGACGGCCGGCTGGAGGACGATCCGGAAGGCGCGGTGCTCCGGCAGCTCGACGGCGCCCTCTGCCTGGGGGTGAGCGTTTTGACCGGCGGTCCGATCGAGGACGCGGTACGGATCTCGCGCGCGGCCAAGGCGCGGCGGCCCGAGCTGCCGGTGGTCTGGGGCGGCTGGCACCCCTCGCTCTTCGGCCGCGAGTGCCTGGACGAGCCGGGCGTGGACGTGAGCGTCCAGGCGCAGGGGGAAGCCACGTTCCAGGAGATCTGCGACCGGCTGGTCGGCGGGGAGAGCGTCCGCGAGCTCGAAGGGTGCCTGGGCTGCGCGTACCGTACGGTGGACGGCGAGGTCCGGCAGAACCCGGCGCGCCCGCTCCTCGATTTGAACCAGCTGCGCCCGCACGACTACCGGCTGCTGCCGGTCGAGCGCTACTACGCGCTCAAGGGGAAGCGGCAGCTCGACTACATCTCGTCGCAGGGCTGCGCCTTCCGCTGCACCTTCTGCGCCGATCCGTTCGTCTACAACCGCAAATGGGTGGGATTGGCGCCGGAGCGCATGGGAGAGGAGATCGAGACGCTCTGGCGCCGCTACGGCTTCGACGACGTCTCGTTCCAGGACGAGACCTACTTCACCTACGCGCCGCGGGTGGCGGCGGTGGCGGAGGAGATCCTGCGGCGCGGCGTGCGCACGACCTGGGCCGCCACCATGCGCGCCGACCAGGGGGCGCGCCTGCCCGAGGAGATCATGGCGACCTGCCGGCGCTCCGGTCTGCGGCGGGTGATCATCGGGGTCGAGGCGGGCTCGCAGGAGATGATCGACCGCATCAAGAAGGACATCAAGCTGGAGCAGGTCTTCGTCAGCGCCGAGAAGTGCCGGCGCCATGGCGTGAAGGTGATCTTCCCGTTCATCGTCGGCTTCCCCGGAGAGACGGCGGAGAGCATCCGGGCCTCGCTGGACGTGGCCAAGCGCCTGCGCTCCCTGTCGCCCGACTTCGAGACGCCGATCTTCTATTTCAAGCCGTATCCCGGCTCGCCGCTGACCGACGAGGCGGTGCGCGACGGCTACTCGCTGCCGTGCACGCTCGACGAGTGGGCGCGCTTCGACTTCATCGGCTCGGCCGGTCCCTGGGTGAGCCCCGAGGTGCACCGCCGGGTCGAGCGCTTCAAGTTCTACCAGCGCATCGCCTGGGTGCCGGGGAGCCCCTGGAGCCGGCCGGTCCGCGCCCTGGCCCGCTGGCGCCTGCGGCGGGACGCCTACGGGCTGCCGATCGAGAAGACGGTCGGCGAGTGGCTCTGGCCGCAGCCCGAGCTGTCGTGACGGTTTTCTGCTATCCTGTGCGCCTTCCGAGAGAGGCCCAGGATGTTGCAGTTGTCTGTCCGCCGTTCCGTCTGTGTCGTTCTATCCCTGATCGCTTTTGTGCTCGCGGCCCCCGGCCATGCCCTGGAGGATGTCCGCGCCTCCCTGTCGGGCATCCCCTGGTTGCAGCGGGTGGTCCGTGACGGGATCTCCCTCCAGGTGGACCTCGAGTCGCTGGCCAGGCGGGGGGACGGTGCGTTTCGGGAGAAGGACCGCGTGGCCGTGCGCCTGCGCATCTCCGATGTGAACACGGGACTGCCGCTGGACGGCCTCGATCCGGTCGCCTGGCTGGGCGCGGCGCCTGCCGGAGGCGGGATGGACCCGGAGAGGTGCCCCGCCGAGGCGCAGGAGGTCGCGGCAGAAGGCACGCCGGAGTCGTTGCGGGAGACAAGCCAGCCGGGCACCTACGAGACCATCGCCCGCCTCGGCCGCCCCGGCCGCTACGAGCTCGTCTTCTTCGTCGGCACGCCGCGCCTGATCCACTGCTTCCAGGTCGAGGTGCAGCCGCGCGGCTAACCCGCCCGCCGCACCGCGTGCACCGTCACCACCTCGTTCCCGAAGTCCCGCCTGGCGGCAGACTCGATCGCGAAGCCCTGGTGCTCGAGCGCTTCGAGGAGGGCGGGGCCGTCGCCGTCGGTGGAGAGGAGGAGGAGAGCGAGGCCTCCCGGAGCCAGGGCGGTTGAGAGCCCGGCGGCGAAGCGGTCCAGGACGTCGGTGCCGCGCCAGGCCAGGTCGGACCGGCTCTTCGGGGTTCCCCGGAAGAAGGGGGGATTGAAGAGGACCAGGTCGAACGTTGCGCCGGCCACGGGTGCGAAGAGGTCTCCCTCCCGGACCTCGATCCGGTCCTCCAGACCGTTCAGGAGCGCGTTCAGCCGCGCGCAGCGCACCGCCTCGGGATTGATGTCGACGGCCACGACCCGATAGCCGCAGCGGGCCGCGAACACCGCTCCCACGCCGGAGCCGGTCCCCAGGTCGAGGGCCGTCGCCCCGTTCCCCGGCGGCGCCGAGGCGACCGCGCGGGCGAGGACCGTCCCGGTGCGGAAGAGGACGGGGTTGAACACCTCGGGCAGGACGATCAGCGGCACGCCGTCCAGCTCCTCCAGGACGGTCCGCCCCAGGCGGCGGCGGAGGAACGGACGGTGGAGGCTGTGGCCGAGGAGGGCCAGCCGCCGGGTGAGCGCGTTCATCAGGCCGGCGGCGCTACCCGGCCTTGTCGGACAGCACCGCCCCGTCCCGCAGCTTCGCGGCGGCGGGGGAGAGCGGCGCGTGGGTGAGGATCTTGTTGATCCGGTCCATGACCTTCACCGAGTCGCCCATGCCCTGGTAGAGCACCACCTCGGCGTAGAGATTGTCGGCGAGCACGTTCAGGCGGTCCAGCACCTCGGGAGCGTGCGACCCTTCGGGATAGCGGCGCAGGTACTCGGCGCCGTTGGCCACGTCGTCGTAGCTCTTGGCCATGGTGGTCAGGCGCTCGCCGGCGATCTTCCTGATCTCGGGGTCGCGGTCCTGCTCGGTGAGCTTCTGCAGGGCCGACAGCTCCTTCAAGTTCGGCGCGAGGAGGCGCAGGCCCGCGCCCGCGCGCTTGCCGTCGGGGCTGTCGGGGGCCGCCTCCCAGGCGGTCATGTAGCGGCTCACGGCTTCCGTCTGGTTGCCCAGGCGGCTGTAGGCGTCTCCCAGGGCGAGCCCCACCTCGGGAGCCTGGGCCGCGTCCGGATAGTTGCTCAGGAAGCTCTCCAGGAACGACGTCTCGTAGATCCCGCCCCCCAGGACCTCGACCGCCCGCGGATAGGAGTCCTTGCGCTGCTTCTCGAGATCCGTGATCTCGGTCTCCAGCGTGGCGACGAGATTGCTCTTCGCGTCCACCTCGCGGACCGCGGAGATCTCGTCCCGGTAGTGCTTGACGAGGGCTCCATAGTCGCGCGACAGGACGGGCCGGGACATCTCGGCTTCGCGGAGGCCGTGCAGCTTCTCGAGGCGGAGGTTCTCGGCCACCTTCCCCTGCGGCCAGGTGCCGAGAGCGGCGGTCTTGAGATAGGCCTTCTCTTTCTCCTTCGGCCGGTTGTGCTCCATCCAGGTCATGAGGACCGCCTGGGTGCGCTGCCGGTATTCGTCAGCGGGCTTGCGCGTCTGGATCTTCCAGGTCCCCTTGCGCGCCTCGGCCGCCCGGCTGCGCTCCTCGGCGAACGGATGGGTCTGCAGATAGCCGAACTCGCGCAGCTGCGGCGCCCGCTGGATCATCTTCTCCCAGACCTTCTGGGCTCCCGCGGGATCGTAACCGGCGAGGGCGGACAGGCGCTGCCCTTCGGCGTCCGCCTCGTCCTCGTGCTCGCGGCTGTAGCTGCGCAGCAGGAGCTCGCCGAGGATCAGGCTCGCCGCCGCGGCGCCCTCGACCCGGCTCGGCCCGTAGCCCACCCGCGGATCGTAGGGGACTCCGTCCTCGGTCCGGTTGCTGCGGTCGCCGACCATGACGCCGACCACGAGCAGGCTGCCGAGCACGTTGAGCAGCGTCGACTTGCGCTGCATCCGCTTGTAGTGCTCCAGGACCACGTGGCCGATCTCGTGCCCGAGGACCGCGGCCAGCATGTCGTCGTCGAGGCCGAGGTCGAGCATCCCGCGGGTGATGAAGATCTGGCCGCCCGGGAGGGTGAAGGCGTTGGGGACCGGCATGTCCACCAGGTCGAACGTGAACGGGAACCTCTGGTAGTCCGACTGCTGCGCCAGCTCGTAGCCGATGCGGTTGATCCGCGCCACCTCGGCGGGGTTGTCGTACGCGCCGTAGACGGTGGTCGCCTCCGCGGCCGCCTCGAGGCTCTTGGCGAAGAGATCGGGATCGGCGATGGCCTGGGCGGCGGCGGGTCGGGGGACGGCGGGAAGGGCCGTCAGCAGGACCAGGAGGACGACCTGGCTCAGGGATACGTGGCGGCGGAATCCTTGCTTCATCGGGTGTGCCTCAGCGTTCGGACATGGCTTCAGGCGGTGCAACAGGGCCATCCGCGACAAAACTCCCAGGAGTCGCGGCACAGGCCTGGATTTACAGATCTTACATCCCGCCGGGGCGGGTATGGCTTGTGGTAGGGTTCCGCCGCAATGAGCGCGCTGACGATCGAAGTACCGACCGCCAAGAGCTCGATGGAGGATCTGCGCCCGGTCCTGGACGCGGCTCTCAAGGAGGAGTTTCCAGGAGGAATGCTCAAGTGGCGCTGGGAAGGGGACGTGATGCACCTCTCGGGACCGGGAGCCAAGGCGACGATCGTCCTGGAGGAGGGGCAGCTGGTGGGCCGCGCCGAGCTGGGACCGCCGGCCAGCCTGATGCGACCGGTCATCGAGCAGAAGATTTCACAGGCGCTCCGGAAGGCCGCGGCCTGACCTCCCCGCCCGCGGCCCTCTTCCGCCACGCCGCCCGCGATCCCGAAGATCCCTGGCTGTTCCGCCGGGAGGGCTGGGACTGGCGCTGGCTCTCCTTCCGCCGGGCCGCCGCCACCGCCGCCGGCTGGGCCGCTCCTCTCGCCCGGTTTCCGGCAGGCTCGAAAGCTTCCTTTTTCTATTGGCCTCACCCCTGGTCTGTCGTGCTCGACCTGGCGGTGCAGGCGGCCGGGTTGGTGGGGGTCCCCCGCCCCCCAGGACAGCAGGAACAGCAAGGACGGCAAGGCCCACGGGTGGAGGTGGCCGGGGAGACCGTGGTGCTTCCCTCCTGGGAGGAGGCGGAGAGGACCGGGGCTCCCGTGCCGGACGCGGAGCGCTTCGCCGAGGGGGAGGCCGGGGCGAATCTCCTGGAGCGGCAGATCCCGGCGTTGCCCGGGGGACGGCGCCACATCCTGGTCCTGGGCGGCTTCGCCGGAGACCGGGCCGAGCGCCTCCTGCTCAGCTGGGCGACGGTGGCGGGAGCGGCCCTCCTCCTGGAACCGGAGCCGGCCCACCTGGTCCCGACCGCGGTCTGGGCGCGCCCCACGCTCTTCGCCGGCACGGCGGCCGACCTCGCCCGGCTGCGCGCCGCCGTCGAGGAGGACGAGGCCGGCTTCAAGCTCTTCAAACGCCGCCGGCGCCTCCCCTTCGGCCGGCTGCGGTCGGTGCTGGGAACCGAAGGCGAGCTGTCAGTTGAAGCGAGAGCGTTCTGGGAAGAGCGCGGGGTGGGGGTGCGTGGTATATAAGCCGGGAGAGAGGAGAGAGACCATGGCAGAGAATCTGGAGACCCAGGAGCCGCAGCCGCCGGCGCCGCTTCGTCCCCCCAACACGGCTTCGGCTCTGGAAGAGGTCGCCGAGCGGGCCGACACGGTGTGGACCCGGGGTGGAGGCCGCCCCGTCTCCGTCAAGACCAGCGAGCGGCGCGACCTCAAGGGGCCGCGCGGCCGGGTCGCGATCATCGATGGCTGCCGCACCCCCTTCGTCAAGTCCGGGACCGACTTCCAGAACATGGACGTGGTCGACCTGGCGAGCGCCGCCGCGGCGGAGCTCCTGGCGCGCACCGGGATCGATCCCGAGGTGATCGACCTCTCGGTCTTCGGCGTGGTGGTGCCGGCTCTCCACGCTCCCAACCTCGGCCGCGAGGTGGTGTTCCGCACCTCGATGCCGATGCGGATCCCGGGGGTGACGGTCAACCTCGCCTGCGCCTCCTCGACGCGCGCCCTCACCTTCGGAGCCGGCGCGATCCTCTCGGGCGAGTGCGAGGTCGTCCTCGCCGGCGGCGCCGAATCGCTGTCCAACGTGCCGATCCAGTTCTCGCGCAAGGCGGCGCACGTCTTCATGGAGCTCAGCAAGGCGAAGACCCTGCCACAGCGCGCCGGGGCGATCAGCAAGCTCCGTCCGGCGGACCTCGCGCCGGTCGCTCCGGCGATCGCCGAGTACACCACCGGGATGTCCATGGGAGAGTCGGCGGAGAAGATGGCGAAGGAGAACGACATCTCGCGCCGCGCCCAGGACGAGATCGCCCTCCTGTCGCACCAGCGCTCCGCCGCGGCCACCGCAGACGGCCGCCTGACCGCGCAGATCGCTCCGGTCTTCCCGCCGCCGCGCTACGACAAGGCGGTGACAGAGGACAATGGTGTCCGGGCCGACTCCTCGATGGAAGCTCTGGCCAAGCTCAAGCCCGTGTTCGATCGCCGCTACGGCAGCCTGACCGCCGGCAACTCGAGCCCGCTGACCGACGGCGGCTCGGCGGTCCTCCTGATGAGCGAGGAGCGGGCGAAGTCGCTCGGCTACGAGCCGCTGGGCTATCTCCGTTCCTATTCGTTCACCGCGCTCAATCCGGGAGACCAGCTGCTGCAGGGTCCGGCCTACGCCGCGCCGGCCGCCCTCGACGCCGCCGGCCTCGAGCTGCCGGACATCGATCTGGTGGAGATGCACGAGGCCTTCGCCTCGCAGATCCTGTCCAACCTGAAGGCCTTCGCCTCGGCGAAGTTCGCGCGCGAGGAGCTGGGCCGGAGCGAGCCGCTGGGCGTCGTCGACTTCGACCGGTTCAACGTCACCGGCGGCTCGATCGCCATCGGCCATCCGTTCGGCGCCACCGGCGCCCGCGTGGTCACGCAGCTCCTCTACGAGCTGCGCCGCCGCGGCCAGAACCTGGGCCTGGCCACCATCTGCGCGGCCGGCGGCGTCGGCTTCGCGATGGTCGTCGAGCGGGAGTGAGCGCCTCCCCTCTGGCGGGGACTCTGGTCGTCGATCTCTCCCGCCTTCTCCCGGGGCCGCTGACGACGCGCCTCCTCGCCGACCTGGGGGCGCGGGTGATCAAGGTCGAGGAGCCGGAGGTCGGCGATCCGGTGCGGCTGGCTCCGCCGCTGCGCGACGGCACCGGAGCCCTGGCCGCCATCCTCCTCGCCGGGGTCGAGAGCGTGGCCCTCGACCTCAAGGAAACGTCGGGGCGCACGGTCCTGGAGGCGCTGCTCGACCGGGCGGACGTGCTGGTCGAGAGCTTCCGCCCGGGGACCCTGGCGCGCCTGGGGTTTCCGCCGGAGCGGCTGCGCGAGCGCTGGCCGCGGCTGGTCGTCTGCTCGATCTCCGGATGGGGCGCCGACGGCCCGTACGCCGCCCGGGCCGGTCATGACCTCACCTACCAGGCGCTCGCCGGGACCCTCGCCTCCACAGCTGCCATGCCCGCCGCGCCCGTGGCCGACCTGACCGGCGCCTGGAGCGCGGTGTCGGCCGTGCTCGCCGCTCTCCTCGAACGGGAGAGGACGGGACGCGGGAGCCATGTGGATGCCGCGCTATTCGACGCCGGGGTCCACGCCAACCTGACGGCCTGGGCCGCCGAGGCGGGAGGCAAGCGGAAAAAGGTCGGCGAGAGACTGCCGCTGACCGGAGCGCTCCCCTGCTACGACCTCTACACGACGGCCGAGGGGGACGTCCTGGCGCTGGCCGCGCTGGAGACCCACTTCTGGCGCCGCTTCTGCGAGGCGGCTGGACGCAAGGACCTGATCTCCAAGCAGTACAGCCCGTCGCGCCGCGTCCACCGCAAGGTCGCGGCCCTGATCCGCGGCCGGACGCGGGCCGAATGGCTGGAGCTGCTGGCGCGGGAGGACATCCCGGCCGCGATGATCCTCTCCGCCGCCGAAGCGCGCGAGCACCCGCAGATGAAGGCGCGGGGCGTCCTGTCCGAGGGTCCCGACGCCCTGCCGCGCCTCGCCTTCCCGGCCCGGCTCGACGGCGAGCGCCCTCGCGCCGCGCCCCGGGTCCCCGGCCACGGCGAGCACACCCGCGCCATCCTGGAGGAGCTCGGCCTCCACGGTTACGAGGTGGCCTACGGCGTCGGCCGGCGCTTCAGCTGGAAACGGCTGCTGGCGCGGTGGCGGCCCCGGGGGTGAGCGCCACCGGCACCGGCGGCAGCCGCAACATCACCATCAGGGTCAAGTCGTCGCGCAGGGGCTCGTCGCGGGTGTGGCGGTCGAACGAGGCGAGGATCTGGTCGTGGACCGCCCAGGGAGCGCCTCCTTCCCCCAGGATCTGGGCGATCCGGTCGTAGCCGAAGGCGCGGCCGGCGGTGTCGATGGCCTCGGCGAGACCGTCCGTATAGAAGGCCAGGAGATCGCCCGGCTGCAGATCGACCGTCCGCGCTTCCAGGGGGAGGCTCTCGCGCATCCCCAAGGGCAGGCCGCCAGATCCCAGCTCCTCGATCCGGCCGTCCTCTCTCCGAATGAATGGGAAGGGATGGCCGGCGCTGACGTACTCCAGGACGCCGGTCCGCGGATCGAGCACCGCGTAGAAGATGCTCATGAAGGTGCGCTTGGTGCCGATCCGCCAGATCGCGCGGTTGAGCAGCGCGGCGACCCGCTCGGGTGCCGGATCGAGGTCGAGAGCGGTCTTGAGGGTCGTATTGGCGATCGCCATGACCAGCCCGGCCGCCATGCCGTGCCCCGAGGCATCCCCCACGATCAGACCGACCCTGCCGTCCGCCAGGATCATCAGGTCGTAATAGTCGCCGCCGACCTCGTTGGCGGTGCGGTAGGAGTGGGCGAACGACCAGCCGGGGACGACCGGCATGTCCTGCGGCAGCAGGGCGGCCTGGAGCTCGCGGGCCACCTCGAGCTCGTCGCGCACGCGGATCCTGTCGACCAGCTCGAGGGCGAGCAGGTAGACCAGAGCGAGGAAGCTCAGGGTGAACCAGAACGGCGAGAAGTCGATGAGGATGCGGACCTTCTGGTTGTCGAATGCGACCTCCAGGTCGCCGGTGAAGCCGAGGAGCAGGAAGAGGAGCGCCAGGGCGAACACCAGGCGGCGCGCCGGGCTGAGCTTGTAGGAGAGGCCGAGAAAGGCGAGCCGGGCACGGTGGAGCACCCGCCTGAGCCTGCGCTTCGGCTCGGGCTCCTGGGCATGGTCGCGGGTGAGCACCGCGTAGGCGTTGGCCGCATCGCGCTGGAACAGCCGCTGCAGGTCGCGGCTGTTCATCCCCGCCGTGTAGTTGCGGATGAACTCCCGGATGCGGGCGAAGGAGCCTTGTCTGCGGGCGCGGGCCATTCCAATCACTGAATACGCAAGCGCGGCGAGGGAGTTTCCGGGGGCCTTTCTTGAAACGCCTCCTGGCATTGGCTACACTCCCGTGTGGATCGAGCGGCGAAGAGGTGTCCGGAAGCTGAGCGAGGCTCTCGCTCGCGGGGACCCGCTCGGCGGACAAACCGTGGGAGAGCGTCTTGCAGCCAAGAAAAGTGCTCGTCGCCGACGACTCGAAGCTGATGCACAAGATGTATGAGGTCATGCTCCGCCAGTACCCGCTGGTGTATGCCCTGGACGGCCGGCAGGCTCTCGACCGCCTCGAGGAGCATAGGGACATCGACCTCGTCCTGCTCGACATCAACATGCCCAACATGAACGGGCTGGAGTTCCTGGAGCAGATCCGGTCGAGCGAAGAGCACAAGGACCTGCGGGTAATCATCATCAGCACCGAGGGGCGGGACGAGGACACCCAACGCGGCCTGGAGGCGGGAGCGACCGCCTACATCAAGAAGCCGTTCCACAGCGAGGAAATCCTCGAGAAGATCGCTCAGCTGTAAAGGACCCACGATTTGAACGAACGGAGCACCACGGAGGCCGATCCGCGGACCAAGCCCGCCATGCCGGGCCTGGAGCTGGTGGCGGAGCTGCGCTCGACCCTGGAGCGCGTCGGCGAGCTGGCGCGCGTCGTCGAGGTGAGCCTGCGCGAGACCTCCGAGCGCGCCGTGGCGGCCTCGGCGGACGAGCGGGTCCAGGAGCTGGAGCGGCGTCTGTCTACCGCCGAGTCCGACGTCAAGGAGCTGGCCTCCCGCCTGGTCGACTCGGAGCACCAGGGCGGCCGGCTGATGAACCTCTACGTGGCCACCTACCAGCTCCACGCCACCCTCGATCCCGCCGAGGTGCAGGCGACCATCGCCGAGATCGCCATCAACCTGCTCGGCGCCGAGCAGTTCGTCCTGCTGCTGCGCAAGGACGACGGCCCCGGCTACGAGATCGCCCTCCTCGAAGGGATGTACGACGGTCCTGTCCCGCCCTACGATGGAGAGTCCTATCTGGAGGGCGATCCGATGGTGGATGCGACGCTCCGGGACGGTGTGCTGCGCCTGGGACCGTCGGCGGAGTCGCAGGCGCTGGCCGCCGTGCCCCTGCGCGTCCAGAACGACATCGTGGGCGCCCTGGTCCTGATCAAGCTGCTCGACCACAAACCGATCCTGCGGGCCGAGGACCGCGACCTTCTCGACCTGCTGTCGGCGCACGCCGCCTCCGCGATGTTCGCCGCCCGGCTTTTCGCCACGAAAGACCGCAAGCTCCGCACCCTGGAGAGCCTGGTCAAGCTGGCGCGGGGCGAGTAATACCGCCCACAAGGTCCAGCGATGGGAATCTCCGGCAGCCTCAAAGACGTCTCCGTCGCCGATGTGATGCAGTTCATCCATCTCGGCCGCCGGACGGGCACGCTGCTCCTCAACCGCGGTGTGCAGAGGGCGATGATCGGCTTCCACCTGGGCCGCCTGGTGAGCGCCCAGGCGCCGCAGACCCCCAAGCTGGGCGACCTCCTGGTCTCCTCCGGGATGATCGACCGGGGCATCCTGGCGCGGGCGATCCAGAGCCAGCGCGACGCCCTCGAGCACCGCTCCCTCGGACAGATCCTGATCTCCTCGGGCTCGATCGATCCCGAAGGGCTCCGCCAGGTCATCGCGCAGCAGATCGAGCAGGCGGTCTCCGAGGTGATGGTCTGGGACAACGGCACCTTCGAGTTCGCCATCGACGACCTGCGGCCGATCGACGACATCGCCCTCTATCCGAGCGACGTCCTGCCCGACGCCGACATCAACACGCAGATGGTGTTGCTGGAGGCGGCGCGCATCTTCGACGAGCGCAACCGCGACCGCGCCGAAGGGCGCAGCGGGGAGGTGGACGGAGACGCGACGAATCCCACGATGGTGCTGAACGCGGCCTCCTCGCGCTCCGCCATGGCGCTCCCCGGAGCGCCCGAGGACGAGGCCGGCGATGGGCCGAAGCACGCCGCCGAGCTGCTCAAGCTGCACGTCGTGTCGAGCGACCAGGAGCTCGTCCAGAAGCTCGCCGAGGCGCTGCAGCACGAGATCGCGGCGGTGGAGATCCGGGGGCTCGGCCAGGCGGGCCTGCCGGAGCTCGGCGAGCCCCATCCGATCGTGCTGGTGGACTTGCGGCAGGGCCAGGTGAGCGTCGAGGAGACGGCGGCGCTCCACCGCTCCCGTCCCCGCGCGTCGGTCATCGCGCTGGTCGATCCCGGCGCCTCGTTCGTGAAGGCCTACGAGGCCGGTGTGCTCGCCGCGCTCCCGGGCGAGGTCGAGACCGTGGTGGCCTGCGTGGAGAACATCATCGAGAGCCGGCGCGACCTCGTCCGCGGCGTGCCGCGCGAGGAGCCGTCGCGCTCCGGTGTGGAGCGCCTGCGCCGCGTCTATGGCGACCTGCGCTCCGGGTTGATCTCGGCCACCGTGGCGCTCAATCTCATGCACATCATCTCGGAGTCGGTGGAGCGCGCGGTGCTCTTCCTGGTCAAGCGCGACCACCTGGTGGCGCTCGGCGCCTTCGGCACCGACACCAAGGGGCGCCCGCTGGCCGAATCGACCCGCACGCTGCGCCTCGACCTGGTGGAGACCGAGGGCGCCCTGATGCACAGCCTGGAATCCGGCGAAGTGCAATCCACGGCGTTCGAGGAAGCCGGGCTCCCCGAGGTCCTGCGCAATGTCCTGGGCCGTCCCCGCACCGGCCAGATCGTGGTCTTCCCGGTCCTCGGCGCCCAGCGGGTCATCTCCGTCATCTACACCGACAACGGCGACCGCGACCAGCCGATCGAGGACATCGACATCCTCGAGCTGGCGACCGCCCAGGTGGGCATGGCCTTCGAGAACGAGCTGCTGCGCCGCCAGATCTCGCAGATCCGCTGACCTCCCGCCTCTGCTGGGCTCGCCAACCGGAGAGGGGCAACCCCGCCGAATGGAGAGGGCGCGGCGGGCCGCGAGGTAGGATAGTGGGGCCATGCGACTGCTCTACTCCTACCTGCGACGCTACTGGGGCCTCGTTGTCCTGGCCCTCGTGCTGGCGGCGGTCAACCAGGTCTTCTCGCTCCTCGACCCGTTGATCTTCCGCCATGTCATCGACGAGTACGCCACCCGCTACCGCGAGTACACCACCGGGCAGTTCTTCCGCGGCGTGAGCCTGCTGCTCGCCGCCGCGGTCGGGGTCGCGTTCGTCTCGCGGGTGGCCAAGAACTTCCAGGACTACTTCGTCAACGTCATCACCCAGCGGCTGGGGGCCCAGCTCTACTCGGACGGCGTCCGCCACTCCCTGGAGCTGCCCTACGCCCGGTTCGAGGACCAGCGGAGCGGCGAGACGCTCGGTAAGCTCCAGAAGGTCCGCAACGACGTCGAGAAGCTGATCAGCACGGCGGTCAACACCCTGTTCACGACCCTGGTGGGGGTCATCTTCGTGATGATCTATGCCCTCACCGTGCACTGGATCATCGCGCCGGTCTTCTTCCTGACCGTCCCTCTCCTCGGCGTCCTGAGCTCCGTGCTGTCCAAGCGGATCAAGAAGATCCAGAAGGTCATCGTGGCCGAGACCACGGCCCTCGCCGGAGCGACCACCGAGTCGCTGCGCAACATCGAGCTGGTGAAGAGCCTCGGGCTCGCCCGCCAGGAGATCGACCGGCTCAACTCGACGACCGACAAGATCCTGCGCTTAGAGCTCCGGAAGGTGCGCTCGCTGCGCCTCCTGAGCTTCATCCAGGGCACGGCGGTGAATGCGCTCCGCACCTCCATCCTCTTCCTGATGCTCTACCTGATCTATACGCAGCAGATCACGGTCGGACAGTTCTTCTCCCTGTTCATCTATTCCTTCTTCATCTTCGGGCCGCTCCAGGACCTCGGGACGGTGATCAACAGCTACCGCGAGACCGAGGCGTCGCTGGAGACCTTCCAGGCCATCCTCGACATGCCGGTCGAGACGAAGCCGGAGCGCCCGTTGCCCTTGGGCGAGCTCGGCGCCCTGGATTTCGAGGATGTCGGCTTCACCCACCAGACCGCCTCCTCCCCGGCCTTGACCGGCGTCTCCTTCGGGGCCGAGCGGGGTGAGACCCTGGCCTTCGTCGGCCCGTCGGGCTCGGGCAAGACGACGCTGGTCAAGCTGCTCGTCGGCCTCTACGCGCCGAAGCACGGGCGCATCCTCTACAACGGCAAGCCGAGCACGGATTTGGATCTCGACGAGCTGCGGGCGCAGATCGGCTTCGTGACGCAGGACACGCAGCTCTTCTCCGGCTCGATCCGCGAGAACCTGCTCTTCGTCAACCCCGGCGCCAGCGACGCCGAGTGCCTGGAAGTGCTCAAGAAGGCCGCGTGCGACAGCCTGCTGGAGCGGGCCGACCGCGGCCTCGACACGGTGATCGGCGAGGGAGGCGTCAAGGTCTCGGGAGGAGAGAAGCAGCGGCTGTCGATCGCCCGCGCGCTGCTGCGCCGGCCGCGCCTCCTGGTGTTCGATGAAGCGACCTCGTCCCTCGATTCGCTCACCGAGGAGGAGATCACCGAGACGATTCGCGAGGTGGCGTCGAGCCAGGTGATCACCATCCTCATCGCGCACCGTCTGTCGACGATCCTCCACGCCGACCGCATCCACGTCTTGGAGCGCGGCCGCATCGTCGAGTCCGGCCGCCACACAGAGCTGCTGGATCAGAAAGGTCTCTATTACGCCATGTGGCGCCAGCAGATCGGCGAGCGCCGGCCCACCCCGGCGGCGCGGCGCCTGGCGTCAGTGGGGTGATCCTCACCCCCGGCCCCTCTCCCGCGAGCGGGAGAGGGGTGTAGGTTAGTCAGTTCTCGGGATTTCGAGGCTTGCGCGAGCTAACCCTCTCCCCTCTCCCACTTGTGGGAGAGGGGCCGGGGGTGAGGGCTCGCGCGGCGCAAAAAGATCCCGCAGCACCTGTTGCTCTTCGCCGCGGTAGATCGTGGCATGTTTCAGGTCCGGCCTGGGCTTGTACTGCCAGCGCAGCCCGGCGGGTGCGTTCGCGCGGAGCACGTCCGCCAACTGTGCGATCGGCTCGATGATGTCGTCCGAGGCCGGGAAGACGTCGTAGGTGAAATCGTCGGCCATGGCTCACTATCCCTGATCAATCCACTCGCCGACCATGGGCTCGCAGAACCTGATCAACTCGGGCACATGGCGCTCGCAGATGTTCCAGACGACTGCGAAGTCGATCTCATCGTATTCGTGGACCACGAAGTTGCGCAGCGCGATCACCTGCTTCCAGGGGATCTCCGGGTGTTCTGCGCGGAATTCCTCAGAGAGCCGCCGGCTGGCCTCGCCGATGATCACCAGTTGGTGGAGTATGGCTGCGCGGAGGAGCTTGCTGCCCAAGAAATCCTCCCGGGTTGCACCCTGCCTGAACTCCATGAGGTCGCGAGCCGCGATCAGGATGTCGACGAGGATGCCGATGTCACGATCCATGAACCGTGGTGGCCTCGCGGAGGATGTGCTGCCGTCGGTACAGGTTGCGACTGTGCTCTACAACCCGCCGATCGAGGACGTCCACCCTGCGGCCGACGAGGCGGGCCAACTCGTCTTTGATCTGGAACCAGTCCATGCCCGTTGGACCCCCTTCGGGCTCGAAGCTGACCAGGAAGTCAATGTCACTGGAGGTATCGAAGTCTTCGCGCAGGACAGAGCCAAAAACTTCGAGCCTGGCAATGTGCCACCTTTGGCAGAAGTCTTCCAACACCTCTGGCCCGACCTCCAGCCGCTCGCTGATCTGCGTCTGGGTGGTCATATCTTGGAGATTATAGCCGCTTGAGGAGTCTCAGCGTGGTCTTCAGCCAGGGTTTACCCTGAGCACCGGGGTCCCCACACCCCCGAGGCTGCGAGGGTCTGACGCTCGATCTCGACGCGCTGTGGGCGGCGATCGACAGCCTGGAGTGAGGCCCTCCCCCCATGCCCCGCCGACAGGTGCCACCGAAAAGAGTAGAGGTCGCTAAAAAGTTCCCTGTTCGGGGCTGCGGAGCCCATTGCCAGCCACCGTGGTCGCGGGAGTGTGGGCCGGCGAGACGCCAGCGGTCCCAGGGGGTGATGCTCGGCCCTCGTGCCGGACCATCGGTTCGCGGCGCGGATGAAATAGTGCTTGGCGGCAAGCTCTTCCCTGCGCCAGCGAGGCGCTCCTGAGGCTCGGTAGATCCTACCCGACTGTTGGGAGGCTCCTCCCGAGGTCCGGGAGCCTCTTCTCGATCATTGAGACGGTCCTCCCGAGGTCCGGGACGCTCATCCCGACCTACGGGAGGCTCCGTCCGAACATTGGGACGCTCATCCCGACCATTGGGAGGCTCATCCCCACCATTGGCACGCTCGTCCCAATCATTGGGACGCTTGTCCCGAGGTCCGGGAGGCTCGTCCCAATGGTTGGGAGGCGCTTCCCAATGGTTGGGAGACGCTTCCCAATGGTTGGGAGAGCCTTCCCAATGGTCGGGACGCTCGTCCCAATGGTCGGGACGCTCGTCCCAATGTGCGGGTCGCTCGTCCCAATGTGAGGGAGACGCCTCCCAATGTGCGGGAGACTCGCTCCGAGGTCCGGGATGCTCGTCTGAAAGCACGGATGGACCTTCCGGGGAGTCGGGAGGCTCGTCCCGATGATCGGCGAAGGCTTCCCAAGAGACGCGCCAGGGGCCGCAACGCGCGGGGAGAGCGTGCCGCGGCCCGGGAGAGGCTTCCGGATGCTCGTTGCGCCTCACTCTTTGGACGGGACTTCGGCCGGATCGTTCTTCGCGTAGACCGTAGCCCTCTGGCCGGCTCCGCGCTCCGCGGTGCGGATGTAGCCTTCGTGAACCAACTCCCGGAGAATCCGGAAGAGAATGCCGCGATCCGGCTCGTAGCCGATCACCTTGCACACGTCGTTGCGCGTGAACGTGTCGGGCAGGCGGTCGAGCGACGCGTAGATTTCGTCGCGCGCCTCATAGGTTCTCTGGCCGTGAGGCTGCGGCTGGCTTCTGGCGAGTGGCTGCTCCTGCGAAGCAGGAGCGGGTGCGCCCGGTGCCGGGAGAGAGGAGAAGGCCATCTCCACCCTGGCGCCAGACTCCTCGGCCTGGAGCATCCACACCAGATCCAGGGCCCGGACCTGGGCCAGGTAGGCAGACTCCAACAGTTGAATGCCGGCGCGGAGCTGTTCCTCCAGCCGCTGCTTGCGCTGTTCGTATTGAGTTTTTGTCATAGTGGGTGCATTGCACCACAACGCGGGTGGAAGGGGCAAGTGAACCGACGCCCGGCGTGATTACTGGCGCCGCGGCTCCCAGCGGTGCAGGTGGCGGACCAGGAAGTCGAGCGGGAAGACGTGGGCCGTCCCGTCGTCGCGCCGGAAGACGACCTGGGACCAGCCGCGGACGTTGACCGGCGTGTACCAGCACCCGCCGAGGTGCAGCTTGTGGCCGGACACGGCGCGGATGAGGACCTGCTCGTAGCGCGAGCGGCTGAGCAGGCGCTCCGGGAAGAGATCGTCCCAGGTGCACAGCCGCCCGACGTCCTCGTAGGCCTCCGGCCGGTCGGCGAGGTCGAGCAGCGACGGCGCACGGCCGCGCATCACGCCGCCGATGAGACGCAGGCTGAACGGACCGGTGAGACGGCGGATCGAAGGCCAGAAGCGGTGGGTGATGGTCCCCGCGAGCTCGCGCATGCTCACCTCGCGTCCGTCGCGGAGCGGCCACGACGGGTGGTCGACGTCGCAGGTGAACGGGTTCACCGGGAAGCAGTCGAACCGCGCGACCCAACCCTGGCGGCTGGCGTGCTTGACCGGGGCGAAGCCGGCGACGACCGGGATCTCCATCCGCTCGAGCATGCCCAGGTCATAGGACGGCCAGCGCATCACCGCGCGCACGATGCCGAGGATGAGCGATCCGGTGGCGATCGAGAGCGCCGGCTCCGGCGTGAAGTCGACGGTCACTTCCAGCCGGTTGCCGCGCGGCCGGACGCCGACGCCGCTCGACGAGCGGCGGTTGGTGGCCAGGAGCATCACCGGGAAGGGCAGGATGTAGGTGAGCAGCAGCGCGAGCTTGCGCACCGTGCGCTCCCGCCCCTGCTCGGCGAGCGGCAGCTCGAAGGAGACGTTGTAGTGCATGCTGTAGCCGACCAGCCGCGCCGGCTCACCGCCGCTCTGCTCCCAGGCGTCGAGCTCTCCGCGGACGAAGCGGATCGACTCCCACAGCTGGCGGCCGGCGCGCGCCGCCGCGCCGCGCTCGATCTCGATCGCCGGCGTCGCCACCTCGATGACGCCGGTGTCGAAGTAGACGGCGGCGCCGGTCGGCAGGTGGTAGGACGTGCCCTCGCGGTGCATCAGCGCGCCGCGGACGAAGGCGGTGGGAGTGCCGAAAATGTCCTCCGGCTGGCGGCGCCGGCCGGCGATCCACAGCTCGAGCTCGGCCTCCATGCCGGTGGCGGCGAGCGCCAATGGGACGTCGGGCGCCTCGGCGAGCGCCTTGACCGGACCCTTCATGGCGGCTCGCCTTGCGCAGCGCTGTCGCCGTCCTCCGACCCAGCGCCATGTGGGACCAGGGTGACGAAGCCGAGGTCGAGGTGGATCTGGTCGTCGACGAAGCCGCGGCCGGTGCCGTAGGGCCGCGCCCGGACGCCGCTCATCGTCTCGCCGGCGATGCGGTTGTAGCGCTCGATCGTCTCCGGCGTGTCGAGCCAGTCGTCGCCGATGCGGTAGATGTTGACCGCCGTGCCCCAAGAGTGCGGTGTCGCCACCGTCGACAGCCGGTGCGCCGGCGAGCGGTAGCCGCCGTTGGCGGCGACGTGCACGTAGGTGCCGACCGCGGCGCGGAAAGGCTCGAGCGCCGCCGCCATCAGCATCACGGCGCAGGGCGCGTAGCGTGGGAAGGTCCGCAGCAGCTCCGCCTCGCGGACGTCGACGCCGATCAGCTCCCAGAGCATGAAGTGCGGCGACAGCGGTGTTTCGAGCGCAGTTTTCCAGGAGTCGATCTCATAGAAGAAGCGCGGCAGCCGTCGCCCGCGGCCTTCGGCGTCGCGCAGGATGCCGCCCGGGCGCAGCGCCTCGCGGTACGCCCGGGCGAGCTGCAGGCCGTCGACGACCGGCAGCGGCGGTGCTCCCGGCTCAGACACGCTCTTCCTCCCAGGCCTGCAGATGCTCGAAGATGCTCTGCGAGATGCCGGCGATCACCTCGCGCCGCCGACCGGCGTCGGGCGGCCATTGCGTCAGGACCGCCAGCACGTAGGGCTCGCGGTCGGGCAGGAAGACGATCCCGGCGTCGTGGGCGGCGGTCGAGATCTCGCCGGTCTTGTGCGCCACCCGCGCGCCCTCCGGCAGGCCCGCCGGAATGCCCTTCCTGAACTGCTGCTGGTGCAGGATGTCGAGCATCCGCCGGCTGACGGCCGCCGACCAGGCCCGCTCCTCGACGATCAGACGCAGCGCCTGGAGCAGCCCGTTCGCCGTCACCTGGTTGTTGATGCCGGCCTGCCACGCCAGCTCGTCCTCGACCCCCCGCCGCAGCTCGACGCCATCGAGATGCAGCGGCGCCAGGATGCGCTGCATCTCCTCGAGGCCGATGACGTCGATCAGCAGATTGGTCGCCAGGTTGCTGCTGGTGGCGATCATGTGGTGCGCCAGCTCCTTGACCTTCATCGTGCGGCCGATCGCCCGCGGCACGTCGGGGTTGGCGTCGCGGCTCGCGTCGATGCGGAAGCGCGAGCCGTCGGCCAGGCTGAAGAAGCGGTTGCGCACGTGGACCGGGGACTCCTCGCTCAGGAGACCTTCCTGGATTGCTCCGTAGACGCCGAGCAGCACCGGCACCTTGATGGTGCTGGCGGCGTGGAACCAGAGATCGCCGTGCCAGCTCCAGCCCTGGTGCGTCTCATAGTCGTGGAAGGCGACCCCGACCTGCTCGGCCCCCGCGTCATGGGCGAGCTTCTCGATCTGCATTCGCAGGCTGCTGACCGTCATGGGCTCTCCGGCGCCTGGTTCAGTGTCACGGGGGCGTTCCCTCGCCCGCTCCGCTCCACCCTGCACGTTTGGGGCCGGCGGGACGTGCTTTGACAAACCGGAGGCGACCGCTTAGCATTTTCCGCCTCTGGGCCGGTGTAGCTCAGTTGGTTAGAGCGCCTGACTGTGGATCAGGAGGTCTCCGGTTCAACTCCGGACACCGGTACCAAAACTTTCCTGGCTCGCGGCGTATTATCCTCGTCGATGACCGTCAAGCTCCGCGCCTGCATGGCACTCATCACCGTGGGTTGGCTCCTGCCAGCTGCGGCCGGCTGCGTTGCACCGAACCCACCGAGCGACAGCTCTCTCACCCTGACCGCGGCAGGCGAGCCCGGCACCAAGCTGTTGATCAGCGGCACCGTCACCGACCAGAGCGGACGGCCCGTCGCGGGCGCCGGTCTCCACGTCTATCAGACCGACGCGAGTGGTCGCTACACCCTGGAGAGGTCGATGGATGAGGCTCACGCTCGCCTCTCCGGCCGGATCCGGACAGATGACGGCGGCCACTTCGTGCTTCGCACGATCCGTCCGGGCGGATACCCCAAGCCACTCAAGCTGGGAGACCGCGAACGGAAGATCCCCGCTCACATTCACATCGACATCACCGCTGCCGGACATGCTGAGCGACGCCTTCAAGTCGTGTTTGCCGATGATCCGCTCCTCTCAGACCCGTACTGGACCGATTGGGTGCGGCGCCTGCATCAGTCGGTGCTCAAGGTCGACCCGGCCACAGGCGCAGCGAACCTGGTCGTCATCCTCGATCCTCCCGGCAGCGATTGACCAGGGCAGCTCCACCACCCCGCTATGCCGATCGCGGCTGAACCTCGAACAGAACGCCTTCGCTGGCGCCTCGGGCGGAATTGATGACTTCATCCCCCATTCCCCGTGGGATCATTCGCAGGAACCCTCCGCCGTAGCTTTCGCCGAAGCAGAAGGTCCCCCACACCACGTCGTAGTCCCCATATCCCTGCTCCCCGCGCTGGTAGATATAAGGTCTCGAGTCGACCCGCTCCTGCGCCAACCATTCCCCTTGTGTAACCGCCTCGGCCACGAGCCGCGCCCATACGTCCGGTGGAGTCGATCGCCCGAAGGTCACTCCGCGACCTTGGTAGCCAAAGGAGGGCTTGAGCACGAAATCCTCGCGATGAGCGAGCAACAGGTCGGGCAGGGATCTCGTGACTCCGCGATAGGTCGCTGCGCCGGGCCCGACCGCGCGTGTCCAGGGCAGGTATCTCTCGATGACTTCCCGTTCCTCCGCTGTGAACAGAGCGGAATCCGCCCGCTCGGAAAGCAAAGCGAGAATCCGCTTGTCGCTGAGAAGCTGGGTGATCGGGCCGTTGTAGAGGCTCAAATGGCCCGCCTTGAAAGACCGGAACACGGCTCGCGGAAGCGCCTCCGAGCTCATCAGCACGACGGTGTGGATCGGCCGCCCGTCCCGATGCCAGATCTGGTTTTGCAGACCGGATAGATCGGCACAGGAGCAGAGCACCACCTCACCTGTCAGCCCTGTGCCGCTCGCGCTCAGCAAGTTGCGATAGGTTCGGCTGAGGCTCTCGGCCTCGCCCGGCGGTGGAGCGCTCATGGCGATCGCGATGTTGAGCACTCCACTCGCCGCGGTGGGCTGACCGAGGTTGTGGTCGATGATGAACTGCATCATCATCGCCAGAGAGTCCCGGTAGTGCGGGGTGATCCCTTCTTCCTTGAGGAACCGGGCGATTACTGGGTTGGTCAGAACGCGCTGCTCGAAGTAGCGGTGCTGCCAACCACCGATCATCCCGGCGTTGACCTCCAGGCACTTGAAGCCGCCAGGTGTATCGATGTAGTCGTTGCGGACCAGCACGGCATCGAGGCCGCTGGGCGGTTCGAGGAGAATGGCGGTCAGCGCCTCGTCCCGGATTCCATAGTAGGCAGCTACCCTGCGGGGATCATTTCCGAAGAAACGCTCCGGGATGCTCTTGACCAGACGCGTCAGCTCGATCGTGGCGCGGCGTATTTCGGCGAGCTTCTCGCCATCCACGAAGGTGGGCCATGATTGCAGCGGGGCGAGGTACGGAGCGGAAGCGAGGTGGTCCAACCGCCGCGTCAGCTCGGGATCGCTGGTTATGTATTCGAGGAATCGCTGTGCCGCTCGCGAGAGATGGAGTGCAGCTTGGCTCACTGGCTTCACGCGAGACTCCGCTTCAGGTCCTAGGTAGGGCTTAGTATAGTCGAGGCTACCTTTGGGTGTCGGCCTGGAACGTTGTCTCGGATTGTAGAGGTGTGCCGCACTATCCGTTGGTGGACGGGGTTTCAGGAGGAGTTGCTGAATCTGGACAGTGAACGAGCACGATCGCTGGTTCCGCAGAAGGGGGAGGACCTCCTCGATCTCTTCGCGCGGATCTGCCATGCGGTCCCGGATGCGCCGGCCGTCGAGGGGAGAGGCACCAGCCTTTCCTACAGGGAGTTGGACCGGACCGCCCGCCGTCTGGCGGCGCGCCTCGCCGCAGCGGGGATCGCCCCGGCGGACCCGGTCGCTCTCTACTGCCCCGATCCCATCGCCTGGATCGTCTCGATCCTCGCCTGTCTCCGGACGGGCGCGGCGTTCGTACCCCTCGATCCGGAATGGCCCGGCGAGCGGCTGCGCGAGGTGCTGGCCGACCTCGCGCCGGCGGCGTTGCTCGCCGATGCGGGCGCGGGAGAGGACGTGGAGGAGCTGGCCCGCAGACCCCGGGATGCGGCAGCGGCTGGCCGCGATGCCCCGGCCCGAGGTCGTCTTCAACTATCTGGGCCAGCTCGACGCGGCGCTCTCCGCGGAGTCGTGGCTGCGCCCGGCGCCCGAGTCGCCGGGACCAGGCCGCAGCCCGCGGCAGCCGCGCGCGCACCTCCTGGAGATCAACGCCAGCATCGTCGCAGGGCGGCTGGAGGCGGTCTGGACCTGGGGCACGGAGATCCACCGGCGCGCCACCGTGGAGCGCCTGGCCGCCGGATTCCTGGCGCGGTTGCGCGAGCTTCTCGCGCTCGGCCGCTCCGAAGGCGCGGCCGGCTTCACGCCGTCCGACTTTCCCGAGATGGGGTTCGTGCAGGACGATCTGGACGATCTCCTGGCGGACCTCGACCGGACCATTCGGGAGGGAGAGCGGTGACGGGATCGTGCCGGGGCGGTGAGCGCACCCTTGAAGATGTGAGCCTCCAATCGAACCGGCCCGCCGGGCCGTGGACGCTGGTCGAGCTGCTGGAGAGCCGGGCCGGCATCCACCCGGACCGTGGCTACGAGATCCTGCCGGACGGCGAGCCCGGCGCCGCGCTGCGGCTGACCTATGCCGAGCTCGCGCACCGGGCGCGCCTCATCGCCGCGCACCTGCGCGAGGCGGGAGCGGCGGGGGAGCGGGTCCTCCTGCTCTTCCCGCCGGGGCTGGACTTCATCGCCGGGTTCTTCGGGTGCCTCTACGCCGGGGCGGTGGCCGTGCCGGCCTATCCGCCGCGGCCCAGGCGGAGCGATCCGCGGCTCGCCTCGATCGCGGCCGACTGCCGTCCGCGGGCGGTCCTGACCATCTCCTCGATCCTGGCCCGCGCGGCGTCCCTGGCGGAGGCGGTGCCGCCGCTCGCCGCGGCCCGCTGGATCGCCACCGACGAGCTGCCGGACGACGCCGGATCGGACCCCGTCCCGGCGCCGGCCCCCTCGGCGCCCGCCTTCCTCCAGTACACCTCGGGCTCGACCGGCACACCCAAGGGCGTCGTGGTGACCCACGCCAACCTGGTGCACAACGAGGAGATGATCCGGCGCGCCTTCCGGCAGTCGGAGAGCTCGGTCGTGGTGGGCTGGCTGCCGCTCTACCACGACATGGGGCTGATCGGGAACGTGCTGCAGCCCCTGTGGGTGGGGTGCGAGTGCGTGCTGATGCCGCCGGTCGCCTTTCTCCAGAAGCCGCTGCGCTGGCTCGCGGCGATCGACCGCTGCCGGGCGACGACGAGCGGCGGCCCGAACTTCGCCTACGACCTCTGCGTGCGGAAGATCGCGCCCGCGGAGCGTGAGACGCTCGACCTCTCGACCTGGGAGGTGGCGTTCAACGGCGCCGAGCCGGTGCGCGCCGAGACGCTGGAGCGCTTCGCCGAGGCGTTCGCGCCCTGCGGCTTCCGCCGCGAGGCCTTCGTCCCCTGCTATGGCCTGGCCGAGGCGACGCTCCTGGTCACCGCGGCATCGGGCCGAGCGGACCGATCCTCTCCAGGACCGGTGAGCTGCGGCGCCATTCCCTCGGGCGGCGAGGTCCGGCTGGTCGATCCCGAGTCGGGCTCCGATCTGCCGCCGGGCGAGGTCGGCGAGATCTGGGTGGCGGGGCCGAGCGTGGCCGCCGGCTACTGGGACAGGCCGGAGGAGACGGAGCGGATGTTCCGCGCCGCGCTCGCCAGCGGCGAGGGACCCTTCCTGCGCACCGGAGACCTCGGGTTCCTCTCCGGCGGCGAGCTGTTCGTGGCCGGCCGGCTCAAGGACCTGATCATCCTGCGGGGGCGCAACCACTACCCGCAGGACGTCGAGCGGACGGCCGAGGCGGGGAGCCCGGCGCTCCGCCCCGGCTGCACGGCGGCGTTCTCCGTGGACGCGGGGGACGAGGAGCGCCTGGTGGTCGTCGCCGAGGTCGAGCGCCACGCCGATGCCGCGGCGGCCGTGGAGGCGGTCCGCCGGGCGGTCGCCGAGGAGCACGAGGTCCAGGTCCACGAGGTGGTCCTGGTGCGCACGGGCACAATCCCCAGGACCTCCAGCGGCAAGATCCGCCGCCAGGCCTGCCGGGAGGGCTACCTGGGCGGCGGGCTCTCGGTGGTGACGCGGGGCGGGGTCGGAGGCGACGACTGGGAGGCCGGCCTGGAGGCGGGGAGCTCCGACCTCCTCGCCTGGCTCCGCGGTGAGATCGCTCGGCTCGTCCGCGGCCGTCCGGAGAGCGTGGACCCGGCCCTCCCGCTGATCTCCCTGGGTGTCGACTCGCTCGCCGCCGTCGAGCTCCAGCATGCGGTGGAATCGGCCCTGGGTGTCGCCGTCTCCATGCCCGAGCTGCTGGAGGGCACCACTCTGGCGGAGCTCGCCGGAGTCCTGGAGAAGCGGCTCGCGGAGGTGCCGCGCCGGTGGACACAGACCGCCGCGCTCCTGGAAGGAGAGCAGCCGCTATCCTTCGGCCAGCGGGGTCTCTGGTTCCTCCACCGCCTGGCGCCCGAGGAAGGCGCCTACAACCTGGTGGCCGCGGCGCGCACCGAGGACCTCGATCCGGAGGCGCTGCGCCGCGCCCTCGCCGCGCTCTGCGTGCGCCACGCGTCGCTCCGCTCGGTCTTCGTCGAGACGGGCGGCGAGCCGGCCCGGCGGGTGCTCGCGGCTCCCGATCTCGATTTCGCCGTCGCGGACGCCCCGGCCTGGGACGAGGCCTGGCGCCCCTTCGAGCTGGCGGAGCGGCCTCCGGTGCGGGTGCGCCTCTGGCGGTCGTCCGGCGGGTCCGAGGGCGCCTGGATCGTCCTCCTCGCGGTGCACCACCTGGTGGCCGACTTCTGGTCCCTCGCCCTGATGCTGGAGGAGCTGGGAGCGCTCTACGCGGCGGAGAAGACGGGAGTGCCGGCCGTCCTCCCGGAGCCGGCGGCCGGCTATGGCGACTACGTCCGCTGGCAGCGCGAGCGGCTGGCCGGCGCCGAGGGGGAGCGTCTCTGGGCCTATTGGCGCGAGCGGCTGGCCGGCGACCTGCCGCACCTCGATCTCCCCACCGACCGGCCGCGGCCGGCCGTCCAGAGCTTCCGCGGCGTCTCGCGCGCCCGGCTCCTGCCGCCCGATCTGGCCGGCGGCCTGGAGCGGCTGGGGCGGGAGCGAGGGGCGACCCTGTTCATGGTCCTGGCGACGGCGTTCCACGCCCTGCTGCACCGCGCCTCCGGTCAGGAGACGATCCTGGTGGGCTCGCCCACGGCGGGCCGCGAGGCGCCGGAGCTGGCCGGCGTGGTCGGCTACTTCGCCAACCCGGTGGTGCTGCGCGCCGACTTCCCCGAGAACGGCCTCGGCTTCGCCGGCCTGCTGAAGGCCGTGCGGCGCGACGCCCTGGGCGCCTTCGCCCATGCCGCCTTGCCGTTCCCCCTGCTCACCGAGCGGCTGCACCCGGAGCGCGACGCCAGCCGCAACCCGCTGTTCCAGGCCATGCTCGTGCTGCAGAAGGCGCACCGGGCCGGCGTGCCGGGCCTCGCCGCGTTCGCCCTGGGAGAGGAGGGACCCGCGGTGCGCCTGGGTCCGCTGTCCCTCGCCCCGGTGGCGCTCGCCGAGCGCCGCTCGCCGTTCGATCTGATGCTCATGCTCGCCGCGGTGGACGGCGGTCTGGCCGCCGGGCTCCAGGTCGCGGCCGACCTCTTCGACCCCGCCACCGCGGCCCGCCTCCTCGGGCACTTCGAGGTCCTCCTGCGCGAGATCGTCGCCGATCCGGAGCAGCGGGTGGAGGAGATCGCGCTGCTCACCGCCGCCGAGCGCGAGGAGGTCCTGGTCCGCTGGAACGATACGGCCCTGGACGTGCCGGGAGGCCTGACGCTGGTGGATCTGGTGGAAGCCCAGGCCGAGCGCACACCGGAGGCGCCGGCAGTGATCCACGGCGAAGAGGCGCTGACCTACCGGGAGCTGATGGAGCGGGCGGACCAGCTCGCCGCGACTCTCCGGGAGCGGGGCGTGGGTCCCGAGGTGCGGGTCGGCGTCTGCCGGGAGCGCGACCTCGATCTGGTGGTGAGTCTGTTCGGCGTGCTCAAGGCCGGCGGCGCCTATGTGCCGCTCGATCCGGCCTACCCGGCCGAGCGGCTGCGGTTCATGACGGAGGACTCCGGAGCGCAGGTGATCCTGGATCGGACCGATCGGTCCGATGTCCCGCGCTCGCCCCGCGCCGTGCCGCGGTCGCTCGCCTACCTTATTTATACCTCCGGTTCCACGGGCCGGCCCAAGGCGGTGGCGATCGAGCACCGCAGCGCGGTGGCGCTGGTGGCGTGGGCGCGGGAGGTGTTCTCCGCCGAAGACCTGGCGGGCGTGCTCTTCGCCACCTCGGTCTGCTTCGACCTGTCGGTCTTCGAGCTGTTCGTCCCCCTCTCGCTGGGCGGCACGGTGATCCTGGCTCCGGATGCCCTGGCTCTCCCGGAGCTGCCCGCGGCGGGGCGGGTCACCCTGATCAACACGGTTCCCTCGGCGATGGAGCAGCTGGTGGCGGGTCCGCTGCCGGCGTCGCTGCGGGTGGTCAACCTGGCGGGCGAGCCCCTCCCGGGCGACCTGGTGCGGCGGATTCACGAGCGGCGGCCGGAGGTGCGGGTCTACAACCTCTACGGTCCCTCGGAGGACACCACGTATTCGACGGGCGGGCCGGTCCCTCCGGGTGAGCGCGTCCCCTCGATCGGGCGCCCGGTCGCCAACGCGCGGGTCTATCTGCTGGACCGGCGGGGCGGTCCGGTGCCGGTGGGCGTACCCGGGGAGCTGTGGATCGGCGGTGCGGGGCTCGCGCGCGGCTATCTGGGGCGGCCGGACCTCACGGCCGAGCGCTTCCGCCCTGATCCTCTCTCGGGCCGGCCGGGCGAGCGGCTCTACCGCACCGGCGACCTGGCGTGCTGGCGGGCCGGGGGCGAGATCGATTTCCTGGGCCGCGTCGACCACCAGGTCAAGATCCGCGGCTTCCGCATCGAGCTCGGCGAGGTCGAGGCCGCCCTGCGCGAGCATCCGGCGGTGCGCGAGGCCGTGGTGGTGGCGCGCGATCACCGAGCGGGCCGGCGGTTGGTGGCCTATGTTGCGGGCGATCTGCCGCCGGCGGGGGTTACGGGCGCGCTTCAGAGCTTCCTGCGCGAGAGGCTTCCCGCCTCGATGGTGCCGGCGGCGGTGGTGGTGCTCGACGCCCTGCCGCGCACGCCGAACGGCAAGGTGGACCGCAAGGCCCTGCCGGAGCCCGCCACACCGGACCGGACCGCCGGGTACGCGCCGCCGCGCGATGCGCGGGAGGAGGCCCTGGCCGCGATCTGGGCGCGGACTCTCGGCGTCGAGCAGGTGGGAATCGGCGACAACTTCTTCGCGCTGGGCGGCGACTCGATCCTCAGCCTGCAGGTGGTGGCCCGCGCCCGCGAGGCCGGGCTGCGGCTGACCGCGCAGCAGGTGTTCCAGCACCAGACGCTGGCCGAGCTGGCCGCGGCGGCCGGGGAGGGCGCGGCCGTCGCGAGCCAGGCGGAGGTGACCGGCCCGGTGCCGCTGACGCCGATCCAGCGGTGGTTCTTTTCCCTGGACCCCGAGGAGCCCTGGCATTTCAATCAGGCCGTCCGGGTGCGCGCCCGCCGTGCCCTGGAGCCGCGGGTCCTGGAGGGAGCCCTGGAGGCCCTGCTCCGGCACCACGACGCCCTGCGCCTCCGCTTCACGCGGGACGCGGACGGCGCTTGGCACCAGGAGGGGGAGGCCTGGCGCCAGTCCTCGCCGTTGACGGTTGTGGACCTGGCCGCTCTCCCCGGCGCGACGCGGGAGGCGGCGCGCGCCGCGGCGGAGGCCGCGGTCCAGGCGGGCTTCGACCTGGCGCGCGGGCCGCTCTTCCGCGGTCTCCTGTTCACCGGAGAGGAGACGTCCACCCTTCTCCTCACGGCACATCACCTGGTCGTCGACGGCGTCTCCTGGCGCATCCTTCTCGAAGACCTGCACACGGCGTACACCCACCTGAAGCTTCCCGCCAAGACCGCCTCCTTCCGCGAGCACGCCGAACGCGTGGCGACGCGCGCAGACCTGCCGGTCGCCGAGGGCACCGGCAAGGCCGGCGAGGTCCGGCGTGCGACCTTCACCCTGCCAGCCCCGCGAGGGTCCGGCGTCGAGCTGGAGGACGCCCTGCTGTCTGCCGTGGTGGAGGCGTTCGCCCGCCGCACGGGAGAGAGCGCGCCGCGTCTCGACCTGGAACGGCATGGCCGCGACTCTGATCTGGACCTCTCCCGGACCGTGGGCTGGCTGACCGAGATCCAGGGGGCGGGAGGAGGCGCGGTGGTCGTCAACTATCTGGGGCGCCTCGACGGGGTCTTCCCGGCGGCGTCGCCGTTCGCCACCGCCGAGATCGCTGACCTGCCGGTGCACGGGCCGCGCAACCGGCGGGGCCATGCCCTGGCGATCGATGCGTGGGTGCTGGACGGCGAGCTGACGGTCCGCTGGGAGCACGCGGCGGGACCCGAGGGGGACGCGGCCGTCCGCGAGCTGGCCGAGGCGTGCCTCGACGCGCTGCGGGAGATCGTGGACCGCGATGCCGGGTTGGAAGACGCCTATTCCGTGACGCCGCTCCAGGCCGGCATCCTGATGCACGCCCTGGCGAGCCCGGGGTCCGGCGCCTACGTCCAGCAGCTCTCCTGCGCGCTCAGCGGGGAGCTGGACGAAGCCGCCTTCCTTTCCGCCTGGCAGCGGTTGGTGGACCGCCACACGGTCCTCCGTACCCGCTTCCGGGCGCGCGGGCTGGATGAGCCGGTCCAGGAGGTGCTGCGCGAAGCCCGGCTGCCCGTCGAACGGGAGGATTGGAGCGCCATGGCACCCGAGGAGCGCGCGCGGCGGCTCGCGGCCTATCTGGAGGAAGACCGGGCGCGCGGCTTCGCGCTCGATCGGGCGCCTCTCGCACGCCTCTTCCTGGCGCGCACGAGCGCTGCCTCCTGGCACCTGGTGCTGACCTATCACCATCTGCTGCTCGACGGTTGGTCCCTGGTCCTCCTGCTGGAGGAGCTGCTCTCCGGCGCTGGCGACACGCCCCCCCCGGCCCCGTTCCGCGAGTACGTCGACTGGCTGCGCCGGTGGGACGGCGCGCCGGCCGAGGCATTCTGGCGGCGGGTGGTGGGCGACTTTTCCGCTCCCACCCCTCTCGCCGCCGACCGGCCGGTCCCTCCTCCCGAGGAGCGGATGCGGCACGGCGAGGCGCGCGCGCAGCTCCCGGCCGCGGCCACCGCCGCCCTGGCCGCCGCGGCGCGCCGCCACCAGCTCACGCAAGGCACGCTGGTCGCCGCCGCCTGGGCGCTCCTCCTCGGCCATCTGAGCGGCGAGGAGGACCTGGTCTTCGGCACCGTGACCTCGGGCCGCTCCGCCGGCCTGCCCGGCATGGAGCGCCGGGTCGGCCTGTTCATCAACACCCTGCCCCTGCGCCTGCGGGCCGGCCTGGACGCGGCGCTCCTCCCCTGGCTGCGCGACGTCCAGGCGCGGTCGGCCGCGGCGCTGCGCCACGAGCACACACCGCTGGTGGACGTCCAGGCCTGGAGCGGCGTGCCGCCCGGCCGGCGGCTGTTCGACAGCATCCTGGCGTTCGAGAACTATCCCGTCGACGCGGCGCTCCACCGGGGGATCGGCGGCCTGGCGGTCTCCGGCGTCCATTTCGTGGAGCGGATCGACTATCCGACGGCCGTCGTGGTGACCCCCGGCGAGGGCCTGGGGCTCCAGATGATCTACGACCGCCGCATGTTCCAACCGGCCACGGTGGCGCGCCGGCTGGAGCAGCTGCGCCGGCTCCTGGAAGGGATCGCGGAGCGGTTGGGCTTCCCCGGCGTCCGCCTCGGCGACCTCCCCTGGCTGGCCGAGGCCGAGCGGCACCAGATCCTCCTCGAATGGAACGACACGCGCCTTCCGGTGGCCTCCGGGGGGAGGCTGATCCACCAGCTCTTCGAGGAGCGGGCCGCGCTCGAACCCGCGGCGGTGGCGGTGGTCTCCGGCGGCGAGGTCCTCACCTACGGCGAGCTCGACCTCCGGGCCAACCGGCTCGCCCGGCGCCTGCGCGCTTCAGGCGTTGGCCGCGGCTCGCTGGTGGCGGTCCACCTCGGCCGCTCGGCCGGCATGGTGGTGGCGGTGCTGGGCATCCTCAAGGCCGGCGGCGCCTACGTGCCCGTCGAGGTGACCCTGCCGCCGGTGCGGGTGCGCTGGATCGCCGGTTTCCTGGGCCTCCGCTGGGTGGTCACCGAGACCGCCCGCCTGGACGCCCTGCGCGCCGCGCTCGGCGATCCGGATCTCCCGCACCTGGTCGCCGTGGATCGCGAGACGCCGGATGTCTCCGAGGCGCCCCTCGCTCCCGTCGCCGCGCCGGACGACCTCGCCTACATCATCTTCACCTCGGGCTCCACCGGCACGCCCAAGGGCGTCATGGTTCAGCACCGCCCCGTGCTCAACCTGATCGAGTGGGTCAACGGCACGTTCGGCGTCGGCCCGGACGACCGGGTGCTGTTCATCACCGCGCTCAGCTTCGACCTCTCGGTCTACGACATCTTCGGCCTGCTCGCCGCGGGAGGGTCGATCCACGTCGCCGCGGAGCGCGATGTGCGGGAACCGGCGCGCCTGGTGCGGCTCCTGGCCGGGGAGCCGGTCACCTTCTGGGATTCGGCGCCCGCCGCCCTGCAGCAGCTCGTGCCGTTCCTGCCGGCGGAGCCCCAGGAGGCGGCGAGGCTCCGGCTGGCCTTCCTCTCGGGTGACTGGATCCCCTTGGGGCTCAAGGACGAGGTGGCCGCCGCCTTCCCGCGGGTCCGCTGCGTTGGCCTGGGCGGCGCCACCGAGGCCACCGTCTGGTCCAACGTCCACCGCATCGAGACGGTCGAGCGCGAGTGGCGGAGCATCCCCTACGGCCGGCCGATCCGCAACGCGCGCTACCACGTGCTCGACGCGGCCATCGAGCCGGTGGCCGTGGGGGTGGCCGGCGACCTCTACATCGGCGGCCCCGTGCTCGCCCGGGGGTACGCCGGCGAGCCGGAGCTCACCGCCGGCAAATTCGTCCCCGACCCATTCGCGGACGAGCCGGGCGCCGTCCTCTACCGCACGGGCGACCGGGCGCGCTACTTCGCGGACGGCAAGCTGGAGTTCCTCGGGAGGCTGGACCATCAGGTCAAGATCCGCGGGTTCCGCATCGAGCTGGGGGAGATCGAGGCGGCCCTGGGCGATCACCCCGGGGTCCGGGAGGCCCTGGTCCTGGTGCGCGAGGACACGCCGGGGGATCGCCGGCTGGTGGCCTACGTGGTGCCGGCGGCCGGGCCGGCTCCAGATCCGCGGGAGCTGCGCACCTGGGTGGCGGACCGCCTCCCCGCCTACATGGTGCCCGCGGCCTGCGTCGTCCTCGACGCCCTGCCGGTCACGGCCAACGGCAAGGTGGACCGCAAGGCCCTGCCGACGCCGGAGAGCGCGGGCGCCGCGGCAACGGTGGAGGAGCGGCCGGCCTCGCTCGTCGAGGAGCTGGTGGCCGCCCAGTGGGCGCAGGTGCTGCACCTTCCCGATCCCGCGGCCGTCTCCCTCGACCAGAGCTTCTTCGAGCTGGGCGGGCAGTCTCTCCTCGCCACCCGGCTGGTGGCGCGTCTGCGCGAGGCGCTGGACGTCGAGCTGTCGCTCCAGGACCTCTTCGAGGCGCCCACGGTGGCCGGGCTCGCCGAGCGGGTGGAGGCCGCGCTGCGCGGCGGCCAAGCGGGGGCTCCCATCGAGCGGATCCCCCGCGACGGCGACCTTCCCCTCTCCTCCGGCCAGCAGCGGCTCTGGTTCCTCGACCGCCTGGAGCCGGGTACCGCGACCTGGAACATCCCGGCCGCGGTACGCCTGCGCGGCGACCTCGACGTCGCGGCCCTGACGGCGGCCCTGCGCGCCGTGGTCGCCCGCCACGAGGCGCTGCGCACCACGTTCACCGCGGTGGGGGAGCTGGCCGTGCAGGTCATCGCGCCGGCCCTGGAGCTGGCTGTGCCGCGCGTCGATCTGGCGGCCCTGCCCGCGGCAATCCGCGACGCCGAGGCGCTCCGGCTCGCCGCCGCGGAGGCGGGGCGGCCGTTCGACCTGGCTGCCGGGCCGCTCGTCCGCATGACCCTGGTGCGGACGGAGAGCTGCGAGCATCTGGCGCTCGTCACCCTGCACCACATCATCGCGGACGGCGCCTCGGTGGAGGTCTTGCTGCGCGAGCTGGCCGCCCTCTACCCGGACGGCAAGTCGACCGCGCTGCCCGAGCTGCCCATCCAGCCCGTGGACGTCGCGGCCTGGCAGGCGGCGCACCTGGCCTCCGTGGCGGAGGCGCGGCTCGCCTGGTGGCGCGAGCGTCTGGACGGCGCGCCGCCGCTCCTCGAGCTCCCCACGGACCGTCCGCGGCCGGCCCTCCAGAGCTTCCGCGGCGCCTCGCGCTCCTCCCTCCTGCCGCCCGCCCTGGCTGCCGGGGTCCGCGAGCTGGCGCTCGGCGAGAGCGCAACCCCGTACATGGTGCTCCTCGCCGCCTTCGCCGCCCTGCTCGGGCGCGACTCCGGCCAGGACGACCTGCTGATCGGTACGCCGGCGGCCAACCGCCAGAGGATTGAGATCGAGCCGCTCATCGGGTTCTTCGTCAACACCCTGGTGGTGCGGGCCGCGGTGCCGCGCGCGGACGGCTTCCGCGCGCTGCTCAAACGCGTCCGCGCCGCCGCCCTGGGCGCCTGGGCGCACCAGGACCTCCCCTTTGAGCGGATCGTCGAGGAGCTGCGGCCGGAGCGCAGCCTGGGCCACCACCCTCTCTTCCAGGTGATGTTCACCCTGGAGCGGGACCCGGAGCGCATCCTGGAGCTCCCCGGCCTCGCCCTGAGCCTTCTCTCCACGGGTGTGGTCGCCGGCAAGTTCGATCTGGCGCTCTCCCTGTTCGAGACGTCCGCAGGCCTGCGCGCCGTGGTGGACTACCGGACCGACCTCTTCGACGGCGTCACGATCGACCGCCTGCTCGGCCGTTTCGAGCGGCTCCTCGCAGCCGCGCTGTCCGGTCCGGAGCGGCCGCTGGCGAGCCTCGATCTCCTCGCCGCGGGGGAGCGGCAGCAGCTTCTCGAATGGAGCGAGGGGCCGCCTCTGCCCGCGGCGGGGCTCGCCCACCGGCTCGTCGAGGAAAGCGCCGGCCGGGCGTCCGGCCGCGTGGCCCTGGTCTGCGGCGCGGAGGAGATCACCTACGGCGAGCTGGAGGCGCGGGCGAACCGGCTGGCCCGCCTCCTCCGCCGTCTGGGCGCGGCGTCCGGCGCGCGGGTCGGCGTGTCCCTCGGCCGGACGGTGTGGCTGCCGGTCTCGGTGCTGGCCGTCTTCAAGGCGGGGGGCGTCTGGGTGCCGCTGGACCCGGCGAGCCCGCCGGCGCGGCGGCGCTTCGTGGCCGAGGATGCGGGCGTCTCCTTCGTCCTCACCGACGAGCGCCTGCGGGAGCTGGAGGGGGAGATCGCGGCCGAGAGCCCGGCGCCGCTGGCGACCGGGCCGCGGGCCGGCGATCTGGCCTACCTCATCTACACCTCCGGATCGACCGGCCGGCCCAAAGGGGTGGCGGTGGAGCACGGCAGCCTGGCGGCCCTCCTCGGCGCCTGCCGTGCCGGGCTCGGCTGGACGGCGGACGACCGCCTGCCGTGCGTCGCGCCGTACTCGTTCGACATCTTCCTGTTCGAGCTCCTCGCGCCGCTCGCCGCGGGCGGCACCGTGGAGCTCCTGGAGACCCGTCCGGCGCTGGACCTGCGCGATCTCCTGGCGGCCCTCGCGCGGGCCACCCGGATGCACGCGGTGCCTGCGCTCATGCGCCAGGTCGTCGACGCCGCGGCCGAGGCGCCCGCCGGCCGCTTCGCCGCGCTGCGCACCCTGTGCGTGGGCGGCGACCGCGTGCCCCCCGAGCTGCTGGCCGACATGGCCCGGGTCTTCCCGCGGGCGGAGGTCCGGGTGCTCTACGGTCCCACCGAGGCCACGGTCCTCTGCGCCAGCCACCGTGCGGGCTCCTCCGCGGGTTCTTCCGCGGTATGGGACGAGCGGGCGTGGATCGGTCGGCCGCTGCCGGGGATGGCGCTGCGGCTGTGCGATGCGGACGGGGAGCCGGTCCCGATCGGCATCCCCGGCGAGATCTGGATCGGCGGCCCGGGGGTGGCCCGCGGCTACTGGAACCGTCCGGATCTCACGGCCGGGCGCTTCGTGGCGGCGGACGGCGGGCGCTGGGTGCGCAGCGGCGACCGGGCGCGCCGCCTGGCCGACGGCGCGCTGGAGTTCCTCGGCCGGGTGGACGAGCAGGTGAAGGTGCGCGGGTTCCGCGTCGATCCGCGAGAGATCGAGGCCGTGCTGCGCGAGCACCCGTTGGTCTTCGAGGCGGCGGTGCAGGCCGTCCCTGATGGCGCGGACGACCGCCGCCTGGTGGCCTGGGTGGTGGCGGAGGAGACGGAGGAGGCCCTGCGGTCGTGGCTGGCGGAGCGGCTGCCGGAATACATGATGCCCGCCGCGCTCGTCCTCCTGCCGGCCCTCCCCCTGACCGCGCACGGCAAGCTCGACCGCGCGGCGCTGCCGGTGCCCGTGGCCGGCGGTGGCGCGCGCCATGCCGCCTGGACGGCGCCGCGCACGCCCACCGAGCGCGAGCTGGCGGCGATCTGGAGCGAGGTCCTGGAGGTGTCGCGGGTGGGGGCGGCCGACGACTTCTTCGCGCTGGGTGGCCATTCGCTCCTCGCCACCCGCATGATGGCGCGGGTGCGGGCGCGGCTCGGTGTCGAGCTGCCGCTGCGCGTCCTGTTCGAGGCGCCGGCCCTGGGGGCGTTCGCGGCCGCCGTGGACGCGGTCCGCGGCCGGGCCGCCGCGGCGGCCCACCTCGCGCCGGTGCCGCGCGGCGGCCCCCTGCCGGCCTCGCTCGCGCAGCGGCGGCTCTGGGTCCTCGACCAGCTGGAGCCCGGCGATCCGACCTACAACATGCCGCTGCCTGTGCGTCTCGCCGGCCGCCTCGATCCCGCGGCCCTCGGCGCGGCCCTGGCGGCGGTCGTGCGCCGCCACGAGAGCCTGCGCACGCGCTTCGCCGTGGGAGAGGACGGGCCGGTCCAGGAGATCCTGCCGCCGGAGGGCGAGGTCCCCCTGCCCCTGGTGGACCTGTCGGCTCTGCCGGCCGGGCGGCGCGAGGCGGCGGCCCGCGGGCTGGCGCGCCGGGAGGGGATGCTCCCCTTCGAGCTGAGGCGGGGGCCTCTGGTGCGCTTCACCCTCCTGCGGCTCGCCCCGCGGGAGCACGTGCTGCTCGCCACCCTGCACCACATGGTGGGAGACGGCTGGTCCATGGGCGTGGTGGTCCGCGAGATCGCCCGGCTCCTGGCCGGAGAGGGGAGCGCGGCGCTCCCCCCCCTCCCGGTCCAGTATGCCGACTGGGTGGCCTGGCAGCAGCGTCTGGTGGCGGCGGGAGAGCTCGAGGCCAGCCTCGGCTGGTGGCGGCAGCGGCTCGCCGGCGCCTCCGTCCCCGAGCTCCCGAAGGACCGCCCCTGGCGGCTGCCGGTCCGGCGGCCGGGCGGTCTGGTGAGCCTGGAGCTGCCCGACGGCCTGGCGGACGGGCTGCGCGGGATCGCTCGCGAGGTGGGAGCGACCCTCCACATGGTTCTGCTGTCCGGCTACCTGGCTCTCCTCGCGCGCTCCACCGGCCAGGAGGACCTGGTCCTCGGCACACCCCTGGTGAACCGCCGCAGCCCCGAGCTGGAGGGCGTGGTCGGCTTCTTCGTCAATACGCTGCCGCTGCGCTGCGACCTCTCGGGAGATCCGGCCTGTCGCGAGCTGCTGGTCCGGCTGCGCGAGGCGTGGCTCGATCTCCAGGCGCACCAGGACGTGCCGCTCGAGCGACTCGTCCAGGAGCTGCGACCGGACCGCGGCTGGGGCGAGGTCCCGTTCTTCCGCACCGTCTTCTCCCTGGAGCGCTCGCCCCTGGCGGATCTCGCGGTTCCCGGCCTTCGGCTCGCGCCGTTCCCTGCGCACAACGGCACCGCCAAGTTCGATCTCATGGTCACCGTGGTCGAGACGGGGACGCGCCTCGCCGCCTGGGTCGAGCATGCCGCCGACGTCTTCGACCGCACCCGCGCGGAGCGGCTGCTGGCGCAGTACGCCACGCTCCTCGCCGCGGCCCGGGACGACCCGGCGCGGCCCCTGTCGCTCCTCGCCCTGCTGAGCGAGGCCGAGCGCCACCAGATCGCGGTCGAGTGGAACGACACGCGCACGGCCTTTCCGGACGACGCCTGTCTCCACGAGCTCTTCGCCCGCATGGTGGAGCGCTTCCCGGACCGCGTGGCCCTGCGCTTCGGCGAGCTCGCGATGACCTATGCCGAGCTGGGCCGGCGCGTCCGGCGGCTGGCGCACGCTCTCTCCGCCCGGGGCGTCGGGCCGGAAACGCCGGTGGCCCTCTTCCTGGAGCGCTCGCCGGAGCTGATCGTGGCCCTGGTCGCGACGCTCCAGGCGGGCGGCGCCTGCCTGCCGGTCGACGCCGGGTACCCGCCGGAGCGCGTGGCCTGGATGCTGGACGACGCCGGGGTCCGCGTCGTCCTGACGCGCAGCGGGCTGGTGCCGCGCCTGCCGGAGATGGAGCGGCCGCTCGCGGTGGTGCGACTGGCTGCCGGCGCCTGGGACCGCGAGGAGGAGCTCCCGCCCGTCCCGGTGCATCCGGAGACCATGGCGGCGATCTTCTACACCTCGGGCTCCTCGGGGCGGCCCAAGGGGGTGGTGGCCACCCACCGCGGCACCGTCCGCCTCGTCCTCGAAGCCGGGTACGTCCATCTCGGACCGGAGGAGCGCCTCTGGCACGGATCGAACGTGTCGTTCGACGCCGCGACCTTCGAGATCTGGGGCGCGCTGCTCCACGGTGGCTGCCTGATCGGGATCTCCCGCGACGACACCCTGGCGCCGGAGAGCCTGGAGCGGGCGATCCTGGAGAACGGGATCAGCGTCGCGTTTCTCACCACCGCCCTGTTCCACCAGGTCGCGGCGGTCCGGCCGGGCGCCTTCAGCACCCTGCGCGACCTCCTGGTGGGCGGCGAGGCGCTCGATCCGCGCAGCCTGGAGGCCGTGCTCGCGGCGGGCGGGCCGGGGCGGCTCGCCAACATCTACGGCCCCACCGAGGGCACGACCTATTCCACCTGGCACCCGGTCGGCGCCCTCGCCCCCGGCAGCTCCGGGGTGCCCATCGGCCGGCCGATCTCCAACGCCACGGCCTGGATCGTCGACCGCTGCGGCCGGCCGGTGCCGATCGGCGTCCACGGGGAGCTGTGGATCGGCGGCGCCGGTCTGTCCCGCGGCTACCTCGGGCGGCCGGACCTGACCGCCGGGCGCTTCCTGCCCGACGGGCTGTCCGGCGCGCCGGGCGCGCGCCTCTACCGCACCGGCGATCTGGTGACCTGCCGGCCCGACGGCGCCATCGAGTTCCTCGGGAGGACGGATCACCAGGTCAAGATCCGCGGTTTTCGGATCGAGCCCGGGGAGATCGAGAAGGTGCTCGGGGACCATCCCTCGGTGCAGACCTCGATCGTGGTGACCTGGGAGCCGGCGCCCGGCGACAAGCGGCTGGCCGCGTATGTGGCGGGCCGGGGAGGGATCCCGCCCGATCCCGCGCGGCTGCGCGAGCACCTGCGGGCGCGCCTGCCCGAGTTCATGGTGCCGGCGGCGATCGTGCCGATGGCGGTGCTGCCGCTCAACGCCAACGGCAAGGTGGACCGCCACGCCCTGCCCGATCCGCAGTCGGCCGCGCCCGCGCCGGGCTCCACCGCGGCATCCGCGCCGGTCTCGCCGGTGGCGGAGATCGTGGCCGGGATCTGGGCCGAGGTGCTGCGCGCCGACCGGGTGGGACCGGACGATGATTTCTACACCCTGGGCGGGCATTCGCTGCTCGCCACCCTGGTGGTGTCGCGGGTGCGCCAGGCCTTCGGCCGGGAGGTGCCGCTGCGCGCCCTGCTCGAGGCGCCGGACCTGGCGGGCTTCGCGCGCGCGGTAGAGGAGGAGGTCGAGCGCGGCCGGTGGACCGCCGCGGCGCCGCCGATCGCCCCGGTGCCGCGAGGTCCGGAGGATACCGGAGCCCCCCTCTCGCTCGCGCAGCGCCGCCTCTGGTACATGGACCGGCTGGAGCCGGGCGATCCCGCGTACAACATCCCCGCAGCCCTGCGGATCGCCGGCGATCTCGACCCCTCCCTCCTCGCGGCCAGCCTGAGCGAGATCGTCCGCCGGCACGAGACGCTGCGCTCCAGCTTTCCCGACGCGGCCGGCGTGCCGCAGCAGCGCATCGCTCCCCCCGCGCCGGTCCCCGTGCCGCGGGTCGACCTTGCGGCCCTGCCGGCGGCGCGGCGCGCCGTCCTCGCCGGGGAGCTCCTGGAGGCGGAGAACCGCCGTCCCTTCGACCTGGCGCGCGGACCTCTGCTGCGCGCCCTGCTGCTCTGCCTCGACACGCGCGAGCACCTGGCGATCCTCACCGTGCACCACATCGTCAGCGACGGATGGTCGATGGAGATCCTCGTCCGCGAGTTGGGAGACCTCTATGCGGCGTTCGCCGCGGGCCGCCCCTCTCCCCTCCCCGGGCTGCCGTGCCAGTACTCCGACTTCGCCGTCTGGCAGCAGGAGTGGCTGGAGGAGGAGATCCGGCGGCAGCAGCTGCCGTACTGGCGGGACCGGCTGGCCGGCGCGCCCGCCGCCCTCGACCTGCCCATCGCCCGCCCGCGCACGGGGAGCCCGCTCGGCCGGTTCCGCAGCGGGCTCGGCACGGCCGTCCTGCCGGCCGCGCTCTGCCGCGAGCTGCGCGCCGTGGCCCGCCGCCACAACGCCACGCTCTTCATGGTCCTCCTCGCCGGTTGGAAGGCGCTGCTCCACCTCGTCTCGGGGCAGACCGACCTCCTGGTCGGCACGCCGATCGCCAACCGCCACCGCCGCGAGGTCGAAGAGCTCATCGGATTCTTCGTCAACACCCTCGTGCTGCGCACCGACCTGGCGGGCAATCCGAGCTTCGCCGAGCTGCTCTCCCGGGTCCGCCAGCGGACCCTGGAAGCCCATGCGCACCAGGACCTCCCCTTCGACCGGCTCGTCGAGGAGCTGGAGCCGCCGCGCCTGCCGGGGCGCAACCCCTTCTTCCAGATCCTGTTCGACATGCTGAGCTTCCGGGGCGCCGAGGTCGACCTGCCGGGCGTCCACGTCGAGGTCCTCCCCCTCGTCGAGACCTCGGCCAAATTCGACATGACCCTCTATGTGGCGGAGGGGAGGGAGTCCATCGGGCTGCGCCTGGCCTTCAACGCGGACCGCTTCGAGGCCGCCGCCGTCGACCGCCTGCTCGCCGACTACGGCGCGCTGCTCGCCGAGGCGGTGCGCGATCCCGGGTTGCCGCTGTCCGCCCTGCTGCGCCCCCACGAGCACGAGGCCGGCCTGGTCGCCGCCTTCAACGAGGACTTCCAGGAGATCTGACGCGGCATGGACTTCGGGATCATGTTCTTCGCGAGCGCCGGTCAGGAGACGGGCGGGTCGAAGTACAGGCTGCTGCTGGACGCCGTCCGCTTCGCCGATCAGCGGGGATTCCGCTGCGTCTGGACGCCGGAGCGGCACTTCCACCCGTTCGGCGGGCTCTACCCCAACCCCGCGGTGCTGAGCGCCGCCCTCGCCACGATCACCGAACGCCTGGAGCTGCGCGCCGGCAGCCTGATCTCGCCGCTCCATCACGCCGTGCGCATCGCCGAGGAGTGGTCGGTGGTGGACAACCTGTCGGGTGGCCGCGTCGCCCTCTCCTTCGGCTCGGGGTGGAACGTCGACGACTTCATCTTCTTTCCCGACCGCTACGCCGGGCGGCAGGCCTTCATGTACCGGCAGATCGAGACCGTCCGCCACCTCTGGCGCGGGGGTACGGTCCGCGAGCGCAACAGCTTCGGCCGCGAGGTGGAGATCCGCATCTACCCGCGCCCGGTGCGGCCGGAGCTGCCGGTCTGGATCACCTCCTCGGGGAACGCGGAGACCTTCGCCAGCGCCGGGAAGCTCGGCGCCAACCTGCTCACCCACCTGATCGGCCAGGACCTCGCGACCCTCGCGGGCAAGATCGAGCGCTACCGCGACGCCCGCGAGGAGGCCGGCCACGCCCGCCGTACGGGCACGGTCACGCTCATGCTCCACACGTTCGTGGGAGGCGACATGGAGCGTGTGCGGGCCACGGTCCGCGCGCCGTTCCGCGAGTACCTCCGCGTGGCGATCAGCCTGGAGGAGAAGGCGGCGATCGGCGGCGGCGTGATCAGCGGCGGCCACCGCATCGAGGCGCACCAGATTTCTGAAACGGTGATGGAGGACCTGCTGGACGCCACGTTCGAGCGCTACTTCCAGACCGGGGCCTTGATGGGGACGCCGGCGCGGCTCGCGCCGTTCGTGCGGCGCCTCGAAGAGATCGGCGTCGACGAGATCGCCTGTCTGATCGACTTCGGCGTCGGCGAGGAGCAGGTGCTCGCCGCGCTGGAGCCGCTGGACGCGCTCCGCCGCCTCTTCTCGGAGGAGACCGCGGCGGCGCTCGCGGAGCAGGCCCTGGCCGGCTTTCTGGAGGATCTCGAAGAGTGACCGTACGGCCGGATAAGGGCGAGGACGTCGTCGATCTCTTCGACCGCGTCTGCCGGCTGCACAACGGCGACGTCGCGGTGGAATGGCGCGGGCGCGCCCTTTCCTACGCGGAGATCGACCGGGACGCGCGGCGCCTGGCCGCCCGGCTCGCCGCGTCCGGGCTGGGGGAGGGTGCGGTCGTGGCCCTCTGGCTGGAGGACCGCGCGCTCTGGATCGCGGCGCTCCTGGCCTGCCTGCGCTGCGGCTGCGCCTTCGCGCCCCTCGACCCCGACTGGCCGCGGGAGCGCCTGCGCTCCGTCCTGGAAGATCTGGAGCCCGCCCTCGCTCTGGTCGACGGGAGCGCTCCCGACCTGCCGGTGGCGCGCGCCGTCCGCCTCGGCGGCGAGCCCGGGGGGGAGATCTGGGAAGGCCCGCGCGCAGCGGTCGATCCCGACGCCCTCTGCTACGTCTACTTCACCTCGGGCTCGACCGGCCGGCCCAAGGGGATCGCCGGCCGGCGCAAGGGTCTGTCCCACTTCATCCGCTGGGAGATCGAGGAGCTCGCTCTGCCCTCCGGCATCCGCGGAACGCAGCTTGCCTCCCCGGCGTTCGACGCCTCGCTGCGCGATGTTCTGGTGCCGCTCTGCGCCGGGGGCCGCGTGTGCGTTCCGCCGCTGCCGCCGGCGTCCCTCGACGCGGCGCGCCTGGTGCGCTGGATGGAGGAGAGCGGCGTTCAGCTCGTCCACTGCGTCCCTTCCCTCTTCCGCGCCCTGGCGCAGGCCCCGGCCGCAGCCGGCGAGCTGGCCTCGGTGCGCTTCGTCCTGCTGGCCGGCGAGGAGCTGCGGGTGCCCGACGTGGCGGCCTGGCGCGAGCGGTTCGGCCGTGGCGCCACCCTGGTCAACCTCTATGGCGCGACCGAGACCACGATGGTCAAGCTCTTCCACGTCGTCCGCGACGAGGACCTGGAGCGCGGCTTCATCCCGATCGGCAAGCCGATGGCGGGCGCGCGCGCCCTCCTCCTCCAGGAGGACCTGACGGTCACCCGCCCGGGCGCCGTGGGCGAGATCTACCTGCGCAGCCCCTACATGACCCTCGGCTACTACCGCCAGCCCGGGAAGACGCGGGAGGTGTTCCTCCCCAACCCCTTCATGCAGGACCCCCGCGACCTGATCTTCCGCACCGGCGACCTGGCCCGCCTGCTGGAGGACGGCAGTCTCCAGTTCGTCGGCCGCCAGGGAGGTCTGGTCAAGGTGCGCGGCCTGCGCGTCGAGCCGGGCGAGATCGAGGCCGCCCTGCTGTCCCACGCCGAGGTGCGGGATGCCGTCGTGGTGGCCCGGGAGGACCGGCCGGGCGACCTCCGCCTGGCGGCCTACGTGGTGCCCGGGGCCGGAGCGGCCGAGGGGTCGCCGTCCGCGGCCTCCCTGCGCTCCCTGCTGCGCCGCACGCTCCCCGAGGCGATGATCCCCGCCGCTTTCGTCCGTCTCGGGCGGCTGCCTCTCCTCCCCAACGGCAAGGTGGACCGCCAGGCGCTCCCGGCGCCGTCGCGGGAAGAGGCCGCCGCCGGATGGATGGAAGCGCGCGCGGAGGGGCCGGTGGAGGAGATGCTCGCCGATCTCTGGGCCGAGCTGCTCGGCGTCGAACGGGTCGGTCTGCGCGAGAGCTTTTTCGAGCTGGGCGGGCACTCGCTGCTCGCCACGCAGCTCATCGCCCGCGCCCGTGACCTGTTCGAGGTCGAAGTGCCGCTCCGGCGCCTGCTGGACGAGCCCACGGTGGCGGGCATGGCCGCGGCGGTTCTGGACGCGGACCTGGGCGCGGACGCCGCGGCGCCGCCGCGCATTGTCCGGGCGCCGCGCGCGCCGCGCCGCGCGCCCGTGCCCCTGTCGTTCGCGCAGGAGCGGCTCTGGTTCCTCGAGCAGCTCCTGCCCGGGCGCAGCGACTACCACGTGTCGGCGGCCCTCCGCGCCACCGGCGGGC
>DASPXX010000145.1:0-10362 GCA_035637095.1 Thermoanaerobaculia bacterium
CCGCCATGCGCCCGAGATGAAGGCGCTGGCCGCGGCGGCGTCCGGGGTGGAGCCGGAGATCCATTTCATCCCCCAGTCGGGGCCGTACGCCCGCGGAATCTACGCCACGGTGCAGGCGCGGCTGGTCCGGCCGCTGCCGGCCGCGGAGGTGCGCGCGGTCCTGGAGTCCTTCTATAAGGAAGCGCCGTTCGTCCGCGTGCTCGCCGAGCCGCCGCGCCTCCAAGACATCGTGGGCACCAACCGCTGCCACCTCGGCGTCGCGGTGGACGGCGATCATCTGGCGGTCTTCTCGGCGCTGGACAACCTGGTCAAAGGCGCGGCGGGGGGCGGGGTGCAGTGGATGAACCGGCTGCTGGGGGTTGAGGAAACGATGGGTTTGCGGCAGGGTGGGGTGGGGTGGGTGTGACTGGGGCCTTCCCCCGCCCGACCTCACCCCCCCGGCCCCCCTCTCCCATCTCCCACCCATCCCCCGGGAGAGGGGGGAGTTTGCTTCGGAGAGGATTTTGAGAGCAGGAGGGTGGTGGCGCCCCTCTCCCGGTTGGAGGGGTGGGAGATGGGAGAGGGGTCGGGGGTGAGGTCGGGCGGGGGAAGGCTTGCAGGAGAACGATCTTTCGAGGAGAGATGATCGATATGACGACGCAGACGATTCTCAACGAGCCGGCGATGACCCAGGAGGAGCGGAGATGGCTGCTCCCGGTGTATCCGCACTCTCCCATCGAGCCGGTCCGCGGCGACGGGGTGATGCTGACGACGCGCGAGGGGCGCGAGGTGATCGATTTCTATGGCGGTCATGCGGTGGCGCTCCTCGGCTATGGCCATCCGCGCCTCCTGGCGGTGCTCCGGGAGCAGGCGGAGACGCTGTTCTTCCAGAGCAACGTCGTGCCGCTGGAGGTGCGCGCGCGGGCGGGCCGGCGGCTCGTCGGCTTCGGACCCGCGGGTCTGACCCGCGCGTTCCTGGTCAACACCGGAGCCGAGGCCAACGAGAACGCTCTGCGCCTGGCCTTCCGCAAGACGGGCCGGACGCGCGTCGTGGCGGTCGAGGGGGCCTTCCACGGCCGCACGGCGGCGGCCGGCGCCCTCACCTGGGGATCGGCGAAGTGGTACGGCTTCCCGCGGACGCCGTTCGACGTGACGTTCGTGCCGCGGGGCGATCTGGAGGCGCTGGAGCGGGAGCTCGGCGGAGGAGACGTGGCGGCGCTGATCGCCGAGCCGGTCCAGGGGCAGGCGGGCGCCTATCCGCTCGGCAGGGAGTGGCTCGCGGTGGCCCGCGAGATGACCCGGCGCGCCGGCTCGCTCCTCATCTTCGACGAGGTCCAGTGCGGGCTGGGGAGGAGCGGCGACCCCTTCGCGGCCCAGACGTACGGCGTCACGCCGGACCTCCTCACCATGGCCAAGGGGCTCGCCGGCGGCTTCCCGGCCGGCGCGGTGCTGGTCTCGGACGAGATCACCCGGATGCTCCGCGGCGGCGATCTGGGGACGACCTTCGGGGGCGGCCCCATCGCCTGCGCCCTGATCGAGGCGGTGATCGACGTCATCGAGGAGGAGGGGCTGCTGGCCAACGTGCGGCGGCTGTCGGAGCGCATCCGTGAGACCTGTGTGGCCGGCCCGGTGGTGGACGTCCAGGGGGAAGGCTTCCTCCTCGGGCTGCGCACCCGGCGTCCGGCCAAGGAGGTCCATCTGGAGCTTCTGGAGAAGGGGATCTTCACCGGCACGAGCGGCGATCCCCAGATCGTGCGGCTGCTGCCTCCTCTGGTCCTGAAGGACGAGCACGTGGACACCCTGGCCGGTGTTCTCAGGGAGCTTCCGGCGTGAAGCGGTTCGTCCACCTCCACGAGCTGGCGCGCGAGGCGGTGCTCGACCTCCTGGCGCTGACGGAACGGCTGGAGCGGAGCCCCGAGCCGCATGTCCTGGCGGGGAAGATCCTGGCGCTCCTCTTCTTCAATCCGTCGCTGCGCACCCTGGCGTCGTTCCAGGCGGGGATGGCGCGGCTCGGCGGCTCGTCGTTCGTGATCTCTCCGGGACAGGGGAGCTGGCAGCTCGAGACCCGCCTCGGCGCCGTGATGGACGGGGCCGCGGCCGAGCACGTGCGCGAGGCGATCCCGGTGCTCGCCGGCTATGGCGACGCGCTCGGCATCCGCTCGTTCGCCGGGGGGACCGACCTGGAGGCGGACCTGGCCGACACCGCGTTCGAGGAGATGGCCGCGGTCTGCACCGTTCCGGTCATCAACCTGGAGTCGGCGATCGACCATCCGTGCCAGGCCCTGGCGGACTGGCGGACGATGGACGAGGTCCGTGTCCCGCAGCACGGCAAGCTCGTCCTCTCCTGGGCCTGGCATCCGAAAGCGTTGCCGCTGGCCGTGCCGGCCGCGGCGGTCCACATGGCGGCCTTGCGCGGGATGGAGGTCGTGGTGCTCCGTCCCGAGGGCTTCGGCCTGCCCGAGCCGGTGATGGAGCGGGCGCGGCAGGCCGCGGCGCTCTCGAACGGCGTGGTGCGCGAGACGGCGGACCGCGAGGAGGCGATGGCCGGAGCGCACGTGCTCTACGCCAAGTCGTGGACCGCGCCCGCGGCCTATGGCCGGCCCATGGAGGAGGCGGAGATGCGCGCCGGCCTGCGGGACTGGTGCGTCGACGAATCGTGGTTCGCCCGGGCGCGGCCGGAGTGCCGGTTCATGCACTGCCTGCCGGTGCGCAGGAACGTCGTGGTGCGCGACGAGGTGTTGGACGGGCCGCGCAGCATCGTCGTCCGCGAGGCGCACAACCGGATGTGGACCCAGATGGCGGTGCTCCACCGCCTGCTCGACGGAGGTGCCGCATGAAGGACGTGGGACAGCGGACGGCCGAGCTCGCGGGCTTGAAGCACGCCGCCCCCTACATCCGTCTGTTCAAGGGCAAGACGTTCGTGGTCAAGGCCGGGGGCGAGGCCCTGGAGACCGAGGGCGCCATCCGCGGTCTGCTGGAGCAGATCGAGATCCTCGCCCACGTCGGCATCCGCATCGTCCTGGTGCACGGCGGCGGAGCGGAATCGAGCGGCCTGCTGCGCGCCCTGGGCGGCGAGCCGCGCTTCGTCGAAGGCCGCCGGGTGACGGACGAGAAGGCCCTCGAGGTGGCCGCGATGGTCCTGAACGGCACGGTGAACACCCGCATCCTGGCCGCGGCGCGCGCCCTCGGGCTCCCGGCCGTGGGCGTCTCCGGGGTGGACGCCGGGCTCGTCCAGGCGCGGCGCCGGCCGCCGGTCAAGGTGGGGGATGCGATGGTCGACTACGGCTTCGTCGGCGACGTGGTCTCGGTGGTGCCGGGCGTGCTCGCGACGCTCCTCGACGCCGGGGTGGTGCCGGTGGTCTCCCCGCTCTCGGCCGCGGACGACGGCACGCTCCTGAACATCAACGCCGATACCGTCGCGGCGGCGCTCGCCGTCGGCCTGCGGGCCGAGAAGCTGATCCTCCTGACCGGCGCGGCGGGAGTCCTGGAGCGGGCCGCCGATCCCGGGTCGCTCGTCTCCTACACCGATCTCGAAGGGTTGCGCCGGCTGCGCGACCAGGGGGGGCTCACCCGCGGCATGCTGCCCAAGTCGAGCGCCATCGAGTCGGCGCTGCGCGGCGGCGTGCGGCGGGTGCACATCCTCTCCTGGCAGACGCCGGACGGCCTGCTCGCGGAGGTGTTCACCAACGAAGGGGTGGGGACGCTGGTGGTCGAGGACATCGACGCCCTGACGCCTGCCGAGCAGGCGGCGGGCCAGGGAGTGGCCGTCCCATGATGCTGCCGGAGCGGGAGGTCCTGGCTCTCCACCGCGAGATCGTGGAGATCCCGTCGGTCTCTGGAAGCGAGGCCCCGCTGGCCGACTTCCTGGAGGAGAGGCTGCGGCGGTACAAGACCGCGCCGGAACGGCTGGGCAACACTCTCCTGGCGCTCGCCGGGGAGGGGCCGGTGCTCCTCCTGGACACGCATCTGGACACGGTGCCGCCGGCCCCGGGCTGGACGCGCGATCCCTGGAAGGTCTCGGCGGAGGACGGGAGGGTCCACGGGCTCGGCGCGAACGACGCCAAGGCCGCGGTGGCCGGCATGGTGGCGGCCTTCCTGGCGTTCCGGGACGTCGCCCTGCCGTTCACTTTGGCCCTGGCGCTGGTCGAAGGCGAGGAGACGAAGGGGACGGGCACGCAGGCGGTCCTCGCGGAGCTGGCGTGCCGCGGCCTCTCCCTGGAGGGCGCGGTGATCGGCGAGCCCACGGGCCTCGATCTCGCGGTGGCGCAGAAGGGATTGATGGTGCTGGAGCTGGTGGCGCGCGGCACGGCTTGCCATGCCGCGCATGCCGCGGCGCTCGGCGCGGTGAACGCGGCCCGGCGGCTGGCGCGCGACCTGGTGGCTCTCGAAGGCCTCGATTTCGGACCGCCGCATCCCCATCTCGGTCCGATCACCCTGGAGCCGACGCAGGTGCGCGCCGGGACCGCGCGCAACGTCGTGCCGGGAGAGGCCACGGCGATCCTCGACGTGCGCACCACGCCGGCCCTGGAACGGGGGGAGATCGTCCGCCGCATCCAGGCGAAGGTCGAAGGCGAGGTGCGGGTGCTCTCGGACCGGCTCCAGCCCAAGGAGACGCCGGCCCGGGAGCCGCTGGTCGAAGCCGCCCGCCGGGTCCGGCCGGACGCCCGGGTCTACGGCTCGGCGACGCTCTCGGACATGGCGCTCCTGAACGGCACGCCGGCCGTCAAATGCGGTCCCGGAAAGAGCGAGCGCTCGCACACGCCGGACGAGTTCGTGCTGGAGAGCGAGGTGCTGGACGGGGCGCGCTTCTACACCCGGCTGGTGGGGGCGTATGCGGAGCTGCGGACCCCTCACCCCCCGGCCCCCTCTCCCATCGCACACCCTTCCCCCGGGAGAGGGGGAGACTGACATCTATGACCCGGCTTTGGGACAAGGGCGAGCCTCTCGATGAGCGGGTGCTTCGCTACACGGCTGGGGAGGACCACCTCCTCGATGCGCGGCTCGTGCCCTACGACGTCCGGGGCTCAATCGCCCATGCCGAGATGCTCCAGGGCGCCGGGCTCCTGTCGAGCGAGGACCTGGCGGCGATCCGGGGAGGATTGGAGGCTCTGGGCGCCGAGCACGCAGCCGGAGCCTGGCAGATCGAGCTGGCGGACGAGGACGTTCACACGGCGCTCGAATCCCGCCTGACCACCCGCATCGGCGAGGCCGGCGCCCGCCTCCACCTGGGGCGCTCGCGGAACGACCAGGTCCTGGCCGCGCTGCGCCTCTATCTAAAGGAAGAGGTCGAGGCGCTGCGTGCCGGGGCGTTGGAGGTAGCCGGGTCGCTGGATACGCTGGCGGAGCGGGAGGCCGAGACGCCGCTGCCCGGGTACACCCACCTCCAGCCGGCCATGCCGAGCTCCGTCCCGCTCTGGGCCGGCGGGTTCGCCAGCGAGCTGAGGGACGACGCGGACGGGCTCGCCGCGGCCCGCCGCCGGCTGGATAAAAATCCCCTCGGCTCCGCCGCCGGCTATGGCGTGCCCCTCCTGCCCGTGGACCGCGAGGCGACGCGGGCGAGCCTGGGCTTCGCCGAGGTGCAGGAGCCGGTGACCGCTGTCCAGCTCTCGCGGGGCAAGGCTGAGGCGCAGCTCCTCTTCGAGATCGTCCTCCTGCTGCAGGACATGGGTCGGCTGGCCGCGGACCTGGTCCTCTTCTCCATGCGCGAGCTGGGCTTCGTGAGCCTGCCGGCGGAGATGACGACCGGGTCGTCGATCATGCCGCAGAAGCGCAACCCGGACGTCTTCGAGCTGGTGCGCGGCCGGACCGCCACGGCCGTCGCCTGTTTGGTCGAGGTCCTGGGTGTCACGGCCAAGCTGCCCTCCGGCTATCACCGGGACCTGCAGCTCCTCAAGGCCCCTCTCTTCCGCGGTATCGATTGCGCCCGCGAGACCCTCGCCGTGATGGCCCCGGCGCTCGCCGGTGTGCGGTTCAACGCGGAGAAGATCCAGCTGGCCCCCGAGCTCTTCGCGGCCGAGGCGGCGTACCGCCTGGTGCTGGAGGAGGGGATTCCGTTCCGGGAGGCGTATCGACGGGTGGCCTCCAGGTACAATGAGGTTTGAGCTCGCGCTATTGCAGCGCCGAGGAGGAAACCGGGATGGTACTCCCTGTCATCAAACAACAGATCCTTGACGACCTGGACCAGCTCTCGCCAGAGATGCAGAGACGGGCCGCCGATCTCGTCCATCGCCTCGTTTCACCTTTGCCGAAGGACGCTTCCGGCCGTGACCTCCTCCGCTTCGCAGGAACGCTGGATGACGAGTCCGCTCGCGAGATGATCGCGGCGATCGAGCAAGGCTGCGAGCGAGTGGACCTCGATGCCTGGTAGATATCTGCTGATTGGGCGATAGGCTATGGGATTGACGATGAAGGACCAAGCTCGAGATTGCGCTGGCAGAATCTACGGCGTAGCCTCTCAATCACTCTCAGGGTCATTGGCAAACTCGAGTACAGTAGATGGGCGCCACCCTTATTGATCTTGATTGGACCTCGGAGATCCCAATGGTAGATAACCCGAGTCCTTCCGAACCGCGAGACCCCCTTGTCGAAGTAGCCTCCGAGATTGCCAAGAAGGCCCGGGATCTGGAAAGCGAATCCCGAAGCCTCCGGCGTTGGCACCAAGTGTTTACCGTCTTAACTATACTCCTTGGTGTCTCGGCTCCCGCCGCTGTGACCTACTCTCCGCCGGATAGCTATGCGTTTTGGTGGAAGCTTATTGCTATTGGCCTGACAGCCTTTGCGACTGCGTCTGCAACGCTCCGAACGGTTCTCCGCTTTAGTGAGCGATACAGCAACTCTGCGTTGACCGCCATCGCACTTCTCGACCTTTGGGCTGAACTCCATGCCAAGAGACAAGAGGTATTAGTTCAAGTCAAGGAAGAGTACAAGAGCCAAAAGCTCTTCGAGTACGCTGCCTGGGGCAGGAAGCAGATGTTTGCGATTACGAAGGCGTTTGTAGAAAAGGACGTTTCAGCGATAACCCAGGAGCGAATAGATCTTAACCCGGCTCCGAGTGTCCAGCCTGACCAGATGGCCGATCCAACTCGCAAGAGCAATGGTTAATCGACTTCAGGTTCGCCCTACCCCACGACTCTCGCACCGCCGGAAGGGTAAGGACGACGCCTGTCTGGTCAAGGCGCCGCTCTTCCGTGGCATCGACCTCGCCCGCGAGACCCTCGCTGTGATGGCCCCGGCGCTCGCCCGGTGCGGTCCCTCCCGAGAAGATCCGCCTGTAGCCGGAGCTGTTTTGCGGCGGAGGCGACGTACCGGATGGGCTGGGAGGGGATGCCGTTCCGGGAGGCGTACCGGGCGTTGGGGGGAGCAGTGTCGGGATCAGGTAACGCCGTAACATCTCCGTGAGCGAGCCTCAACCAGTTGCCTTCGGAGAGCATTCTATGGTAAAAGTCCTGGCATGAAAAAAGATCTGCCGGAAGAAAAGAAGAAGGGGCTCCCGAGGCGGTTGTTGATTCTGCTCGTTGTAAGCATCATAGTATTTCTTTGGGCTGGCGCGTTCCTTGCGGTATGGGCTGCTTTGACGCTAGGAAATCCCGCTGAGAATTTGCCGAATCTAGGTGACTTCGCAGCACTTCTCTTCGGGGCTTCCTCGCTTGCCCTGATTATATTCTCCCTTCTAGTTGCTGGTGTGGCAATCAGCGGTTGGCAATCTCTCAAAAGCGATGTCCGAAAAGAGGTCGAGGCGGCTACAAATAAACGGATCGATACACTCGAAAAGGAGTTCCGTGGCAGAATGTTTTCTATCTTCGGATTCATGATTGGGGCACTGCATTCGAATCCGAATCAGCTGGATCAAGGCGAGCACAAGGATTATCTCTCCGAGGCAGTCGATCATTGCCGAAGGGCTTACAACATACTAAAGGAAATCGGAGGTTCGGCGAAGTACTCGGCGCTCAACAATCTTGTCTACTATTCATGTCTAGCTGGCGAAGAAATGGCACGTGACTACCTTCTAGAGCAGGCACAGCTGCTCAAAAAAATTGGTCAAGAGAAAAATTTCCCAGATTTTTTGCTGACCTACTGTCGGGTGAGATTACAGTACAGCGCGAATATCGACGAGTTGCAAGATGCTCGCTCGATTGCCAACGCATTGCTGCATGCGAGCCAGATCAATGAACGCCAAAGAAGAGAGGCTACATTTTATGTGGCCTCTCTAAGTGAGAAGATTAATGACTTACTACGACTGCCTGAGTGAGCTATCAGGATCGATGAGAGTGGCTCCCATTTTCCTGCCTCCTTTTTCGGGCGTACCTAACCATCTGGCTCAAGCGAAGTACCCCCGTCACGGGTTGCCGGGGGTGGCTGATCTGGGCTAGCGATGCTACTGGAATTTGGTTGAGCCGCTGAAACCAACACGCTTCCAGTAGTGTACGGAAGGAGTTGGAACCTGAGCAGCAGGACTAGAACAAGCCAATACAAATCTTCCTCCTTTCTCAAGAGGCACATCATGTGCCCCGGAAGCAGGTTGCTCTACTTCTAGACACCGTGCTGCGGCAAAAGGGTGAGACAGTTCATCGGATGCACCAACTGTGCGTCTTGTTAGCTTTCGACCTCCGTTGGCCTCTATCAGCTCATGTCATTAGGCCTCCTCTATTAGCACACACTTCACTAACTTAGAGTGCCCGGTACAGCAGAAACGGGACAAGACAGCGAAGGAGGTCGGCAGCAGCCATCTCCTTCCCTCCACAGAGTAGAAGCGAGGCGTGCCCCTCAAGACTCCTTCTTCTCGGTGTCGAGCCTTTCTACTGCAAGAGGTTGAGCAAGCAGCAAGCAAGTGAACACCGGCAACTCCTATAATAGCTTCTCGATTTGCGGGACGCAAGTACCTGATGACCTCACCATGGAACATTCTACTAGATAGAGGGGGCCATTATGGATCTAGCCCATGGAAGAGAGACATAACAAATCGTCAATAACAGGATGCTTAGGAGGGATCGGCTGGCAACGGAACTCTTCGCCACGGTGCGGCGGAGAAGCGTACCGAAGGGATGCGCCAAGAGACCACGATAGGATACCCCGCCATGCCCGCCCCCCTTCTCCTCAGCTGCGAAGCCGTCTCCAAGCAGTTCGGTGCGCGGCCTCTGTTCGAGAGCCTCACGTTCGGCCTCTCCGAGGGGGACCGGGTCGGTCTGGTGGGTCCCAACGGGTCGGGCAAGTCGACTCTCCTCAAGATCTTGGCAGGGCTCGAGGAGCCGGACTCCGGGTCGCGGTCGGTGCGCAAGGGGGTCCGCGCGGGGTATGTGCCGCAGGACCCGGTCTTCCCGGCTGACATGACGGTCGAGGCGGTCCTGGTCGAGGCTCTGGCGGGCGAGCCTCTCGAGGAGTTCGAGAAGAGCGGCCGGGCGGCTCTGGTGCTCGGCCGGCTGGGGTTCGGCGATCCGGCCCAGACCGTGGGCACCCTCTCGGGCGGATGGAACAAGCGCCTGGCGATCGCCCGCGAGCTGGTGCGCGAGCCCGACATCCTCCTCCTCGACGAGCCCACGAACCACCTGGACCTCGAAGGCATTCTGGAGCTCGAAGAGATCCTCGCCTCCGAGGCGCGCGCCTATATCGTCGTCAGCCACGACCGCTACTTCCTGGAGAACGTCGCCCGCCGCATGCTGGAGCTCGACCGCGCCTATCCGGAAGGGCTCCTCGTGGTCGAGGGCACTTACAGCGATCTCCTGGAGAGGCGGGACGAGGTGCGGAGAAATCAGGCCGAGTACCAGGAGACGCTCGCCAACCGCGCCCGGCGCGAGGTCGAATGGCTCCGCCGTGGCCCCAAAGCCCGGGGGACCAAGGCCAAGGCGCGCATCCAGGAGGCGCACCGGCTCCTCGACGAGCTGCAGGAGGTCAAGGAGCGCGAGCGGTCGGGCGATGCCGCGGCGGGCATCGACTTCGCCGCTTCGGGCCGCAAGACCAAGAAGCTCCTGGCCGCCCGCGGCCTCGCCAAAGCCTTCGACGGCCGGCAGGTCCTCGGCGGCGTCGACCTGCTGATCCGGCCGGGGAGCCGGCTCGGCGTGCTGGGGCCGAACGGCAGCGGCAAGACGACCCTCCTCTCCATCCTCGCCGGGGAGCTGCCGCCGGATGCGGGGGAGATCGAACGGGCTCAGTTCCTGAAGACCGTCCGCTTCGAGCAGAGCCGCGAGACGCTCGACCGCACCGTCTCGTTGCGGCGCGCCCTGGCTCCCGAGGGGGACTCGGTGATCTACGACGGGCGGTCGATCCACGTGGCGGCCTGGGCGAAGCGGTTCCTGTTCCGCCCCGAGCAGCTCGAGACGCCGGTCTCCCGCCTCTCGGGGGGCGAGCAGGCGCGCATCCTGATCGCCCGGCTGATGCTCAGGCCCGCCG
>DASPXX010000146.1:0-2862 GCA_035637095.1 Thermoanaerobaculia bacterium
GATCTGGCGCGCGGGATGACAGCCGAGGAGGAGGCCTCCTTCCTCGACGCCCTCGCCGGCCGCTACCCCCAGGCGCTGCCGTTTCGCTCCTGGCTGCGGCGGCCTGGAGAGCAGCCGATGACCGGGCCGCTGCTCGGCGGCTGCCTGAGTCTCTTGACGGCGACTCTCGGCACGCCCTGGTTCCCGGATCTGGAGGGCGCCGTCGTGTTCTGGGAAGACGTCAACGAGCCGCCGTACCGGATCGACCGTCAGTTGACCCACCTCAGGCTCTCGGATAATCTCGCAAGGATCGCGGGCATGATCGTCGGCCATCTGGATGGGGGTGGGGAAGCGGACTGGCCGGCCCTGGTCTCCGACAGCCTCTCCGGGTTGGAGGTGCCGGTGGCCTGGGGGTTCGACAGCGGGCATCGCCAGCCCAACTGGACTCTCCCTCTGGGGCTGCCGGCCTGTGCGGAGGGTGACGACTGCCGGCTCTGGCTCGGCCAAGGATGAGCAGCGCATGAACAATCCCGTGTTCAAGACGACCAGCGGCGGTGCCAAAAGGGCTGTGGGTGGTCCTGTCCTCATAGAGCTCAAAGAGGGGGAGTACATCTTCCGCGAGGGGGACCTCGGCACGGAGATGTACATCATCCATGAGGGCAAGATCGAGATCCTCAACCTGATGAACGACCAGGAGACCGCCATCGCCGTCCTGGAGAAGGGAGACTTCTTCGGCGAGATGTCGATCCTGGAAGACATGCCGCGCGCCGCCTCGGCCCGCGCCCTGACGCCGGCCAAGATCCTCCAGATCAACGGCTCCACGTTCGACCAGATGCTGCGCGACAACCCCGAGGTGGCGGTGCGCATGATGCGCAAGCTGTCGCGCCGCCTGCGCGAGACGGACGAGCTGCTGCGCGGGACGACGATGTACAAGAACTCGGCGACGCCGCTGTCGCGCGAGATCCCGCGGCCGCTCCTCCAGGCGCCGGCCGAAGGGTCGGAGAAGCTGATCCATTTCTCGGGCATGGAGTTCCCGCTCTCGACGGGACCGGAGACCACGGTCGGCCGCAAGGACCCGGTGACCGGCATCTATCCGGACGTGGACCTCTCGCCGCTCGACGCGCAGCGCTCGGTGAGCCGGCGCCACGCCAAGCTCTACCGCCGCGGCGGCAAGTTCTTCCTCGGCGAGGAGATCGGGACGATGAACAGCACCTTCCTGAACGGCATGCGCCTGGAGACGGGAGTCCCCGCCGAGATCCACAAGGGGGATGAGCTGCGGTTCGGGGTGGTGGTGCTCAAGTTCGAGCCGTAAGACCTCACCCCCTGACCCCCTCTCCCATCGCACACCCTTCCCCCGGGAGAGGGGGCACCACCGCCCGAAAAGATGGATCTTCATACCCCTCTCGCTGTCGTCCGCGGTATCGGGCCTGGTCGGGCTCGCGCCCTCGAAAAGGCAGGGCTGCGGGCGGTGCTCGATCTCGTTCTCTGGCTGCCGCAGCGCTATGAGGACAGGCGCGAGGTGCGATTGGTGGCGGAGGCGGCGGTGGGGGAGGCCGGCACGTTCCGGGGGACGCTTTCCGGGATGCGGCGGCTCCGGACCCGGCGGCGCGGCTTCAGCCTGGTGCGCGGGGTTTTGCGGGATGGCTCGGGGGAGATTCCGGTGGTCTGGTTCAATCTGCCGTATCTTGCGCGGCAGGTGGTGGCGGGGGAGGAGTACGTCCTGCATGGGCAGATCCGCGAGAGCCGGGAAGGGGGCGGGCTCGAGCTGGTCAATCCGTCGTGCGAGCGGATCGGTCGGATCGGACCGATCGGACGGATCAGTCCGATCTACCCTGCGGTCTCGGGCGCCCGGGGCCTCGGACCGGCCACGCTCCGCCGGGTGGTGGATACCGTTCTCGGCGGCCTCGATCTGCCGCTCCAGGTGGCGGATACGCTTCCGGCCGACCTCCTCGAGAAATACGGCCTGCCGCGGCTGGGGGAGGCGCTCCTCGCCCTTCACCGGCCGGACGGGCTTGCCGACGTCGAGGCCTTGAACCTGCGGCGCAGCCCGGCTCATCTGCGGGTGATCTATGGCGAGCTCCTGGAGACGCAGCTCGCTCTGGCCCTGCTGCGCTCCCGCGAGACCGCTGCTCCCAAACCCCTGCGCCCGCGGGTGAGCGGGAAGCTGCTGGCCGAGCTCCGGGGGCTCGTGCCGTTCCCGCTGACGGGGGCGCAGGAGAGGGTGCTCCGCGAGATCGCCGCGGACCTGGCAGGACCGCGGCCCATGCTCCGCCTCCTCCAGGGCGATGTGGGGAGCGGCAAGACCGCGGTGGCCGCCCTGGCCTTGGGGGTCGTCCTGGCGAACGGGTTTCAGGGGGCTTTCATGGCGCCGACCGAGCTGCTCGCCGAGCAGCACTTCGCGAGCCTGGAGAGGCTGCTCGGGAAGCGCTGGCGCCTCGGCCTGTTCACCGGCACGACCGGCAGGAGCTCGGAGATCGCGGAGGTGGACCTCGCCGTGGGCACCCATGCCCTGATCCAGGAGAAGGTCGCGTTCCGGCGCCTGGGGCTGGCGGTGGTGGACGAGCAACACCGCTTCGGCGTGGAGCAGCGGGCCGAGCTGCGGCGCAAGGGCGAGGGGACGGATCTCCTGGTGATGACCGCCACGCCGATTCCGCGCACGCTCGCCCTGACCGCCTGGGGTGACCTGGAGATCTCCACGATCGACGAGCTGCCCCCGGGCCGCACGCCTGTCGCCACCCACGTCCTGCCGGAGCGCCAGAGAGCCAGGGTTTACGCCCGGGTTCGCGAGGAGCTGGAGGCGGGCGGCCGCGCCTACGTGGTGGCACCGCTCATCGAGGAGAGCGAACGGGTGGCCGCCGCCTCGCTCGCCGGGGTGGAGGAGCA
>DASPXX010000147.1:0-8911 GCA_035637095.1 Thermoanaerobaculia bacterium
ACGACCGTGCGGACCGCGCCCGCTACTTGAGGAATCTTCCCGAAGAGCAGCGCCACGTACGCGAGGCGATGGAGGCGGCGGTGGAGGCCGGCCTCTGTGAGGTGGTGGAGCGCGCCAACGCCACAGTCGACGAGATCCTCGACGTCTTCCAGGACCCGGAGTACCGCGACCGGGTGGCCGTATTCCATTTCGGTGGCCATGCCGGCGATGCCGAGCTGCTGCTGGAGTCGGCCGGCGGGGAGGCGACGGTGGCCCACGCCGGAGGTCTGGCCCGCTTCCTCGGCGAGCAGCGCGGCCTGGAGCTGGTGTTCCTGAACGGCTGCTCTTCCCGCGGACAGGTCCAGGGCCTCCTCGACGCCGGAGTGCCGGCGGTGATCGCCACCTCGCAAGCGATCGACGACGCGGTGGCCACGGAGCTCTCGGGACGCTTCTACAAGGCGCTCGCCTCAGGCGCCTCCGTCCGCACCGCCTATACCGAAGCGCAAGCGGCGGTGCAGATCCGGCGGGGCGATTCCGCTCGCGGAGCCTACCGTTCGTTCGTTCCCGACGTGGTGGCGGAAGACCGCTGGCCCTGGGATCTCTACGTCGCTCCGGGAGCCGAGGAGCGCCTCGTGCGCTGGAGCCTGCCGCTGGCGGCCCACGATCCCCTCTTCGGGCTGCCGCCGCTGCCCGCCATGGATCTGCCCGCCTCGCCGTTCAAGCACCTCTCCTGGTTCGGCCGCGAGGACGCCCACGTCTTTTTCGGCCGCGGGCGCGAGATCCGCGACCTCTATGAGGCGGTCACCCGGCCCGAGGCCGAGCCGATCGTGCTCCTCTTCGGCGCCACCGGAGTGGGCAAGTCGTCTCTCCTCGCCGCGGGCCTCGCGCCACGGCTGGAGGCGAGCCACGAGGTGGTCTATCTCCGCCGGGACAGCACTCTGGGCCTCCCCGCCACCCTGGCCAAGGTGCTGGAGACCCCTGGCGGCGCGGATCTCGGAGCCGCGTGGCGGGCGCACGAGGAAGCGTCGGGCAGGCCCCTGGTGGTCATCCTGGACCAGGCCGAGGAGGCGTGGACCCGTCCGGTGTCGGGAGGGAGCGGCGGCAAGGAGCCGGAGGAGACGGCGGCGGCGCTGCGATCGATCTTCGGCGTCCGGGAGAAGCGGCCGCGCGGCCGGCTCATCCTGGGCTTCCGCAAGGAATGGCTGGCGGAGGTCCTGCGGCTCGTCGACGGCGAGAAGCTGCCCCGCTTCCGGGTCGAGATCGCGCACCTGGACCGCGACGCCATCGCGGAAGCGATCGCCGGCCCGGCGCGGGATGAGAACCTGCAGAGGTACTACCATCTGGAGGTCGAGCCGCAGCTGCCCGAGATCGTCGCCGACGACCTGCTGGAAGACCGCGGCGCCGCGATCGCTCCGGCGCTCCAGATCCTGCTGACCAAGATGTGGGCGCTGGCGACGAAGGAGAGCCCCGATGCGCCACGCTTCACCGTCGAGCTCTACCAGCGGCTCAAGCGCGGCGGCATCCTGCTCGACGACTTCCTCGGCGAGCAGCTCGAAAGCCTGCGGCAGTGGCGGCCGGAGCTGGTGGGCTCGGGGCTCGTGCTGGACCTGCTGGGCTTCCACACCACCGCCCTGGGCACGGCCGAGACGCGGCCGGCCTCCGAGGTCCTGGCCCGCTACGGTGGGCGCCCGGAGGTCGAGGAGCTGCTGCTGCAGTGCCAGGACCGCTATCTCCTCTCGGCCGGAGAGGGGACGACCCGCCTCGCCCACGACACCCTGGCGCCTCTGGTGCGCCGCCGCTTCGAGGCTTCGGACCTGCCGGGCCAGCGGGCCTCGCGCATTCTGGAGCAGCGGGCCGTCGAATGGGCCGGAGGCAAGGACGGGACGCCGCTCGACGACGTGGACCTCGCCACCGTCGAGCAGGGAGCCGGCGGCATGCGCGCCTGGACCGCCGACGAGAAGCGGCTGGTCGAGAAGAGCCGGAGTGAACGGGCGCGGCGCCGGCGGCTGCGGCGTGTCCAGCAGTGGGCAGCGGTGTTTGCCTTTCTCGCGATCACGGCGGCGGCTGGATATGCCTGGCAGCAGCGGGCGATAGCCGATAAGGAGGCCAGGACCGCCCGCCGGGTCACGGCCTTTCTCAAAAACCTGTTCCAGAATCTCGATCCGTATGAGATCGCCCTGGACAAGAACGGCCTGCCACAGATCCTGGACCGGAGCCGGGAAAACATCGAAAAGAACCTCGCGGACGAGCCGGAGGCGCAGGACCGGCTGCGCGAGACGATCGGCGTCGTCGATCTCAATCTCGGACGTCTCGGGGAGGCCGAAGCTCTCCTGGAGAAAGTCGTCGCATTCCGCCGCCGGCAGCTGGGGGAGGAGCATCCAGACACCCTCCTCGCGAAAAACGAGCTGGGCAACATCTACTCTGCGCAGGCGCGCCGCAAGGAGGCGGAAGAGCTTTTCGATCAGGTGCTCGACGGCCGGCGCCGGAAGCTGGGTCCGGAGAACCCGCAGACGCTCGAAACGATGAACAACCTGGCCACGGTCTACCGCGATCAGGGACGTTGGAAGGAAGCCGAAAAGCTGAACGATCGCGTCATCGGGAGCTACCGGCGCACGCTGGGCGAGAAGAATCCTGATACGCTCAAAGTGATGGAAAACCAGGCCAATCTCTATGCATTGCAAGGCCGCCTGGGCGATGCGGAAGAGCTGAGCCGCAAGGTGCTCGAAACGAGGCGCCGGGTGCTGCCCCCGACTCATCCCGATACGCTTCACTCGATGACGAGCCTCGCTATCATCGTGTCCGATCGCGGCCGTCTCAAGGAGGCGGAGGAGCTGGACCGGCACGCGCTGGAGGTCTCGACGAAGACCCTGGGTGGCGATCATCCGGACACGCTCATGTATATGACGAATCTGGCGAACGTCCTCTACGAGGAGAACCGCCTGACCGAGGCGGAAGCGATGTACGACGACATCCTCAAGATTGAGCTCCAAAAGCTCGGACAGGAGCACCCGGACACGCTCGCCGCAATGAACAACCGCGCGGCGATCCTGCAGGACCTGGGGCGCCTCAAGGAAGCGGAGGCTCTGCTCCGCAAGGTCTATGGAACCAGCAGCCGCGCCCGGGGCCCCGAGCATCCGGACACGCTCACGGCGATGAGCAACCTGGCCACCGCCTACCAGGCGCAGGGCCGTCTCGACGAAGCGGAGTCCCTGGAGCGGCAGGCCCTCGCGCTGCAAAGCAAGGTGCTCGGCAAGGAGCACCCGATGACTCTGCGGACCATGAACAACCTCGGTCTTCTCTCTCAGCAGCGCGGGCACCTGAAGGAAGCGGAAAGCCTGCTCCACGAAACGGCTGCGGCAATGCGCCGCGTCCTGGGGGACGAGAGCCCGTACACCCTTTCGGCGATGAACAATCTGGCAGGTCTATACCATGAGGAAGGCCGCCTGAAAGAAGAGGAAGACCTGCGCCGCCAGATCCGGGAAATCCAACACAGGCAGGAGGGTGCCGCGCCACGGCCCTGAAGGGAGACGAACATGGCAGACGAAACCGACCGCTTCGCCCGATTCATCGCCGATCTGGCGCTCGATCCCGGCAAGCTCGCGCAGTACAAAGGAGACGCCGAGGCCGCGATGCAGGCCGCCGGGCTGAACGATGAAGAGAAAGCGGTGCTGCGCAAAGGCGACTTCCGCATCATCTGCGAATATCTCGGCGATGGCGCGCGGCCGATCACGCAGGACCAGGGCGGACCGGGCTCAGGGCCGGGGGGATAGGCGCTTCAGGAGCTCGAAGCTGCGGGCATAGGCCACCGGAAACTCGATGTGCTCGGCACCGCTCGCCGTCACCTTCTCGAGCTGTTCCCGGGCCTGTTTGGGATGGCCGGCGGCAAGCTCGGCCCGGCCCAGGTCATACCAGACCGGCACATGGTCGGGTTGGACATACCGGTGGATTTCCACGCCGCGCGCAGGCAGCCGCGACGCCGCCTCCTGGAGAAAGCGGACGGCGCGCTCCGGGTTGCCGCGGGCGAGGGCGAGCCGCCCTTCCAGGCGGAGGATCTGCCGTTCTTCCACGGCATTCGGGTTGATCGCCTCGCGCCGTTCGAGCTCCGCGAGCAGGACGTCCGCCTCGGCCGGCCGTCCGAGCTCCTGCTGGGCGAGCGCGGCGAGGAACATTCCCTGGAGCTCCGGCCAGTCCCCGGGCGCGATCCGCTGCGCGCTCTGGGCCTCGGCGAGCGCCCGGGCCGGCTCACCCAGGTCGAGGAGGAGGTCGGCCGTCCAGCAGTGCGCCATGGCCGCATAGGCCTCCGGCCGCGGGAAGGCGCGGGCCGCCGTGGCGAGATGGTCCAGGGCCGCTGCGAAGTCGCCGCGGAACTGGGCGTCGCGGGCGCGGGAGAGGGCTCCGCGCCAGCGGGCGTAAGGATCTCCGAGGCCTTCCAGCTCCCGTGCCGCGCTCTCCGCCTGCGGCCAGTCCTCGCGCAGCACCGCAAGGCGCCATTGGGCCTGAAGAACCACGTCGTCCCCGGGCCGCAACGCCGCCGCCCGGTCCAGTGCCGCGCCGGCTTCATCGAGCTTGCCCCACTGGATCAAAAGCCAGCCGAGCCCCGCCTGCGCGATCCAGCTGTCCGGCTCGCGGGCGGCCAGGTCGAGCAGAAGCCGGTACCCTGGCTCGAACCGGTCGAGAGCGGCGTAGACGTTGGCCGCGGAGATCGTGGTCGGCGCGAATCTCGTCCCTTGAGCGAGAAGAGTCTCGTAATCCTTGATCGCGCTGTCGTAGCGTTCCAGGGACGCCTCGAGATTGGCCAGGTTGTTGCGCGGCGCATCCCGGCCGGGAAAGAGGGCCAGGGTCTTCTGGAAGCTCGCGATCGCCTGTCCGTACGTCCCCCATCTCTTCGCGTAGTACCGCCCCTGGATCAACCAGCGCAGGTGCACCGGCAGGCGCGCGGACTTCTCGACGGCCCGCCCCGTGTAGACCCTGGAGAGCTCCTGGTGGCCGAGGTTGCCGTGGAGCGTGCCCAGGTCAGCCAGGGCCAGGGCGAAGTCGGGATCGAGCTCCACGGCCTTTTCGAGCAGCACGATCGCCTCGGAGCTCTTGGCCTGGTAGCTCAGCGCGAGCGCCTCGGCATACAGGCGCCAAGCGGCGGGGGACGAGGTGGTCACGTCCTGCAGCATCACCGGAGCGCCGGACGGAGTGACCACGTCGAGGTGGCGGTGCACTGCCGCTGCCAGCGCGTCGACCAGCGACAGCAGCCGGTCGCCCCCCGGCCCCTGCACCCGCTCGCTGCCGAGGATCCTGCCGGTCTCCGCGTCCTCGATCTGAAAGGCGATCAAGACATTGCTCCCCACCCGCGCGAAGCTCCCCAGGATCACCTTGCGCACCGCGGCCCGCTGCGCCACCTTCTGGACCTGCTCGAAGGAGATGGGACGGTTCCCGAGAGCGTCGAGGTCGGTGAGGATCTGATAGACGCGGTCGCTTCCCAGGACGTCGAGCCGGGGGGATTGCGACAGATCGGTCACCAGCATCTCGGGGAGGCCCGCGCGCAGCCAGTCGAGCTGCGGATCGCCGGTGAGGTTCTGGAAGTGGAGCACCGCTACGGCCGTGCGGGCCGGTACGGCGGCGGCGGTTCGAGGGGGGAGAGACGTCCTGGCTGAAGGGTGTTCCGGAGCCTGCTGCGAGCGGCCCGTCCACAGGAGGGCGAGGCCGGCGAGCGTGGCCACCACCAGGACGCCAGCGACCGCGAGCCCGAGGCGGCGAGGCCGCGGACCGGGGATCCGCCCCTCGTCGAGCTCGCGCTGGAGGCCGAGCAGGTCGTCGCGGAGGCCACCGGCGTCCTGGTATCTCTGCTCGGGCTCCTTCTCCAGACATCGGTCGAGGATCTCCTCCAGCCGGTGGGGGAGCCGGGCGTTGCGGCCGGTCACCGGCGCCGGCGTGTCGCGGAGGATCTTCGACATGGTTTCGGCCCGGGACGTCGCGGCGAACGGGTGCTCGCCGGTCGTGAGCTCGTAGAGCACGGTACCCAGAGAGAAGACGTCCGAACGTGGGTCCACCGGATGCCCCACCGCCTGCTCGGGAGACATGTAGGCGACCGTGCCCAACACCCGCCCGTCCAGGGTGAGGCTGGTGGACGCCGCACGCTCCCGGGCGACCGGCTTGGCGATGCCGAAGTCGAGGACCTTGATCCGGCCGTCGCTCGCAACCATCACGTTCGCGGGCTTGAGATCGCGGTGGGTGATCCCTTTGGCGTGCGCGGCGGCGACGGCGTCGGCGAGCGGGATGGCGAAGCGCAGCAGCTCACCGGTCTCCAGGCCGCCGGGGACGATCCTGTCGACCAAAGTGCCACCCTCGACCAGCTCCATGGTGAGGAAGTGGAGACCCTGCTCGTCCTCGATGGAATGGAGGGTGACGATGTTGGGATGATTGAGGGAGGCGACCGTCCGCGCCTCGCGGCGGAAGCGAGCCAGCCGCTCCGGATGCCCGGCGAGCTCCGGAGGCAGCACCTTGAGAGCCACCCGGCGGCCGAGCCTCTCATCCTCCGCCAGGTAGACCTCGCCCATCCCTCCGGAGCCGAGCCGGTCGACGATCCGGTAGTGGAAGAGGGTCGAGCCGATCAGGTCGCGAGATGGAGGAGGAGAGTCCGCGAAACCCGCCTGCGTGTGATCCGCGGTCAGGAGCACCTCGACTTGCCGGCGCAAGATGTCATCGCCGCCGCAAGCCTCGTCGAGGAAGGCGGCGCGCTCCGCCTCGGGGAGCTCTAGAGCCGCCCTGACGATCTCCCCAATGCGCCGCGAGCGCTCGCTGTCGATCGGAGTCTCTGTCGTCACCCGGGGCAGGTTAGCCCGCGTCGCCTGCCGTTGCAAGAAAGAACGGCGTCTGATTCCAGGGACCGATGACCCGATGCCGACCTCGGAGGGAGGCTGTGGTAAGCTTCGTGGCGCTATGAACACTGCCCTTGGTGGAGCATAATGCAACTGCATGAGGTCATCTGGAAGGACGTGTTCGTTGACAAGCTCGAAGCCAAACACGGCGTTACGACCGCTGAAGTCGAGCAGGTTTTGTTTTATAAGCCGCATGTTCGGCGGGCGCAGAAGGGGAAGGTGAAAGGCGAAGATCTCTATGTCGCCTACGGACAAACGGATGAGGGGCGATACCTGGTTGTTTTCTTCATCTGTAAATACAAGACCGCAGCCTTGCCCATCTCGGCGCGTGAGATGACGAGCTCAGAGCGGAGGTACTATGAGCCAAACAAAGCAAGTTGACCCAATACCAGATGAGTTCGCCAGCTACGAAGAGGCGGCTGAGTTCTGGGAGACACATGACACAACTGATTACCAGAACAGCTTTGAAAACGTTGATGTGCATGCGGAGCTGAAACGACGGCGCTTTGAAATCGAGTTGGACGAAGACTTGATGAAGGTGCTCTCAGTTCAAGCTCACGAGCGCGGAATTGCGGTCAGCCGCCTGGTGAACGAGATGCTGAGAGAAAAGGTTCATGCATAGCGCCGCAGCACGGCTGTCGCTGTGAGCTCAACGATCCGAAAAGCTCTGATCGCCGGAGCCATCGGGGCCATGGCCGTGGCAGCTCTCGCCGGTCTCCACGCCTGGCTCATCGACGGCCTCGATAGCGTGGACTGACTCCCCCGAGGCACGAGCAGCCAACATAGATGCCTGGCCCCTCAGCCCCCTCAGTCGGCCGCCAGAACCTGCCCACGACCCAGCAGCAGCTCCCGATCCCTTTTGCTGGTGGGGACCGTCCTGCCCGCATTTCGCCTCGCCGCACACCTTACTCTTTAGGTGCCTCTCGCAAGCCGGCGAGGTTTCGCCGTTACTTGCGCATTCACGGCTCTTTTTTGGGAGAAAAAGCAATGAGACCTAGACTCTGGTGTGCGCTGGCACTGTCGTGTTGCCTGTCCGGCTTCGCCATGAATGCGGGCGCGGCCGTCACCTACCACGGCGGCCCTGTGATTATTTCTGCCAAGGTGGTCAACATCTTCTGGGGGCCTGGCTTCACCAACCCGGCTTCCCCCGACTACGCCTACGCCCAGTCGCTGATCGCCTTTCGCAATCAGTTCGGCACGTCCCGCGAATACAATGTGATCACGCAGTATTATCAAATCGTTGGCGGCGTGAGGCAATTCATCCAACTGTCGAATCTCGCGTCGGGCACCGCCGATTGGTTCGACACCTCGACGCCGCCGGCAAACGTCACCGACAACGATGTGCGGGCTGAGATCCAGAGGTATCTGGCGACTCATGCCTTCGACTCCAGTACGATCTACGAGGTCTTCCTCCCTTCGACCTCCTATTCGTCATTTGGCTCGAGCACCTCCTGCGGCGGACCGGCCCTCGCGTATTGCACCTATCACAATTTCTTCGGCAGTGGCGCCAGCGCGGTGAAATACACCGTCCAACCCTACGCGAGCTGTAGCGGGTGCCAGATCGCCGGCTGGACGGCAGCGCAGAGTCAAGAGCACCTGGTGGCTTATTCGACGCGCGCGACGGTCACGAACCCGCTTTTCAACGCCTGGTATGACAGCAGCGGCTTCGAGATGGGGGACAAGTGCCTCTGGAGCCCGGCGCCGTTCCTCGACGGCGTCTACGGCTACCCGTACGAGTGGTCGAACGCGGCGAACAAGTGCGTCAAGACGAAATGAGGGAAGAGCACGCTCGGGCAAGACTTGGGCCAACAGCGAAGGTTTCCTTCATAGGCTGGCCTCTGTGGAACCCCGGAAAACTTCGCGCGGCCCGTCCCGTATAGTCCCGCAAGGGAGGTCCTCATGTCTGCGACCGAGGTCTGGATCAACGGGGAGCCGCGCGCGGCCGAGCTGGCCCGGCAGGAGGCGCGGCGATGAGGACCACGCGCCGGCAGTTCCTGGCGACCGTCGCCATCGGCGGAGGCGGTCTGCTCCTCGGCTTCCGCCTCGGTGCCGAGCCTCCCGCC